>JAIPJL010000010.1 GCA_021734165.1 bacterium | reverse complement strand
CGGATGGCGAGTACCGTTTCAGCTTTATTGCGATTGATTCTGATGAGAATGTAATATCGCATGACAGTTTGGAGATAGCAGAGGAAAACTGGGCTCACAATCTGCCGGATGATGAGTATCATTTTGAAGAAGCAAATCATGTACTGATTTACACACCTATTTCGGTGATAACCGATGAAGATAATGTCAGTGTGTCGCTTACGATGGATGAGGTCGAAGCAAACACGGTATCTGTGATAATAGATCATGGTGCGCCTTATCGTTTAGAAATCCGGCATGAAGGTGAAGCCTTTGATGAATCATTGACAATGAATGCTACAGAGACTTTGAATCTTCATCTTGTCAGTTACGATTTTGATGATAATCTGATTGATCCACAGTTCGGTCTCTGGCATGTTTTCGGGGATATTGGCGAGCTTGATACTTCAGAAAGTGTTGATGTAGTTTTCACAGCGCAGAAGGTCGGAACCGGCTATATCAAGTCTTACATTACAATCGAAGACGATACCACAGCAACCTACCAGTCTGCAAACATCAGCGTCGAGTCTGGTCCTTTAGACAATATAATCATTTCACTTGACAACGGGGAAGTAAATGAACCTTCCCCTGTCAATCGTCTCGATCTCACTGCGGGTGATGAAGTAACTCTATATTGTCATGGTTATGACATTTATGAAAATCATCGTCCTGGTCTTGTAACGGATGACATTGATTGGACATTTACAGGTGAAGAATTAGGCGATCTTGAGGATCAACATAACGGCAGTTGTTTGTTTCGTGCGTTGCGTGCATATAATGGTGGCATTAGCGTTACCGTTGAAGGAATTCCATCTGATACTCTTGAAGATGTCGAAGTAAATGCGAATCAATTTATTGAGTATATAAAGATACAGTATTCCTTATCCGGTTCAGAGATAGTTGATACGACCATCGTTGTCGGTAACGATCTTGAGTTATGGTCTGTAGGTTATGACGGTTACGGTGACGATAACGACGGACTTGGTAATCGTATTGGTTCAACCGAGACGGATTGGGAGCTTTCGGGTGATGATTGCGGTGATCTGAACGAGACAGATTCGGACGTTATAGTATTTACAGGTACTCATCAGGGTGAATGCACGATCAATGCAGTGAGCATTGATAATGAAAATGCTACAGATGAAACCGGTAGAATAACCGTAGAACCCACTGACATCGTCACTTATCTTCGCATAACCAAAGACACCGATGAGAATTCGGAAGTTTATTCCCACTCCGATCTTAGCGCCGACGAAACAGATACTTTCTATCTGTTGCCATATGATGCCTATGGCAATTTGTTATCCGACTTTAATCTACCGGATAGTTCAGATAATATCAGGTGGAGTTTTACAGGAGACGATATTGGTAACATTCGTTCTGTCGCCGATCATCCTGCTGAGTATGAGCTTGAAGCGATAAGGGCGGGTTCAGCGACGATACGTTTGGTTGCTTATTCTATTAGAGTTGGCGGTGAGGTGATAGAAGATTCTCTTGTCGCTTTCAGTGAAGATGTTCGTGTAGTACCCGGTGCCGTATCCTCAGTCAGCATGACTGTGGACGGCGATGAACTTGATACACTGCTGGGCGATGCAGATGGCGAGTATCGTTTTAGTTTTATTGCGAGGGATTCTGATGACAATGTGATATCGTATGATAGTATGGAAATAGCTGAAGATGACTGGCATCACAATCTACCAAATAATGATGAGTATTATTTTGAAGAAGATAACCACGTATTGTTTTACGAACCTGATACTATAATAACCGTGGATGATGAAGTCAATGTGTCACTTACAGTGGATGAAGTCGAAGCAGATATGGTACCGGTGATAATAAGACATGGTGCTCCGATGTATCCGTTCACTTTAACGCCTGATAAATTAAATATTCTTGCACAAAATGAGGATGTTAACAGAGAATATTTTACAACATTTTTCCATTCTGACACAATTGTCGATCAGGATGGTAATTCATGTGATGCAGTTGCTTTTAGAATAACTACCGATTTAGGCGGGTTTGCAAATGGCGAGGATATAAATGATACGGTATTCGTTAATACAGATGATGAGGGTATCTTATCCTTTGAATTTGTTGCCGATACTACAGGAGGTTGCGCAACAGTGACAGCGAGAGAATCTGGTGGTCCAGCTTATGGAAATGGAAGAGTTTACATTTCTCAATTTGGGATTACAGACATAGTAACAGAGGACTGGTCGCTGGCTCAAAGAGATACAGTCCATGTTTGGAAAGGGGCTGATGGAATTACGATTGAGATCACAATCAGTAATTTGGGAGACGATGATATATTACTAACAGATGTTGTTTTAAACACAAACGATATACTTAGTAGAGACAACTGGACCCGTCGACCTGAGGATATTGATGTTCGAATTAACGGTGGTAGAAACTTTACGGTTCGATTCATAATCGATATCCCCTTAGATTTAGAGGCAGAAGAAATCCAATTTGGTGTAACTGCGAGTGGACAGATTGAGATAGAAGATCAGGATCCATTAATCCTCGTAAGTGTTTTACTCCCGGAGGATGGGATTCTGTGGCTTGTTCATCCAGCTCGAGATGCCAGTTTTGATAATCTAACACCACTAAGAGTTACAAGTGGACATGAAGCGCGAACTTTTTCTATTGATATGACAGACCAATCGTTTGATTTACCAGATACTATCAGAGCTGACGGGACATTTCTTCGATTTTCAAATGAACGAATTCACTTCACAACTAATCTTATTGAAGATGAATATAAACTGGGAAATGAGAATGATGAAGCTACAATAAGTCTTGATTTTGAAGGCATCGATATACCAGATAACATAAATATGTCTACTTTATTAAGAACTAACTTAACGTTTATTCGTAGCCGTAATCCGGCTGATGACATAACAAATAGTATTGACTTAGATAGTCTTGAGATCACACCGCAATTGGATTTAAATGTTCCATTTGATAGTCTTTCACCACAGAGAATCACTATTACTGATGATATAGTTTTTGAATGTCAGATAATGAACAGAAGCGGAATAGATTTTATTATTTATCCTGAAGATGTTTGTTTTTTCCCAGATAGAGGTAATCAGGATGAAGCAATTCCGTTAAATGTGGAATTATGGAATGAAGTTTATGACAATAACGTTCTACCGGACAGTGAATGGATTGAGTTTAGTTTTGAGGAATACCATTTCTCTTCTGATACTTGGACAGTAGAAGATGAATATTATTCACAAATTAGAATTGTAGGAATAGATAGTAACGGATTAGAACAAAGCAAGCGATATGACTTTCAAAGAGGTGCTAGAGAAAGGCTTGAGTTATTTAATCCTACTAAATTGGAAATTTTAAACAATTTCAATCTTTCTAAATGTATTTATGGAGCTGAATATCGCCCATCAATTAGTGTTCTTTCATCCGGAGGTAATCTTGATGTGGTTTTAAATAGTGATTCAACCTATATAAGTTTTTCAGATGGTGATAGTAGCGTGTTGCAACTTCCAATCTTTGGTGATGAACTGGACCGAACTGTAAATACGGAGGAGCCAAAGACTATTTACTTTGATACCTTATTTCAGGAGTTAAATGATCATGAACTAAGTGCAAATTTACTCTATAACATTACGCTTGTTCTTAATTATACAGATGAAAATAATTTCGTTTCTAAGATGGATACATTACTAACTGATAACTTCAGAGTTTTTACTTCTGAAGCACCAATAGTTAGCGAGTGGGACATTTCACCAAATCCCTATAGCTCTACAGGTACAACTGAATTGATTGTTTCTCTTCACTTGTTTAATCCTGTTGATAATTGGACATGGGATGTGATACTTCCAGATTCGCTGAGAAGCAGTAACGGAAGTGTGACAATTTCAGAACAGGATATTTCTGATCCAATTATTGACTTCATGCCTGGAACAAGAAGAGACCTCACCTGGAAAATTCTCCCAGATTCTGGTGCTTCTGGCTATTTTGCTTTTAGTACTGTTTTAACATGTGAATACAGTATAGAGGAATACTCTATTGAGCAAATATATGAATTTAGTCCTGATGATCCGTTTCCTGTAGATATATTTAAACCACCTAAATTAAATGTATTTATCGAGAAGGATCATAACAGTGCTCTTTCGGATACTTCATCGATTGTATTTCAGTTTGAATTCACGAATACCGGAGAAACTCAAATTGATACATTAACACAGCAAATTAACGATTTATATATTGAGGATTCTACTGGTCAAATAATTGACAATGGATATTTATGGTTTCCAATTAGTCAAGTGGATTCTCTACCAGCAAATCAGGATATTAAATTCATAAGACGAGGAATTCTCACGTTAAATAATTTTGAATCAGTTGGAAAGCACTACTTAAATTTTAAGATGAAAGGAAAAAACCATTATAATCGAGAGAGTGAGTTCTATGTGGATGAAATTTATAGATTTAGTGACAGTTTATACATCATTAACCCTATTCAAGTATTTATTGATTCAATTTCATCAGTAAACTATGATGATTGTTTTTCAATGGATCAAGGTTCAATTGATACATTACGAATGTGGATTAGTCGTAATACCGAACCAGAAGAGATCGTCGTTATTGATCCGAGTGATTTTAAAATATCTTTCTGTAAAGATAACGCTTCAGGTCGTGAAATAGATAGTTACTTCAGAGTCACTCCTGTTTCAGATACTATAATTCATTGGGGACAAGAAGTCCAACAAAGCAGTTTCGATTTCCGCGTTGTGCCTAAATTCTATTGCGGTGATACATGTAATGTCGGTATCGTACGCCCAAAAGGTACTGTTTCCTGGAATCATTGTCGGACTAGAGATGAAGGATTAGCCGCCGGACCACTGAAAACGAAAATTCAGTCTAATGCTGAGGTTGACTCAAACAACGTTGTACTTAACATCATTGAAAGAGCTTTCATTAGTATTGTTAAAACAACCTCTAGCGATTCCTCAGTTACATGTGGTCAGAATGAACCATGGGATATAGACGTTGAAATATCTAGTGGAACTACCAATGAATCAGAAACATTTGTATTTAATACCTGTTCACTGAAGGTTTATAGTGCTGATGATTTAATGGATATAACTTACTCTTCAGGTTTTATTTTCGATTATCCTTTAACCTTTTTAAGCGGAGATACATGTATAGGATGTAATGACAATCCAGAAACACTCAGAATTCATGTGCTTGAAACAGGAACTTTCTCCGGTGATATGCTTATTGTTCCATCAGTCTTTGGTAGAGATGCTATTGATTCATACAAAGCCCAGGCGATTGCAGATATTTATGGATGCCTCAGGGTTCAGGTGCAGAACACACTGCATTTAGAGGTTGATTCATTAAAGATATCTCGTGTAAGTACAGGTTATGAAGGAAATGAGGAAGAATGGGAAATATATCCTTATAATCAAGATAATCATGAGACTTTGCCCGTAAACAATAATATATATGTTACGGGATATGTTAAAAACCTTGGTGAAGCTACGGCAGAGTACAAGGATGGTCATGGTAATTGGATAATGGGGGATTCTACCTGGATATCCTTTAACTCAATACCGGAAAATATTACATGCTTAGAATCAGATTCAATGATTATTGTACCTTATAATAAGTGGTTTAAAGAACAGAAATTTCGTCTTAAAAAGAGCAGTGATGATGTCACTAACCTGATATGCAGTATCATAGCAGATAGCATGAGGGATGCAAATTCGAAAGTCCCTTTAATTTCTGGTGAAACTGCAATCAGTGATACTCTTGGATTATATATCTTAGAGCAATGCACACTTATTTATAACGAGCCGGCTTTGAATATTGTCTCCGAAGATAGTAACACCGTTGAGCTTTCGGTTACATTAACTAATCCAACCAATTGCCCGATTGTTGTCTATCCCGATCCACTCAGTCCAGTATTAAAGGCGGTCCCGGAAGAATCAGTGGAAGGTAAAGATTTGAATTGGGGAGAAGACTATTCTGCTGGAGTGTTTGATACTGACGGTCTGGCGATTGATTCGATCCAACTTATTGAAAACGCTTCATCTGTTGTCAAGTGGAAATTTTTCCTAAATATTAATCGCTCAATAATAGATTATTCTGAACTTTTAGTTGATATGTATGGTGACCCTTCTAATACAGAAAAACGCTTCACCAGGTTTAAAAGTTTTTATGGAGCGCCCTTCTTATGGAGAGCTGATTGCCTTGAGGATATCACTACAGAAGTTGAAATACTTCCACCATATCTTGAAAGAGTATTATTATTGCCAGAGAATAGCAATCATGAAGAAGCTTCGGATAGTATGGAAACTCTCGTAGCGGTCTTCAGTGAACCAATTGTACTTGCAGATGAAGATATAGATCTAAAACAAATTTTCATGGCGCATCCTGAGATATTATTAGAAAGCTCTGAGTTCAACAAAATAATTAATGATACTATGTTCGTCCGTGTTAATATTGATGATGTTATGTTTCAGAGGAATGAGGAAGGTGATATTATTAAGCATCGTTTAAACAAAGACGTTAGGATTGGTATTGACATAGAGCTTAATCCAGGAATTTTAACCGATGCTACTGGAAATAATGCCATTGGAAGAATATATCACAGACACGAGGATAACTTTGTATCAATATTTCCATATGAGAGTGAAAAACCCTTAACTGAAGCAAAAACGGTCGAGTTATGTAATACTAACTTGCCCATATTTCGTGTTCGTTTTGTTGATATGCCAAAAGCAATTATTGATGATTGTTATGACATAACAGTCGATTCAAGTTCAGGAATAGAATTATCCGGTATTTCAATAGATATTTTCAACACTACTTCGAATGAAAAAATACCATATGATTCAATGTCCATTTCTTTCCCTGAGGAAGTGTTAGGATTTGCAGAGCCTGGTTATAATCTGTCATTTTTACCGGATATAAGCCAAATTATTGCAGGTGACAGCCTTAGATGCATAATCAATGTCACTGATAGAGCCGGAAATAAAAGCATTGAAGATACTATTTTTTATTATGCTAATATACCGCTTAATTTACAGGATGTCAGTTGTCTTTATCCTACTCCCTGGGATCCCGACAGGGAACCTCTGTATTTCCAGTACCAAATCGGTGAGAAACACCCAAATGAGATACCCACATTACAAATATTTAATCTCAATGGTGACTGGGTAGATGAAATTGTAAGTATTGATCATTGGGAGCAGATCAGAGGACCTAACAATGTAATGGAAACCGGTTTTCACCGATACAGGCTAAGTGATTCCAGACGACTGAGGGAACTACCAAATGGAGTTTATATAGTTACATTAAATAAATCCATTCCCGGAAATAAATCGGTATTCACATTAACAGTTCTTCGCGGCGCTAAAACTATCAGGAGGACATATCAATACAATGAGTAACAGAACAGTCATGGGAATCATCATTTTCTTAATTATCCGGGTGTCATTGACTTTTGCATCGGAACGCGGAAACTTATTGGGCGATCCATTTCCTTCTCTAAGAACAGGAATAGGAGCGCGCAGTCTTGCTATGGGTGGAACTGGTGTTGTGGTTTCCGAAGCGATGGAAGCTGTGTTATGGAATCCTGCAGGTTGTCAGATTAATGAGAAATGGATGTTCCAGTTTTCAGGAAATGACGCTTCAAGAACTCCCTCGGCACAAACTGCAAATCTTCCAAAACCACAATCATTCTTTTTTGGTGGTGGACGTAACTGGTCTGAATGGTGTTTGGCGATATCCGGATACTACTATACTATTTGGGATCTCGAAGTCATTGACGTTAACTCAATAACCGGAGCTCCAAGGTACTCAACATCGAAAGATGAATCACTTAAAGACATAGCAGTAGTATTAACTACTGCATGGCAACTAAAAGAACTAACAGACAGCACCTTATCAATTGGTGCAAATCTCATATTTTATCGTAGAGAGCTTTACGATTTATCAACTGATTTCTTTTCAGAAAATTGGTACAGAAAAAATTGGGGTTGTGATTTGGGTGCAAAATACTTAGTAAGTAAGGAATCTGACAAGATTCCGGAGATAACACTTGGTGTAAGATTTCGTCATCTTTATGGAGTTTCCTGGAAAGAAAAGGGAGATATTGAATATACCGACAATAGCTGGAGTTATCTCGATTTTGGAGGATCCGTTCAAAAGAATAACGTGATAATTGCATTACAAAGTAGATTTGATCAAAATGAGGATTGCAGATTATCAGGTGGTTTTGAATATCAGCTTAATCTCCTTAAAGGGGAGAACCAGTTTTTTGATATTGGCATTAGTGATATTCTTATAGGAAGAGGTTCTGCTCCTACACAAAATACAGCACTGACCTTTGGTTTCGGTTGGGACAACATCTGGGAGCGCCCTATAGATTTCCACATCTGCTTCAGGTCTTTCGACATCTTAGTCCCTGAACGTAATAGATGGCGTTCTTTTGATGGACAGGTTACATTTGAATACAAATCAGGATCATAGATTATACTTAAGGAGTACTTAAATGGAAAATAACAATCATGGAATTAACTTAAAAGAGTTATTAAATTATGAGAATAACCTTAAAAAAGATCTTACACGTTTAAACTTACTGTTTAACAATTCAGTTAAATATACAAATTTATTATTAGTTATTATTCCTATAGTAGTTGGTATTTTATTGAGTTTTCTTGCGTTTAAATATGGAATAGGAAAAATGCAAATTACTTTACTTTTTATTAATATGGCACCATATTTCGGAATATTATATTTTTTAAGTAAACTAGTTGATTATTATAATACCAAAAGAATTGAAGATAATTCATTTTTTAGTCATATTACTAAAATTAATCCAATATTAAATTCTGAACTTGAATCTGATGGTAATATTAATAAAAGCATTGTTGAAAAATTTGATATACTTCTTAATGCAAATCAAAAACATGTAAAAATGTCAACAAACCACCATAATGAATTTAAAAATAGGTTTCTTACAAATAAAATTATTAATTTTCCTCTACTCTTATTCAAATTGATAAAAAGGAATTATAAATCATCGATAATGCACATGATGAGAAATTATCTTCGGAGCGAGCGGACTTTGCAATCGAATACAACTTGGCTTTATATGTACGCAAGAGGACTCTTTTTAAACGTTGGAGTCATGATGAGTGAAATTGAATCAATCGTAGGAACATATCAAAACATTGAAGAGAACAGAACTTCATTATTCATTGACGATACTCGTAGATGCCAAGCATGGATTATTAGAGTTGGAATAATAGGTACTTTTCTTGGACTTTTTACTTCATTCCTTACGACTGCATATATTATCGAAGGGAGTGATGTCAATACTATGATGGAAGGATTAAAAGCTTCTCTTCAAGGATATGCTTTAGCTGTATTTTCAAGTATGGTTGCCAACATTCTTGGTATTTTCTATGAAGTTAAATACACTCGTAATTTTCAAAGCTTTAATTTAACATCATGGATAACTAAAGTGCAAGATGTAGTTTCATCGTATAGAACAAACACTCTTGTTCCTGATAATTTATATGCAGTAATTAATAAAAGGTTCGATTTTCTTAGCAAACTGCTCACAAAACTTGAAAAATACTCCTTCAATTTAGTTTCAGAAATGAGCATAGAATTCCAGGAGAGAGTTAAAGCTACATTGAAGAGTCTAGCTTTGTTGCAGGATGCTCTATTAAAAAATGATTTTATTAGTGTTATCTCAAAAACAAAATATTCACTTGATGAATTATCATTATGCATAATTGATATTGACGAAACTATTCAGATAATTATCTCTCTGTATGATGAGTTGAAATCGTCAAAAGACAATAAAAATGTTTTACTAATAATTCCTGAGGTGAAATCGAAATTATCCGAGCTCGATATTGCTTTAAATAGTTTTCGTGATAAATTATTAAATCCCTAACGTAACTTAACAGTCTAAGAATATGGCAATTAAATACAAAGATACATCAGAGGAAGAAATATCCATTATCGTAATGGATGCTTTTGTTGTTTTAGCTGTCGTAGGTGTTATCATTAGTTTAATGATGAGGTTAGGAGCTGATATCGTATCAATACAAAAGGAAGGATTAGTATGGTTGAAAAGTGGAAAACCAGATTCAACATATAATAATATTATACCTATTGAGGGATATGATAGTAAATATAAAGATTTCAGAGATATCTTGAGACGTTTTGATCTCTCAAACATCGAAAAGAATGGGAGAAAGAATTGGGATTTGGATTCATTATCAAACCTGCGAATGGTTATTTCGAAAAATCCTAAATATGTTTTTGTTGATAGCATATATTTACAATATGCATTTAAACCTAGTGATTTGATGAATCAAAAAATGGAACGATATTTGTTTAGTAGATTTCACTTAGGACATATTGAAGAACATATTGAAGAAAACGAAGAAATATTTAGATGCAATGAAATAATATCAAACGAGAAAATACTCCTTAGAGAGGATATTAAAGTTAGTAAAGAGGAAAATGAGAACAATACTATTTGGCTTGCACATCTGTCCGTGCGCCTATATGCTTTAGATGCTTATAAGGACCAGTATTTTTGGTTTTTTACTGTTACTGATACAACAGAAATCTACAACCTTATGAAACCATTTCTTAACGAAATAGGTTTCGAAAAGGAAAATTAACAACAATATTAAAATAGGAAGATTCATGATAAATACAGTGAAAAATATTATCATAATCATCAATTTGATCATCTTTATTGGTTGTTCTGAGAGTAACAAAGACAAAATAGATGACTTCAATGATATCACTTTGTATGATACTGATACAACAAGATATCTCTACAGACCAAATATTTCTCTTGGATGGGGATTAATTTATGGAGAACATATCTATAAAGAAAACACATATATATTTTATACAGCGAATGATTCGATGATTGATACAGTTAAAACGTGGTTTGATCTGGAGAATATTGATGTAATAACGGATGCAAAAAAAATTGAGGTTGTGGTATTTAGTATTTTTGAAGGAATTGATGAGAAAGATCTTTTAATATTTAAGGATGAATTTGATAATGTTTTATTTGCTAAGTCAATCACATTTGGATCATTACAGTTAGCGTACAAGCTTCAATCACGTTTTATTAGACCGATTCTCAAGTAAGAAGATTTAGAATGGATAAACTTAAGTGATGGATACAGAAATGAGAAGTATTGATATAAAATTGTTGGGATATATTATTATTTCAATTTTGATTGCTTCAAATGTCTTTGCACAGATACAAATATGGAGTGACGAAGATCCTTCAATATACAAGGGAGATAAAACCAGGGAGAACCTATGGATATTAGTCAATTCTATTAATGAAAATTGGAGACTTTCACGCGGTTTCACACTTAGTGTTCATAATGAAAATGGCAAACAGGTAATTTCAATTGAATACTCTGATCCAAACATGACATGTACACCATTGTATCCATCTTCAGGAACAATCTATGCGGTAGGAGCAGACAAAATCTCAGCATTTAAATTACTACCGGATTTTAATCAAGGTTTTCTAAATGGTGAGCTTGTCTGGTTATTGAAATCACCAGTTCCAAATGGATCAATATCATATGAATTAATTAACGATTCAATAACCGTTAAAAACCTGACATCAGATGTAACAGAGGGAATTGACGAGATCTACCTACCTTCGGAACTTGCCATAAAATCACCTACCGAACTTTTAGGCCATAATGTCAAGATTAGACTCAAGGGTGAGGGTGCTGATTCGCTGTATATAAAATCAATTATTCCTGATACAATACAAGCTCATTTCAGTGTTGATAATATAGTAAATAAGATAAAAATGAGAAACCTCTTGAAAGAAGATTTATTAAATAAGGAAAAACGATTTGTTTTCAAACTAGATAATTATCCCTATGCAGATTTGATTAATAAAAATTCATTTTTTAGACTTCCAGTTTTAAATAGTAACGATTTTACTCTAGGCATGTCAAATGTTTCAGGAAACCTAAAGATTAACTCGTTGAAGTTAAATGAAAAACGAATTAATGAAACTATATCAGAATGGGCTAATACATCTGGTTTTATTGGTGAAATGGGACTTGTTGTTACGGGATTTAAAGATGAAGAATATAAAGACCGGATATTCTGCTTCACAGATTCAACTTTTGACATTCCATTTAAAAGCAACTTTCCTGATAATTATGATTTACTTTTTACCGATAATGCAAGCCTTATAGATCGTTTAAACAAATATCAATTTCCAGATCAAAACGAAAATTTAAAGTTAATTCCTAATCCGGTATTTGTATGGGGAGCTAACTACGAAGCTAAACTATACCATTCCGACAGCGATGAGATAACACGTCTTAACATAGATATAGGACGATCTGATAGAAAACTTAAAGCAATTACAATCGCTGCAGTGGGTTTCGGGTTAACCACTGTAATTTGCGTTGCATTTCTGTTGTGATTATAATCAGATTAGAGAATACTACTAATTTCAAATATATATCCTGAATAAACAAAAGCATACAATAAAAGTTTTCGTTTTCATTATTGATTAATGCGAGGTTATGCACACTGGAATTGTTATAATCCTGCACGATTTGAATAAGTCGTCATAAACCTGCGACCAGAGCGGTATTGAAAGCATCAACCTGAATCTCTCATTTGAAATGTAGTAGAAATGGTGAGATAAATTTTAGTTGAGAAAACAGACCAAGGTACCTAATACATTGATAATGCATTAGTAATAATACTCAGTGATCTGAAAAATGAGGAGTGGCTCAAACGGATGGGACTATGATCTGAAAAGAGGTGTCTTCTCTACCTCCTCAAATCCTGTCCCCGCTACAAGCGTTAAAGAAGACCATCTTTCTATTGAAAGGTGGTCTTTTCATCTCAATAACACAGCATGATTTTATTTAAGATGTCCGGTAAGTCAAAAAACCTTCATTCCCGCGCTTTACCCGTCACTCCCTCAATTTACCGTCATCCACGCAATTTACCGTCATTCCCGCGAAGGCGGGAACCCAGACAAGCTAAGTACTTAATAATACCATTGTTACAAATCACATTAATCAGCGTAATCTGCATAATCTGTGGATAAGAATCACGAATCAAAATCCCGAATCGAGAATCAAACGATATACTCCTTGACATTACCTATATTTACACTTACCTTCGCTGTATATCTATCATGATCCGGATTTCCTTCAGTCCAGCAGGACAAGCATTCCTGCTTGTCAATCACGAATCACGAATCAAAAATCACGAATCAAAAAACAAGGGAGTACAGATGAAAAGAAGTTTTCTCGCACTAATATTATTACTAATGGTTTCCTGCGGTCCGGCTATGATCGAGATTAAATCACCGGCAGATAACGCAAGCGTAAACGGAGTTGTCAGTGTTTCAGGCAAATGTCGCAACGTGAATAACGTTTACATCTACGCATATTCGGATGGAGCGGCATGGACTTATCAGGCAAAAGCCGCTGTTACAAACAACAGGTTTAACGGCAGAGCCTGGCTTGGCGAGAGTAATGAGCAGGGAACCGAGTATCAGATCATCGCGGTAAGCGGTGAATTCGATCCTGAAAGTTATTCATCAAGGAGTGATTTGCAGAGCATACCTTTTGATATAGCGAGCGAGCCTGTCAGGGTGATTCGAAATTAAACAAAAGCGCTGACCATGTCATCCTGTAAAAGCCTGCCCTCGTGAAAACGGGGGATACGGGATCCAGAATCACGAATCAACAATCACGAATCCCGTAGGGATTAAACATGAATAGCCGTCGGCGTCAGCCGACGGTTGCGTCGAATAGTGCCATCCCAACCCTGAAGTGTGTCATTCCGGTGAAAACCGGAATCCATAACATCCTGTATATCCTGTATATCCCTGTCAAAAAGACATTATAAATCAAACCATACTAATATTTTCAAGCCTACACTTGACTAAACCAGTTTTTTAAGTTATCTTCCGATTCAGTACGTAGCCCGGATTTCCCTAAATCCGGGGAATAATAATTGCAAATGGCTACACCATGTCATCCCGTACAAGCTTGCCCTCGTGAAAACGGGGGATACGGGATCCAATTAACTACACATTGTCATCCCGTACAAGCCTGCCCTCGTGAAAACGGGGGATACGGGATCCAGAATCACGAATCAACAATCCCGTAGGGATTAATCATGAATAGCCGTCGGCGTCAGCCGACGCTGTGTCGAATAACACCATCCCAACCCTGAAGTGTGTCATTCCGGTGAAAACCGGAATCCATAACATCCTGTATATCCCTGTCAAGAAGACATTATAAATCAAACCATACAAATATTTTCAAGCCTACACTTGACTAAAGCAGTTTATTAAATTATCTTCCGATTCAGCCAGGATTTCCCTAAATCCGGGGAATAATAATTGCAAATGGCTACACCATGTCATCGCGTACAAGCCTGCCCTCGTGAAAACGGGGGATACGGGATCCAGAATCACGAATCAACAATCACGAATCCCGTAGGGATTAAACATGAATAGCCGTCGGCGTCAGCCGGCGGTTGTGTGTCAAATAACACCATCCCAACCCTGAAGTGTGTCATTCCGGTGAAAACCGGAATCCATAACATCCTGTATATCCTGTATATCCCTGTCAAGAAGACATTATAAATCAAACCATACAAATATTTTCAAACCTGCACTTGACTAAAGCTATAAAATAGATTATCTTCCGATTCAGTAGGAAGTTGACATGATGTAGAGTATATGTAACCCGGATTTCCTTCAGTTCAGTAGGACAAGCATTCCTGCTTGTCAATCACGAATCGGGAATCGCGAATCACTATACATTGTCATCCCATACTTGATACGGGATCCAGAATAACGAATCACTATGGACAACTCGCGGATCGGCTCAGGAATGCCGTTGATAAAGGAACGGAATGGGTTGGGGGGAAAGAAAAATACGACGGAAATGAATATCTTTTAATTCAAAATACTTAATGTAAGCGTAAATAAAGAAATAATAATACATTAACAAAAGCAAGGATTACAAACATGAAACAGAAGACATACACTCGTTATTTCTATTGGTTGTTCTCTTTTATTGTTATTATCACTTTTGGATGTGATGATAATCCTGCAAGCTCAACTCTTGAACCTGTAGCATATTTCACTTGTTCAGGAGAAACAAAAACACCCGCTTATATTACCTTTCAAAACGAATCAGAAAATGCTGATTCTTATCATTGGGATTTTGGTAATGGTAGAACATCTTCATTAAAAAATCCCTCAACAACCTATGACTACGCGGGATCGTTCATCGTTTCTCTTGAAGCTGAGAATGAAGAATCAGGAGAAAAAGATACTTATCGACAGACAATAACCATAACACCAGGAAGCGTATTTCTCAAGCAAATTACCATTGAAGATTTCTCCTTCACAACCGGCTCAGGAGCGGGTTGGGATCTTTGGAGCGGACCAGACCTGTTCATAAGACTATTTGATCCGTTCGATGACCTAATAACAGAATCCACAACTGCATACGATCTTATTGAAAGCGACCTACCGATAAGTTTCTATTTCAACGATCCTTATGAGCTCGACTATTGGAGTTCTTCATATTGTCTTGAGCTTTACGACGAGGATGATATTTCACTCAACGAATACATAGGCTCAGTCGATTTCCGAGTAAATTCTATCATCTCTAATGATGGATATTCAGAAAGGACAACTCTTTGGAGTTCTGATCATTCTATTACGATAGAACTTGAACTTGATTGGGAATAGGATAGCATGTTAACAATATCTGCCCCATTCTGGATCAAACCGGACAGCTTGACTGTAAATTAAGAAACCTAAAGCTTCTGTATTAATTAGACACTAATTCCAAATAATAGGATAAATAAAATGAACTTTAACAAAGAACCATTTGATGAATCAACAAAGTTAAAACTCGAAATATTTGGCGAGTGTTTTAGGGAATGGCTACCAGTCTTCTTACATGATAAATACACTAACCAAATTGCAATTTTTGATTTTTTTGCTGGCAGCGGTTCAGATTCTAATGGTGTACATGGAAGTCCTTTAATTCTGCTTAAAGAAGCAAAAGGAGAAAACAGAAAATATTGCAGTAAAATTGATAAAGATAAGGTAATAAATTTCATATTTAGCGAAAAAGCTCTACATATGAGTAAAGAGCTTCGGAGCAATGTTGAAAAATACAAAAGTGAATGTATTAATGCAAATCAATGTGGAGATTGTGTTTATAAAATTTCGGTAGAACAAAAGGATTTTAAGTCTGCTTTCAATGATCCGGAAACACAAACAGTATTAAAGGATAAAAATATCGGGAAATTTATTCTTTTAGATCAATATGGTTTTAGCCAAATTGATAAGGATATATTTCTGCAATTAGTAAACTCACCAAGAACCGACTTTATATTTTTTATTTCTTCATCCTATGTTAAGCGTTTTAAGGAACATCCTAATACAAAACAATATATCAATACCGAATCTATGAATTTTGATCAAATGCAACCAAAAGAATGTCATAGAGTTATCGCAGACTATTACAGGAGCCTTATACCGCCTGAGAAGGAATATTATTTACATCACTTTACAATCCAAAAAGAGACCTGCAAAGGGAATTATTATGGATTAATCTTTGGCAGCAATCACACGTTTGGAATGGAAAAGTTTTTAAAAGTTTGCTGGCGAAATGATAATTTTTCAGGGGAAGCAAATTTCAATATGTATAATGACTTTGAGGAGGGTAACCTCTTTCATGTAAAAAACAGTTCCAACAAAAAATATAAGGTTATTTCTGAGTTAAGAAAAAGCATATTATCAGGCTTGATTGTCGATAATATTAGTGGTTTTAAATATACTATGCGGATGGGATGTGAACCGAAACTATTCACTCAAGTTGTCAGGGAATTGGAAGAAGAAGGTTTGATAAAAAGAGCAGGAACGCTAAATTATAGTTCAACGAACATCCACAATGCAAAAAGATATTATTTTGAGGTTTGCAATAATGCAAATGACAAAAATTGAGTGGACTGAAAGCACTTGGAATCCAACAACTGGTTGTACAAAAATATCACACGGTTGTGAGCACTGTTATGCTGAGCGCATGTCCAAAAGACTTCAGTCCATGGGACTTGAAAAATATAAAAATGGGTTTGAATTAACCTTACATCCGTCAGTGCTAATTGAACCTTATTCATGGCGAATTCCACGCTTTGTTTTTGTAAACTCAATGAGTGACCTATTCCATGAGGATATACCATTCGACTATATAGTGAGAGTATTTAAAGTAATGAATGATAACTTCAAGCATACATTTCAGGTACTAACAAAACGATCTGACATACTACTTGAGTATTCAAGACACTTGAACTGGTCAAAAAATATCTGGATGGGTGTATCTGTTGAAAGTAAGCAATATATCGAAAGAATTAATACAATTAGAAACACAAATGCTTTTATAAAATTTTTGTCATTAGAGCCATTAATTAGCGATGTTGGTTCCTTAAATCTTACTCGGATTGATTGGGTGATAGTTGGTGGTGAATCCGGTCCAGGGGCAAGACCAATGAATAAGGAATGGGTTCGAGACATTAAAAATCAATGTCAATTACAAGATGTACCTTTCTTTTTCAAGCAATGGGGCGGTGTCAATAAAAAGAAAACGGGCAGGATACTTGAGGGGAAAACATGGGATGGGATGCCTCAATCATTAGCAAGCTAAATGTGCCTAAATTCTTATCATAAACAAAGAAGCAATTCCATCCACAAAGTTCTTGGTTATAGTAAGTAAACGTCTGACTAATACTCTTCCGTATCACTGTATCAGTTAAAATAATCATTGACAGTAACAACACTGCTTTGGACGCTCTTCTGATGACAGATTGTCAATATATAGACATGACCTCTTCAGTGGGGCGGACGTTTCGTCTGCCACTATATGAGGTACAATTAAAGATGCTGACGGTATATGTTCAACCTTTTCAGGGTTGTTATATGGATGGAATTTGAATCCGCCGGTTGCACCGGCGGCTATTCATGTTAGACTCCTTCGGAGTCATAGACAAGTTTTTAAGTTATTAAGTGATCAAGTAATCAAGTGAGCAAGAAAATCCCCTTTAATTCCCTCCCTGCCTTCCACCAGAGGCGGACAAGTCGCAGGGACAGGCTCTTCACAAAAGGGGGAGCTATACTATCTGCTTAATCCGTTGTATCTGCTGTGAATAAACTTTCTTACTTTCTCACTTTCTTACTTTCTCACTTCGATCACATTTCCGTCACATTTCCGTCACACCCTCTAACCCTTACTGGGTAAGGCTTTCCGCCGATTCTGTGACGATGTGACGATAATTTTGACTGTCCCGCCGAATAGAGCGTGCCGTTTTGTTAACCTCCCTACATCCTCCCCGAAATCGCTCTTATAACATCCTCTTCCACCGCTTCGATTTCCAGCGCGGCGTTAACTACTATGTAAGTTTCGGATTCCTGCTCGGCGATCTTCAGGAATCCTTCTCTCACCCGTTTAAAGAAATTTATACCTTCATTTTCAATTCTGTCATTCGCATCCTCCAGCCTGGCGAAAGCTGTTTCAACATCTATATCGAACAAAATCGACAGATCCGGTTTCAAACCGTCGGTAGCCACTTCATTCGTCCTGCGGATAAAGTCCAAATCGACACCGTGACCATATCCCTGGTACGCCAGCGACGAATCCCCAAAGCGATCCACTAAAACGGTAAATCCCTGTTTCAGCAGCGGTTTGATCACCCAACGGCAAAGCTCCGCACGGGAAGCCGCAAACAGCAGGTATTCGGCGTAGCGGTTCATAGTGATCCCACTGTCCACAGGAGCTAACAGTATCTTGCGGATAGCCTCCCCCAGCGGAGTTCCTCCGGGCTCACGTAACAGCTTGCACTGCACACCGCGCTCTTTCAGGAACTCCAATGCCTTCTCAGCCTGCGTTGATTTGCCTGAGCCGTCAATACCCTCAAATGTGATCAGCTTACCCGTTTTCAATCCTCTCCTCCGCTCTGTTTGTATCCCTTTATCAGCATCACCGCACCGCCAATGAGCATCGCCAGCGAAACCAACATGCTGACCGTAAACGAAAAATTCCCGCTTCTGAAGATTATCATCCCTTCCCTGTAGTAACGCATAGTTTCGTTGAAGAACCTGAATGGTCCGTAAAGAAGCAAGAATAAATAAAACAGCTCACCCTCGAAACGTTTGCGAGGTGATCTCATGAGTAGTATTGTTCCGATAATTGCAGCATAAATCAATTCATAGGCTTGCGTTGGATGGATGTGCTGACCGGGAAACATCTGCCCTGCTCCTGAGCAGGCAGGGAACACCACTCCAAACGGTGAGTCTGTCGGTACTCCATAACAGCAGCCATTCAGAAAGCAGCCTATCCTGCCGATTGCCATCCCGAAAGCCAGCGATGGAATTAGCATGTCAATCATTTTCAGAACAGGAAGTCCGTGCTTCTTGAAATACCAGCCCATCACCGGCACAGTCAGAACTACTCCACCCAATACTACAAGTCCGGCAATACCGATTGTGCCATCGCTCTGGAAGGGATTTACAATATCCAGCCAACGTCCCTGGAATTCATCAAGGTGGAACAGGACGTATGCGATACGAGCGCCAACTATTGCTGATACTAGTATCCAGATCGACATGTCTAGCACTTTTTCGTCGGGAAGTCCGATCTTTCTGCCACGCCTAACAGCCAGCCACACACCGAAAGCAAAGGCAAGAAAAACCATCAAACCGTAACTGTGCAGCTTGAACCTGCCAAAATCAAATAAGATTGGGTGCATTAGTGTTTTGTTCTGTTAATGGTTTCCCTCGCTTTTTAAAAGCGACTAATCCTTCGACCACGATCACGATCTCACCTTTGGGAGGATTGTCCTTGTAATACCCATGCAGCTCCTCCAAAGTTCCCCGCTTTACTTCTTCGTAAATCTTAGTCAACTCTCTGGCAACCGCAGCAAGTCTATCTTTGCCAAACGATTCGCAGAATTGCTCAAGCGCTTTGACCAGCCGATGAGGCGCTTCGTAGAAAATTATCGTTCGTTCCTCGGATGCTAGCTCTGACAAGTGAGTTTTTCTGCCCTTTTTAACAGGCAGAAAACCTTCAAATACAAATCTGTCAACTCCCAGACCTGACAACACCAACGCCGGGATTAAAGCCGTCGCTCCCGGCAGCGATTCCACCGGCAGTCCCGCATCAATAACAGCCCTCACAGCCCTATAACCGGGATCTGAAATACCTGGTGAACCTGCATCCGAAACAAGCGCCACCCTCTTCCCTGCCCTGACCCAGTCGACAATTTTCGACGACATACGCGCCGAGTTGTGATCGTGATTGCTGATTGGTTTCTGATCTATTTCATACTTATCGAGTAAAATCCTCACCCTGCGCGTATCTTCAGCAAGCACAATTTCGGCTTCACGAAGTACGTCAAGAGCCCTAAGCGTAATGTCACTGAGGTTTCCGATTGGCGTCGGGACTAAATAGAGCTTGCCGATTGTATCATTATCTAAGTCTTTGATCATTTGATCAATATAACGAACATTCCCATATAGAACAAATCTAAAATTATTAAGCCCCCTGCTTAACGCAGGGGACTCGTTAATTATACTAACTTCGTAATGACCTTATTGAGGATTTCAACTCCTTTTCCGATCTCATCTTCAGTTACCGTCAAAGTTGGTCTGAAGCGAATCGAATGATCACCGCATGCCAGCACAAGCACACCTTCTTCGTATGCTTTTCTGCGCAGTGAGTTACGTTTCTCTGAAGTTGAAACATCAAATGCACACATCAAACCACTTCCGCGAGCATTTCTGATAAAATCGGGATATTTCTGTTGTAGATTTTGCAATGCACTTAAAAGGATATTTCCCATCTTAGTTGCATTATCAAGAAGATTATCCTCTTCGATGATATTCAGGTAATGGGTAGCGCGCACCATATCAACCAGGTTGCCACCCCAAGTGGAATTAATCCGACTTGATGTGTTAAACACATGTTTCTCAACCTGATCGACAATATCGGTACATACTAAGCCGCAAATCTGTGCTTTCTTGCCGAAACATATCATATCGGGTTTTAGATTGTGATGCTCGAAAGCCCACATTTTGCCTGTGATACCCATTCCACTTTGAATTTCATCCACAATGAAGATAATGTCATTCTCATTACAAAGCGCCTGTAATGCTTGAAGGAATTCACTGCGAAAGTGATTATCACCACCTTCACCCTGAATAGGCTCGATTATGCATGCAGCGATATCATTACCATGAGCAAGTATAGCGTGTTTAGCCTGTTCAAGAGCTTTCGCTTCTCTTTTCAGGAGATATTCATGCTGTTTTCCCTTGTCAGGAAAAATAACCTTTGGGTTATCTATGCGGGGCCAATCAAATTTTGGGAAACCCAAAGTTTTAACCGGATCAGTATTGGTTAACGACATAGTATAACCGGTTCGACCATGAAACGCCTGACGAAGGTGCATCACCTGCGAACCACGTCCGTGAGTATCACCGTTTTTGAGATTAAGCTTGGTTTTCCAGTCGAAAGCTGCTTTCAAGGCGTTTTCTACCGCTAATCCACCACCTGCAATCAAAAACATGTACTTCATTTCAGGCGGAGCTGCTTTCTTGAAGAAGGTCTGCACAAATTCCGCTTTCTGTATGGTAAACAGGTCGGAGTTAGTGACGTTATTTACAGCCGAAGGAATCAGCTCAGCAATTACTTCGTCATTTCTCATTTTTGGATGATTGAATCCCAGCGGATTGGAAGCAAAACATGAATAGAAATCAAGAAGTTCACGTCCGGTAAGCTGATCCTTCATCCAACTGCCATGACTAGCATCTATATCGAGCACAAACTCAAAGCCATCACCGATGAGGTGATCTCGGATTGCTTTTATTACACTATCGGGTTTGAGACCCATTTTTCACTCCATTTTGGTTGTAACAATAAAATTTAACTATACATCAACATCAAAACGACAAACAACAAAGTGTTCATGTTTGGCCTATCATCCAAGGTCTTAGGAATAATTTTCTTAAATATTTTATCATTAAGCTACCTTACACATGTCTATTGTTTGAAAGCTTTTTTAAACGTCACATTGAACATTGCAGGATTAGGATGAGCGAGTGTTTTCCCTTCAAATAAATCCTCAACTGTTATTATTTGCAGACGCGGAAATTTTGTCCCAAATGACTCCTGATCGTAGTACCCAGCATGCTGGGCTTCCGCTCTCATAGGTTTTGTAGCCTGATCTTCAAAGCAGACAAAAACACCCATAGCAGCTTTCTCATGATTCACAACATGGATGAACTCTCGGATGTTTTTGACTGTGAGTTTACCGCTTTTAACTTCGATTAAAACCACATCCTTGACTTTCGCATCTCTATAGAGAGTCAAATAGCCGTCATAACCGCCATCACCAACCTTTTTCGGATTAGAGACTCCTTCCAACATGATTTCAATAATCCAGTCCTGAAATTTGATGCGACCTTTCTTTGTGCTGACTGCCAGATCATGCGCTGAGGCGATATCACGCGGAAATCCGTTTATTTCTATCTCATCCTTGATTTGTTTGTATTGATCGGGAGTATCACGATAAGGCTCTAGAATGCGGTTATACATCAATCGTACAGCAAGATGAGAGATGTCAACACCGATCCAATGACGGTTAAGGCGTTGAGCGACAGCTATTGCAGTGCCGCAGCCGCAGAAAAAGTCGGCGATGACATCGCCTTTGTTGGAAGAGGCTTTAATGATTTTTTCAAGTAGCTGTTCGGGTTTTTGAGTAGGGTAATGAAGCCTCTCTTTTTCTTCTCTGTTCAACTGCTGAATAATCCACCAATCTGCTGGAATAGTGCCCTCATCAATATAATATCGATAAGCTTTCCCTGATTTTGCATCTACCTTTTCCTGATAAATACGTCCCTTGGAATCATTCTTTACCTTCATGTGTGTTCCGGACTTTCTGGGTGAAGCAACATCTCGCCAGTTAAATTTGGAATTTTGTGATTTTGTATAGTATAAAATCACATCGTGTTTCTTTCCCCATTGTTTGTGACTCCTTCCACCAATCTCGTAAGCCCAAATCACTTCATTTCGAAAAAACTTCTTATTAAATATCAAGTCACAGACTAATTTCAGATAATGACTCATCGTCGGATCGCAATGCAGGTAAAATGATCCCGTTTCCTTTAGTTTTCGATACATGTAGATGATTCTTAATGCCATGGTGGTTAGATATGAAACAGCACCTTTAGAGACATTAATTGAGTCAAGTGTGGCTAAAAACTTATACAGGTCGAGATTTATATCCTGTATATGATAGAGTTGATCTATATACTTAACATTACTCCATGTATCGGCGAAAGCCTCTTTCTGAGCTTTAGTATCCGTCATATCGATTGATTCAAACAGGACATTATAATTACGCTTTGAGTTGAAGGGCGGATCAATATAAATAAGGTCAATGCTCTCATCCTCGATGCGATTTTGGAGAACATCCAAGCAATCACCGTAGAAGAGACGGTTTTTCATCTTAATTCCTGAAATAATTGTGTTGATCCTTTTCCGTTTTTAATCATGTGAAGAACTCGCACCCTTAATAATTATCTATCTGCGCTCGCTGCAGCTTACCAGAGTAATCAATATAGACAGTCTTTATCTCGGAATAGAACTCGTACACTGGCCAGCCGCCTTCGCGATGACCGTTACCAGTTTCCTTTACACCACCGAACGGCATGTGACATTCAGCGCCGATGGTTGGTCCGTTGACGTAAGTAATTCCTGCTTCGAAATCGCGGATGGCAACCATAGCTTTATTGACGTCGCGTGTATAAATCGATGATGAAAGTCCATAAATGCAATCATTGTGAACGCGAACGGCTTCATCAAAATCCTTAACTTTGATAACACTCAATACAGGACCGAATATCTCTTCCTTGAAGATACGCATTCCTTGAGTGACGCCCGTAAAGACCGTTGGCGCATAGAACCAGCCTTTTGCATGATCTCCATCGGTAAGTTGATGACCTCCGCAAATCATATTGGCGCCTTCGGACTTGCCAATATCAACGTAACTCTGAACTGTCTCAACTTGCCCCTTGTTCACTACAGGTCCAACAGTGTTTTCGGGTTTTAGTCCGTCACCAACTTTTAAACCCTCAACAGCTTTAAGCAGCATATCAATAAATTTATCGTGTATGGCTTCATGTAATATCAAACGGCTGGTCGCTGTGCATCTTTGTCCAGTGGTACCAAATGCTCCCCATAGTACACCTTCTAAAGCTAAATCGAGATCACCGTCGTCCATCACAACCTGTGCATTCTTACCACCCAACTCAAGCGATACTCGTTTCAATTGAGCTCCGGCTTTGGAATTAATCTGCTTGCCAACCATCGATGAGCCTGTGAAACTTATCAGGTTAATATCAGGATGATCAACTATTGAAGTTCCAACCGCTCCACCTCCTCCATGTACGATGTTGATAACACCAGGAGGAATACCGGCTTCAAGCAGGATTTCGACAAGAGTCGTTGCTGTTAAAGGTGTATCAGAAGCAGGTTTAAATACAACACTGTTGCCGCAAACTAAAGCAGGCAATGACTTCCAGCATGGTATTGCCATCGGGAAGTTCCATGGTGTGATCAGACCAGCGACGCCAATCGGAATACGAAAGGAAAGGTTCATCTTGCATGGCATTTCGGAGGGAGCAGTGTGACTGAATAATCTACGACCTTCTACTGCTGCATAATAAAAGGTATCGATACCTTCCTGTGTATCGCCAAGTGTTTCAGTTAAGACCTTTCCCATTTCACGGGTCATGTTGCGCGCAATCTCTTCCTTGCGTTCAACCATTATATCACCGGCGCGCTTGAGGATAGCTCCGCGCTCCGGAGCGGGTACTAACCTCCATACTTTAAATGCCTCTCTGGCTGCTTTTACCGCCAGATCAACGTCTTGTTTGCCTGATTTTGGAAATAATCCGATTATTTCATCCCAGTTTGCAGGATTACGATTCTCAAACCACTCCCCTGAGATTGCTGGACGCCACTCACCAGCTATGTAGTTAAGGTATTTTTCTGCCATTGTTTTCTCCAATATTCTCTAAAATTCTGTTTAGAATTGTAATATAATGCTTCACACATACTTTTACAAGCCAAACTCCTTGATGAAAGAAGACTAACAACTTACCTTATTATATTAGTGTTTGCATACTTAAGAATCAATCTGATAATACATTTCGGAGTGCTATCATGTGTCCTGTGACACTACTGCAATATAATTATCAGACAGACTCTTAAGAACTAACACCTAATGGTATCATTTAAGCTATTGACAATAGTCCTATTAGATAGTAACTTTGAGAGTTAAGACAGTTTACATTAAAACCATTTGCGTTTTTTTACTTATAACAGGATGCGCTTCAATGGGCCCACCGGGTGGCGGTCCCAAGGATGAAGAAGCGCCAAGAGTTATTGAAGTAAAACCGGCAACAGGCTCAACTTCAGTCGATCCAAAATCGAATATCGAAATTGTGTTCAGTGAACCGGTAAGCCAGGAAAGTCTTGAAAGCGCTCTCTTTATTACACCAACACCGCAAAAAAAACCAAAAATAAAGGTTAAAGGTAACAGTGTAAAAATTAGACTTCGTGAAGCTATTCCATCTGATCGCACTCTGCTTTTATCAATAGGTACCGATCTCACAGATCTACAACGCAATCGACTTGAAGCAGGTTATACAATTGCTCTTACGGCAGGCGAGACAATTGATAAAGGAAAGATATCAGGTCGCATCTTTACATCAAAAGATGTTCAGGGGATGCTGGTTGGCGCTTGGATTATTGGTGATTCTATAGAATTCAAACCAACTGAAGTTAAACCTGATTTTATAGCACATGCTGGTTTGAAGGGTGAGTTCAGCCTGGAATACATACCACCCGGCAGTTACAGACTTCTATGTTTCGACGATCGTGACCATGATTTACTCTATGATCCTTCAGCAGACAGGCTCGGATTACCGTGGCAAGATGTCCTTCTTCCTGAAGGAGGAGAAACATGGATGGAATTGTACCCGGTTAAACGTGATACAAGCAGACTAAGTCTATATTTAGTTTCTGCAAGTGATAACAAACATTTAACCTTACGCTATAACCGACTAATAGACACAGAGCCTGGAATTTTAATTTCAAAATTAGCAATTCTCGACTCAAGCAGTAGTCTAAGTATCGAACGTGTGTGGATTAGCACATTAGATTCAACAAGGTTGATTTTATATACTAATACACAGACGGCAGATCGAGAATATTCAATAGTTTTCGCTGAAGATACAACTGTTTTTAATTTCACCGGATCCGCAAATCCGGATACGGTTGGACCTGTAGTTATTGATTCTTCACCAGCTAACGGCGATAGAGGTATTAATGAGATACCGAACGGATGGATAGCATTTGATGACGCGCTTGCTGATATTAAAAACACAGCAAGGCTTAGAGAAATTTCTCAGGATAGTACAAAACCAACCACTGAATATACCATAGAGCTTGTTCAAAAAGAAATTAATATGCTAAATTGGAAAGTATCTAAAGCGCTGGAATTTGGAAAATCTTACACGCTGGAATTAGATTTAACTTCAATAGTTGACAGATCAGGAAACGTATCACCTGACACTCTGTGGTCAACTACATTCACAGTCGTTGATCCGGTAGAAACAGGCTCAATATCAGGCACAATCGAAGGACAGATAATCTTCCCTATTATTGGAGCGAGATCCTTCGAAGGAAGGACGATTACTGAAAAATTAGTTAGCGCCAAAGCGGGAAATACCTTCACAATAGACCGTCTTAAAGCTGGTGAATATTTACTCTGGCTGTATAGTGATATGGATCGAGACCAGAAATACAACATCGGCAATGTTGAACCATTTCGTTTTGCGGATCATTTTTCTGTTTCGGATGATACTGTTAAAGTAAGAAATCGATGGGATACAGCGGGAAGAATAATCAGATTTAAATAACAGTTGAAAAGTCACGAGTTAAGAGTTGCGAGTTATCCGCTTTTGCGGAATAGAAGATAAAAAGTTCTGTTTACAAAAAGAAAAGCAATGAAAACATATCAACATAGCAGTAATTTAAGTAGTGCAGTTGTACTGCCTATCAACAGTGTCAGAGATTGGACGTTTCAGTTGCTGATGGTTGGCGCTGCAGTCGTATTACCAGCAGTTGCACATCTTACAGGAGCGCCGGTAAGATGGTTGCTGCCAATGCATTGGCCTGTCGTACTTGCTGCCTTGATTTATGGTTGGCGCGGGGGATTGACTGTGGGCGCTCTGGCGCCAGCATCCAATTACCTGCTGACAGGATATCCACTTTTAATAAAAGCTATCCCGATGACATTTGAACTTGCAGTTTATGGATTAATAATTGGTTTGTTACGAGAAAAAGACTGGAATAGCTATTTCGCAGTTGCAATTGGGCTTGTGCTTAGTAGAATGGTTTTTCTTACCATTATTATATTAACCGGCGCTAATGAGGTGGTAATGGCTCAGTACTTAATTGTTGCAATATTACCAGGATTAACCGCCGGATTAGGGCAAGTAATTTTCTTACCGGCTCTTGTTGAAAAATGGTTTAAAAAAACTAATATAAACAATAATAAACTTAGAAGAAAATCAGGGAACTATATTGCCAAGTAATATTTACGCTGTTATCATGGCGGGTGGTTCAGGGACGCGTTTTTGGCCCCTTTCCCGCAGGATAACTCCTAAACAGGTGTTAGCAATAAATGGACCAAGGACGATGATGCAAGAAACCTTCGATCGCCTTGAAGATCTGATTCCGCCTGAGAAAACCTATATTGTAACCAATGAAGAGCAGGTTAAATTTATTGCTCCGCAATTACCTCAATTGAGTACTGATAATTTTATTTTAGAACCCGTCGGACGCAACACAGCTCCATGTATAGGACTTGCTGCAACGCATATTTACAACCATGATCCGAACGGTATAATGGTCGTTCTACCTGCTGACCATTTAATACGAAACAAATCAGCTTTCCAGAATATTGTTAAAACAGCGATTAATTTCATTGAAGAACACGATGCATTGGTGACTATAGGCATAAAACCAACCCGCCCTGAAACAGGATATGGTTATATTCAGTTTAAAACAGCAGATAAAAATGCTCCAGAACCGGTGCACGAAGTTGTTGCTTTCGCTGAAAAACCGGACCAAAAAACAGCGGAACTATTCTTGCAATCCGGCGATTTCTATTGGAACAGCGGTATGTTTATCTGGCGTGCATCCAGAATACTATCTGAGATGGAAGAATATCTGCCTGAGCAATACGCACAGCTCCAGAAAATTGCAGCCTTTTTAAATAAAAATAAATACCAGCAAAAACTTATAAAACACTACCAGATTATAAGACCAATTTCGATTGACTACGGTATCATGGAAGTAACTTCTTCACCGATATTTATGATTGAGGGTAACTTTGACTGGAGTGATGTTGGAAGTTGGGATGAGCTGTATCGTATATCTCAAAAAGATCGAGACGGAAATGTATTAATCGGCGAAACACTTACTATTGATTCAGAGAATAATTATATATATTCACCTGGAAAGTTGACCGCCGTCATAGGACTTAATGATATTTTAGTTGTAAATACTCCTACAGCAACTTTAATCTGCCCCTTTAACCGCGCTCAAAGTGTTAAAGAGGTTGTTGAAAAACTTGAAAAAGACAAACGCGACGAGTACTTATGAAAGCCGACTTAAAGCGTGAAAAACTGCTATCCGATCTTTCCGATATAGCTGAAAGACTGTTTGTAGAAGTCAGGATAGAGCAAGGCGCTTTTCTAAGCGGATCATGTAGTGTTCATGGGAGCAAAATTCTTATTATAAACAAACGACAATCACTTGACGAAAGAATAGCAGCATTAGCTCGTGAAATTTCCGATATTGGAACTGAAAAATTGTTCATAAAGCCAGCGATTAGAGCGGAAATCGATCGGTATATAGCTGTAGATCAATATTAGATGTATGGATATCAGGGAGATTGAATGGATTACGCTCTGCTGAGAAAGATTCCACTTTTTGCCGATCTGACAAATGATGAGCTTGATCTTGTCAGCAAACTAATTGTGCATCGCAAGTACCCAAAAAATACACTCGTAATCTTTGAAGATGACGTGGGTAATTGTCTTTTTGTCATTAAATATGGAAGAGTTAAAATCTCGCGTATCGCTTCTGATGGAAGCGAAGCAATACTGGCAATACTCGGTCAAGGTGACTTCTTTGGTGAACTTTCAGTAATAGACGGTCTAAGCAGAAGTGCTTCTGTCACTTCGATTGATGAGATTGAGCTTTTAATGCTTCAACGCAACGATTTTATGGAAATTATACAAAGTATTCCTAAAATCGCAATCACATTGCTAAAAGAACTTGCCGGCAGAATTAGAAAATCAGATCATCATATCAGATCATTATCACTTCTCGATGCAAAAGGACGTGTTGCTACTACACTTATCAGGTTGGTCGAGGATATTGGCAAGGTAAAAGATGGTATGGTTTACATTGATGAACTTCCTTTACAGCGCGATCTGGCAAGTATTGCCGGAACGTCAAGGGAGACAATTTCACGAGTTATCAAACGTTTTGAGGATGAAGGTCAATGCTGGATGGATCATAATACACTGATCTTTAACGATTTTGATAATTTTAAAAAGATGAATAGTTAGTTAGTCGGGCTTTAAACACTCCCCGACCACAATCGTACATGGAAATTTGTACAAAAAAAAGAATCTAACAATACAAGGGACAGCCTAATGAACCTGATTACACGCGCAAACCTCGATGGAGTTACCTGTGCGGTTCTTGTAACAAAAATAGAACCAATCGACAATATAATTTTTGCAGAACCAAAAGATCTTGAAGATGGATCCATTGACGTAATGCAAGGCGATATAATTACTAATCTACCTCTTCATTCTAATGCTGGAACCTGGTTTGATCACCACGATCTTGCAGAGGAAGAACGAAGCGTAAGATTGCACGCTAAAGGCAAACGCGGTATTGCACCCAGCGCTGCGAGATTGGTATATGAATACTACGACACTCCAGAGTTAAAGCAATATGCTGATTTGGTCACTCAAACTGATAAATTTGACTCTGCTGATTTATCAATTGATGACGTACTTAATCCGGAAGGCTGGATGCAAATTGGTTTCACGATCGATCCCTTCATGGGTAAGGATATTCTACATGAATATGCTAGATTACTAACCCGAAAAATACGAAAGGATCCCTCTCCGGAGACCATACTTGCACTTCCTGAGGTACAAAACAATATCCACAAATATAAACAGGATGCTGAGACGTTCAAAGAGCGAGTTGAGTATATTTCTCGTGTTGATGGAAATGTTATTATTACAGACGCACGCCAAGCTGAACTTTTGCCAATAGGCAACCGTTTTATAAGTTTTGCACTTTTTCCTGATCAGAATGTTCAGATTACTTTAACAACACATAAAGAAAAATCAAAAATACGCGTCAGGATTGGCAAGAGTATTTTCAATCGAACCTGTAATGTTCATCTTGGACAACTTCTCGCAGAGTACGGCGGTGGCGGTCTTGAAGGAGCTGCTGGATTCTTGCTGGATAAAGATAGAGCGGATATTATTATTAAAGAAATCGTCGAAAGGCTTAAAAACGCTTAATAAATGACAAAGATTAAGAAATAAAATGTTTAAATACAGATTTAAATCACAGGCATGAATCCTCAAAAACGCCTCGAGCTTTCAAGATTACTTAGTAAATTAGATCGACTGAATCCGGATGAGACTTTACCAATACCTGATGACACAAGGGCTGTTGGTGAAGCGTTTCGTATCGGTATAACCGGACCTCTCGGCGCTGGAAAGAGTACTCTCATCAATGAAATAACTCGTCAGTATCGCGAGAAAGATATATCCGTAGGTATAATCGCTGTCGATCCCTCAAGCCCTTTTACAGGAGGAGCAGTACTCGGAGACAGAGTGAGAATGTACGATCTCACACTTGATGAGGGAATTTTCATCCGTAGCCTTGCAACACGTGGAGCATCAGGAGGACTTGCTGCAAGCGCTATTGATGCTGCTGACATCCTCGATGCTTATTCGTTTGATCGTATCATTATCGAAACCGTTGGTGTCGGGCAGTCTGAAGTTGATATTGTAGGAGCGTGCGACTTAACCGTTGTTGTGCTTGAACCCGGCTCAGGCGACAGCATTCAGGCAATGAAGGCAGGACTGATGGAAATCGCTGATTTGTTTGTGGTTAATAAAAAGGATATGAAGGGCGCTGATCGCTTTATTATGGACTTGCAGTCGATCCTGGAAATCAGGAACCATAATCGTACTCACGTACTGGCAACTTCCGCAAACAAGTCAGAGGGAATAAGTGAGCTTCTGGATTGGTTGGAGAATTATTTCAGGCAAGCGCTTGCAAACGGCAGTTTATTACAGCGTCGGAATGAACAGAGAATCGATAGGATAAAACGCGCTGCTGAAACTGGAGTAAAACGGCAACTCTGGGAGAAAATCAAGCAGGATGATATAATAGAGTTTGCTGAAAAAGGACTGCCGGTAAGAGAAACAGCGCGCTTACTAATAAATGGCTTTATCGCAAAGAAAGGTTAAATGAATGAATCTATATAAAAACTACAAATATACTATCATAATCAGAATTAACTTCAAGGTTTAGAAAGGGGTTATCTATAATGTTATCCGATTTTCCAGGTTTTGTAAAACTTACCGAAGAACAAAATAAACAACTATGGGGGAACTGTACTTTTATTTTTGATACTAATTTTCTTTTAAACCTATACAGACATCCACATGACGCAAGAGATGAAGTAATTACTATTCTTGAAAGTATTAAAGAACGTATTTGGATTCCAAATCAAGTTGCTCTTGAATATCACAGAAATCGTCATAAAATAATCTCAGATCAGAAGATAAAATTCCAAAAATCAAAGGATCTCTTTTCGGAGCTTAAGAATGAGCTAAATAAAAAGATTATCAAAGATGGATTAAAGCGACTTCATCCATTTATAGACTATGATAAGTATTGTAAAATGATCGATGATTTCATTTCTAAAATTCACAAAGAACTTGATGATGGAGACTCCCGCCAGCCTGATATTTTTAACGAAGATGATATTCTTATAAAACTAACAGAACTATTTGGTGATAATGTTGGCGCTCCAATATCAACACAGAAAGAATTAGACGATATTTTTAAAGAAGGTGAAAATCGATACAGATTGGGAATACCACCAGGATTTAGGGATAAAGGTAAAGAAAAAGATAAAGATTCTGCTTCTTATTCATATGGTGGTTTAATAATGAAGAAGAAATTTGGAGACCTACTAATTTGGCATCAGATTAAAGAATTCGCAAAGCTTGAAGATATTAAATTCATAATCTTTGTGACAGATGAAAAAAAAGATGATTGGTGGTATGAAGTTAGCGGAAAGACAATTGGACCTAGACCTGAGCTTGTCGATGAAATAGAAAGAGAATCTCACGTGTCTTTATTTCACATGTATAATACTGAACAATTCCTCAAACAATCGAAGAAAGAGTTAAAAACAAATATTAGTGACCAATCGATATCATCTATCGGGAAAGCAATAGACGCTATTCTTATAGCAATGGAAGATGAAGCCGATGATCCTGAATCTCAATTTGACAATATCCTTTGCGATATCTTAGTTGAGCTTACTAATCAATTAATAAATTGTGGTGGTACTATAAATGAAGAAGTATGTAGTACTAACGCTACGGGTTATGGTTTGGATACTTATGATTTGATTAGTTACTCATACAATAAGAGATCAAAATCATTCCATTTTAAATCATGGTTATTTATCACGGGCGATCAAATTGATGACAAAATGTACTGCGGTTCAAGAATATCAGTTCTTATCGATGGATTTATTCATAAAGTAGCTGATTCATGGGTTCTAGCAGACTATGAGATTTTAAAGTATGAAGTTGAGTAGTTATCTTAAGATTGATAAATGTTTATCAAGGCGAAAGGCAAATTAAATGAGTAGTAATTCAGAAAAACCGGATTACAAACGATGGCAGCAGGAATTTGATGTTGCCAAAAAACGAGATACACTTTTTACAACAGTATCTGGCGCTGAAGTTCCTGCGATGGTTACACAGCATGATATGAGAGACTGGAACGCTGAAGATCAGCTTGCATATCCAGGTCAATATCCATACACCCGTGGTGTGCATACATCAATGTACAGGGGCAGGCTCTGGACGATGCGAATGTTCAGTGGATTCGCAACACCTGAAGACACCAATGCGCGTTATAAATACCTTGCCGAGAAAGGACAGACCGGTTTTTCGGTTGCTTTCGATCTTCCAACTTTAATGGGACGCGATTCTGATGATCCCTGGTCTGAAGGTGAGGTTGGTAAATGTGGAGTCGCAGTTTGTTCGCTTAGGGATATGGAAGTGCTGTTTGACGGTCTTGAGATGGAGAAAATCTCGACATCGATGACAATAAACAGTCCGGCTGCAATTGTTTGGGCTTTCTACATAGCGGCGGCGGAAAAACAAGGCGCCGACAGAAGGAAACTCAGAGGCACACTGCAAAATGACATCCTAAAAGAATATATCGCTCAAAAGGAGTACATCTTCCCCCCTGCTCCATCAATGAGACTTGAAGTTGATACTATAGAATTCGGTACGAATGAGTTGCCTGAATGGAATACCATTTCTATCTCCGGTTATCATATCCGAGAAGCAGGCTCTACTGCTGTTCAGGAACTTGCATTCACATTATCCGATGGTTTCGCTTATGTTGAAGCGGCAATTGAACGCGGTTTGGATGTTGACGCTTTTGCGCCAAGATTATCTCACTTTTTTAATGCACACCTCGACTTCTTCGAGGAAATAGCCAAATACAGAGCTGCGAGACGCATCTGGGCAAAACGGATGCGTTATAAATACGGCGCTAAAAATCCACGTAGTTGGCTGATGCGTTTTCATACACAGACGGCAGGTTGCAGTCTTACAGCTCAACAACCGGAGAACAACATTGTCCGTACTGCGATTCAAGCTCTTTCTGGTGTGTTGGGAGGAACTCAATCCCTACACACAAACTCAATGGATGAAACCCTTGCGCTACCTTCTGAAAAAGCAGCTAAAATTGCATTACGCACTCAACAGATCATCGCCTCTGAAACGGGAGTCTCAAATGTTATCGATCCACTTGGCGGTTCTTATTACCTTGAGCAACTTACTGATCGTATGGAAGCGGAAGCTGAGGAATACTTTGAACAAATAGATGAGCTTGGCGGTGTTATTCCTGCGCTTGAGAGCGGCTTCCAGCAGCGGGAGATTGCCCGCGCAGCCTATCGATACCAAATGGAACTCGAATCCAAAGGCAGAATCATTGTAGGCGTTAATGACTACATCGACGCTGATGAAACGATTGAAATTCCAATCCTTAAAATAACTCCGGAAGATTCAAAACGTCAAATAGACAACCTCAAAGAAGTTAAAAGAAAACGTGATCCAAAGGAGGTTAAGCTTAAATTGGAAAATCTGGCGAGCGCCGCACGCTCAGATGAGAATCTTATGCCCTTTTTCATTGATTGCGCACATGCTTACGTCACACTTGGTGAAATGATTAATGTTCTGAAAGATGCTTTTGGTGAATACAGAGAAGCTGCTTTCTTTTAATGAATGAAAATGTAAGAAACCTCCTGCAAGGTTATAGTCATGAACGCAGGAAAAGACACAGACCTAAACCTTTATTGTTGCGAGTAGCTAAGACTTTAATTGGTTTACTTTTATTTATTACTGCTATATTGACTTTCTCAATTTACACTCCATTCTTTTCTATTCCGCTAATTGAGTGGTTTACCGGAAATCAGCTCTTTCGATTCATATTAACTGGCGCATCTGTAATAATCCTTCTTCATTATCTGACTATAAGACACTGGCGGCTCATTGTGGTAGCAGCTCTAACTTTAATCATTTTATCATGTGAACTTTTCCGGAACATTCCGTTAAATGAGACCACTTTCGACACTAAATTCAGCAAACCATTCAGTGTGTTGACATTCAATACAAAGTTTTACACAACTCATATGTTGACTCTGCTCATCAAAGATCGGAAACACGATCTAATCTGCTTTCAGGAGGTTAAATCATTTGATTTCAATGAGCGTATTAAGAAATCTAAAGACAATAAATGGCTCGGATATTTCTGGTATTTCGGAAGTTATACAGATCAAGGTGAAAATGGTGTACTTGTTCTGTGCAAAGAACCCGTTGAACCGGTAAAACTGATCGATTGTCCTTCTCATAAAAATGATAGAAGGCTGTATCATATTCTGAAAACAAAACAAAATGGCAAAGATACATATATAATCCCACTACATTTAGAACCAGTGGAGATTGGGCACGGATTAACCGGTTTAATCGATAGCTGGAAAGTTAGATTAATTCAAGCTAAAATGCTTGCTGATGAAATCGACAGGATAAATGCTCCTCTTGTCGTACTTGGAGACTTTAACACAACACCTACCGACAGAATTTTTCGAATAATTTGTAGCAATCTAAAGGATAGCTGGGTAAAAACAGGAAAGTTACTCGGAAGAACCTGGCATAGAGAGGCCCCCTTATTCAGGATAGATTATATTCTTTATAAAGATTTCAAAGCTTCTGCTAATGGAAAGGTGCTCCCATACAGGTATTCAAGCGATCATTTTATTTACAGGGTAGATTTGTTTTAATATCTGAGTTTCAGTTATCTAAGGAAATCTATTAGTTGGCTTGACCGTTTATGTAACTCTAATAGTATATCTACTATTCTTTCAGTTGAATACCCCTTCTCACTCTGCCATTCAATCCATTTCTGATCGGATTCCAGTAATTCAATCACCGATTCTTTTGAGCGATTTAATACAATATATGATAGACGATCAGCCCAATCAACCATTACAGATAAACTGTATGACGGAGTATCGGAAGATCTGATGTGATGCTGTGCAACTGCCTCGGAAATCTCGTCAGGGACATTCCATTTTCTGGTCAGCCAACTGCCAATGTGTCCATGGTCAATACCGAGCAGTTTAATTTCAGCATCAACCATCCTTACATCATTTGCTTTCATATAGTCTTTACATTGAGTATAATATTCAGGCAAATATTTATATAATATAATCTTACCAATATCATGCAATAAACCGGAAATATGCGCTCCATTCGGACATTGAAGTTTAAGCCCCCGATAAAGTCCAACGGTAAAATCACCACAAATTGCTCCATGCAGCCAAAATTGTCTCATATCAAATTCTGCATCATCTTCAAATAAACCCATAACCGACACTGAAGTTACAAGCCTCGCTATCTTACTCATACCAAGCACGATCATAGCTGTTTTCAAATTGTCAATTTTGCGCGGTATGCCATAAAACGCACTGTTAGCAATGCGAAGAATTCTTCCAGCAAGCACCATATCCTTATCAACAACAGCAACCAGGTCAGACATGCTGGAATTGGAGTCATTAATAATTTTCTGGATTTCTATCGCCAGAGTCGGCAGTTTGGGTAGATCGCGTACATCCTTAAGTTTTGATCTAATATCCGTTATTATCTGGGCTTTGTTGCCTATCTCCTGAATTGACACTCGTTCCTCTGTAAAGTTTGACTAAAGGTCACCTTTTTGTTTAGATAGAACCTGCTTTCACGAAAATAATACAAGGGATTCGCTTGGGGATTACACATCAACTAAATGCACAGAACCAATAATAAACAATTGTAAATCTTTAATTCTTCTGATTACCGCTTCATTATTTACAATTTACCTCATCCCATTCCTGCCATTCTTTACCTTCATACAAAGAGGCAGTAGCAGCTTTTGCATTTCTGATACTATTGTAAGTTAATTAGATAGATCCTTGATTTCATGTAGCAAAGACCTTCTTTCCACGTTTAACCTGGACTTCGCCAAATGCGTTATTATCAAGTGTTGGAAATGCCCTTCTTCATTTCAACATCCAGATTTTTAAGACCATCATCAAGAGATCTCATAAAATCACGGACATTGTCAAGTCCATTCATTAGAATCATTATCTCTTTAACTAAACGCGGCACAATATCGCAAGAGCGTGAGATAAATTCAGCATCCTCAATATTTCCAACCCATGCGATTATTCTATCACCTGATTTAACTGCATAATGATAACCATCAGGACCATCTAAATCTTCAATACATTCCCACAATTCATTTTTTGAATTGTCCATTCACCCTCCAGAATTTATTATGTTCTCAATGAAAACAACTATGTATCATTGGATTATCCACTTGACACTGCAACTTGAATAGGTTAATATAATGTATGCAGTATATAAATGACAAGCAGAAATTGTGTTTATATACATCTCTGAAAAATCAACTTTCTCAGGTAAATATAACACAAACATAACTCATTTATATAACTGCAATAATATTAGTTTTGATATTAATACATTTTAAAAGATACAATTTAATAAGTACTTACAGTGACTAAAAAATGAGCGGTACAGGACAGATCAAGGACGAAGCAATTGTAATTCGTTCGATCAGACATGGTGAAACCTCAAGAATTGCGACATTGTTCACGATGAAAAATGGTAAAATTACGGTAATTGCCAAAGGAGCAAGACGCGCTAAATCAAGCGCTGTTGGTGGAAACATTGAAACGCTTAACCACATTGAGGCAATAATCTATTTCAAACCATCAAGGTCTGTTCAAACACTCGGAAATGTAACTTTAATTAAACATTTCCCCCATATTAAAAGCAACCTTACCCTTACCGGATATGCTACTGCGATTGCCGAAATGCTTAATCACTCATTTACGGAAGGTGAGGTGGATCCGGATGTTTTTAATGCGGCAGTCAACACATTAACCAGATTTGAGGAAGAAACGATTGATTCCAGAATTATCCTATGGGTGTTTCAATTATCTCTGCTTAGATCAATAGGTTTCGCAATAGATCCAGTGATATGTCCGATCTGCATGAAACCATCAACACTCGGGTTATATAATTCACTTTTACTTGACGCCGGAGCAATTTGCTGTAGAGATTGTCAACCCGATTCAGACTCAAATATAAATATCTCAGGCGAAAGTGTGAGCATTCTGCGCCAGCTAACCAATGGCAACCATAATACTATTACGCGTTTAAAAGTCAGTAATAAAGCTAGGGTTGAAATTACAAAAACGTTGGAACGATATATGCGCCACCATAATCCAAGCGTGAGTAAAATGCCGGCATTAAAAATGCTTGACAGGTTTGAGAATATGCAGGAAACAACTATCAGTAAGTAAAAAAATCGAAGTAAAAAGTAAGTTGACTTGGGAGCCGTAATGAAGTTTGATCGTTTAGTTTTAGTCATAATTATTGCAGTATTTACTGCAACAATTGTTATCGCAGACACTGAAATCGGAGGCGCAATTGAAGGCGTCTTTAGTATTGAAGGCAGTCCTTACACCACTACTCGTGATGCGATCATATATGACAGAGATACTCTTCAGATTGAACCCGGAGTTCGGATTTTGATTAATCAAAACCATCATTTAATCATTCATGGATTGCTAATTGCCGAAGGAACTGCAAGAGACTCGATCCGGTTTATGTATAACGCGCGTCAAGGATCCGGCGGGCTTGCTTTCAGAGATGCTGAAGAGGGCACAATCCTAAACTATTGTGTTATCACAGGCGGAAGAGCAGCGAGTGACGGTAGTGGGTTAGATTCAGTTTCCTGTGGTGGGAATATGTTTATAAGCGGTGGTGATATTACCATTCAAAACTCTAGAGTTTCAGACGGATACTGTAGGGCTTTTGGCGCCGGTGTCTGCATCTGGAATAGTAGTCCAACATTTGAGTCATGTGTTATTTCAGATAATAGCGCCCAGGAAAATGCCGGAGGCATTGGCTTTGCTTATGGATCCTCAGGTCATTTCATTAATTGTATTATTAGTAATAATGAGGCTGTTAGCGGCGCTGGTGGAATGTACTTTTACGGACAATCTTCCCCAGATATTGATGGTTGTGTATTTATTGCAAATCATACTGAAGATTCAGGCGGCGCTATGAACATTAATAACGGATCAAGTCCACACATTATTAACTGTATATTTCTAAGCAACACTGCTGAAGCCGGAGGCGCAGTATATATAAATGCTGAAAATACAGAACCGCTAATAGAATGGAGCTGGTTTGACCAGAATGCCGCCAGAGTCGGTTATCAAATTGGTGGCGCGGTATATATTCGAGGATCAGCACAACCGGAAATGCGTTATAATCGCTTTACCCAGAATAATGCGGATAGAGGTGGTGTTTTTTACTTCAAAGAAACCTTCCGCGCAAATATCCATCACAATCTTTTTCAACGCAACGGAGCAACCGGCGAGGGAGATACTGGGGGAGGCGGTGTTATAGCCACATCAGACGATTTAGGCAATACACCAGTGACGCTTAATAACTGTACTTTTATAAATAATGCTGATATAGGCATTAATCCAAGCGCAAACACGGCTGATCTAAGAGGTAATGCGAGAGTGGTTTTAAACAGCTGTATCTTATGGGATGAGGAACCTTATTTTGCCGGCGCTGGAGTTCTGAATGTTATTAACAGCAATGTGAAGCACGCGTTTGAAGGAAACGGTAACACTACCGATGATCCTCAATTTTATGGATCAGACTCAACTTGGTTTCTACTAAACGGAAACTCTTCTTGTATAGATAACGGTGATGGTGAATTGGATAATGATCCGGATGAAACCCGCAATGATAGGGGCTGGATGTATTACCCTCAAAACGTAATAGAAGGATTACAGACAGACACTTTAAGCAGTTCATTGCTTATTGAAGAGAATCCCAGCGAAACACAGACACTTCGATTTACTAATAATACAAGAGTTCCTGTCTATATAACTCCCATGGATAAATGGACAGCAAGTGAGTATGAACTTTTAACCGATATTACTTCAATAACAGCGGATTCAGAAATCAACGGAGCAGCATTTACCGAGGATAATTTTTACATTACGGGTACTGCTAACGGCGAAGCAAACATGGTTTATCAAGTAAGTCGTAACCTAGCCTATCAGGGTGATTTCTCTCAACCGGGTAATCCGGGAGGAAACGGCTTCTTCGACCTTGCCAGTGACGGATCAAGTATGTTATACGGAGGTTACGATAATTACATTTATGAATTTACAACCGACGGTGAATATGGTGATCGTTATAGTGGCCCAGATGACATTCGTAACTACACTGCAATTGGGGCTGATATATTCCATCCCTATAGCTTTCTCGACTACTACGTCGCTGATGAAGAAGGTCTCATTATACGTATAGATTCCGACATGTGGGAAAGAGGAAGATTAGAAACTCATCAATCCATTACAAATCTTGGAGTTAAGTGGAACTCTCGAGCATTATATACGGTCAGCGAAGACAATATAATGTCACTAATCATACCGGATGATGAGTTAATCATTCCTCTCTATCAGCTCAATGCACTTGATGATAGCTACACTATTGGAGGAATTGAGATCACTCAAGATTGGGAAGCGGGGCGAGGAAGTCTGGTCGGTATTTGGCGAGGTGAAGGTGGCGATAACGATATGCTCTTTGTAAGCGATCTCTATACTGCCTGGTTAGACATCAGACCTGAAGAAAGACTTCTTATGCCAGGAGAAGAAACCGAATGGGAAATAACCTTTGTTGGTAATCAAATACCGGTTGGAGCGTACGAATCTTTATTCTGTCTGTCTGTCAACGGTAACGGAGATGATAAATTAGTCTATACCCAACTCGAAACAACAAGCGGTATTAGTGGAAAAGAAAAAGCGTTTCCCGAAAATTGCCAGCTTGATCCGGTTTACCCTAACCCATTTAATAATTCATGCAGGCTAAGCTTCCAGTTAGTTCAGCCAACCGATTATAAATTATTAATTGTAGATCAGTCCGGTCGAACTATTAAGAATATAGCATCCGGCTTCGCTCAGGCAGGTTTTCATCAGACAAATCTTGACGCCAAGATGCTGCCTTCAGGTTCATATTGGATCAGACTCGAAACAGCTAAGGATCATGTTGTTCAACCATTTACAGTAATTAAATAAAAGAAATGTCAAAACGCTATTTAATCACAGGTGGCGCCGGTTTCATAGGCTTTCATCTAAGTTATAAATTCCTGAAGGAGGGAAATCAGATTGTAAGTCTGGATAATCTAAACGATTACTATGACGTTAATCTTAAAAATGATCGACTTGATTTGCTTAGAAAGTATCCGAATTTTCATTTTTATAAATGCGATCTTGCTGATAAAAATGCCTTGACCGATGTTTTTACAGCCGAAAAAATAGGTTCAGAGGATATAATTATAAACCTTGCCGCTCAGGCAGGTGTTCGTTATGGATTAAAAAATCCCGACAGTTACATTCAGAGTAACATAATCGGTTTCTATAATCTGCTTGAACTCGCTAAAGACGTTCATTGCCCACATCTGCTTTATGCTTCTTCCAGTTCTGTTTACGGCGGAAATACAAGACTCCCCTACTCAGTACATGATAATGTCGATCATCCGATTTCTTTGTATGCAGCAACAAAAAAATCCAACGAACTTCTCGCTCATGTATATTCCTATACTTGGGGATTGCCAACAACAGGCTTAAGATTCTTTACGGTTTACGGTCCTTGGGGGCGCCCGGATATGGCTTATTTTACTTTTACAAAGGCTATTCTCAAAGGTGAGGTTATGCCGGTTTATAACAACGGTGAGATGTTCAGGGACTTTACTTACATTGATGATGTTATCGATGGCATTGTACGCTTAACATATCTAATACCTAAAAATAACACCATTTGGGACGCTAACAATCCTGATCCTGCTACAAGTTGGGCGCCTTATAGGATTTTTAACATTGGCAATAACCAATCTGTTAAACTTTTGGATTTTATTAGAGTGATTGAGAATGCTCTCGGCAAAAAAGCTATAATTGAATATAAACCGGTGCAAACAGGTGATGTTGAAGCTACTTATGCTGATATTGATGATATTTCTAAGGATGTGGGTTTCAAGCCAAGTACATCTATTGAGGAAGGAATACCTAACTTCATAACATGGTATAAAGAATACTATAATGTCATTTAAAGGTTAACATCGTATTCAATTAAATCCCAAATCCAGATTTCAGATTCACCGTTAGAATAATAACATGAATCTTTTTCCCAGATAAATCCTACATCAGGTGCATAGTAATCAATATATACCTCATGCCTGTCAAGTTCACCGAAGTTAGTATATATAAAGTCATATTTAATTACATAGCAGTTATTAAATAATCCTGCTTTTACGTTTTTAGAGGCATTTTTGTCATAGACTGTATATATACGTCTTGCCATGTAATCGGCGTCATTATACTCTTCAATATGAATTGTATCTCCAATTAATGCATTAGGAAAATTCTTGAACTCAGGAAATTCAGACCAGCTTTGCCAACTTGGTTTCATTCGAAATATATTGCTGTCACCAAGCGAATAAAACCACGTATGCCCAAAGCTCCTTTCAGGATTAATATTATCCCAGGTAAATTGCACTTCAAAACACTGCCTGCCGTTAACAAGTGTATCTTTGATCACTTCACGAGTTTCATAACCTTGAACAACTCCGTTCTGACTTCCTTCCACACACCAGCGATTACCTACCGCAACAGGCAGCAAATCTAATGCTGTGACGTCATTATTTGACGGTCCTGATGGTGAACTTTCATTAAAGTTACATCCGATAAAATACGATAGTAATAAAAATGAAAATAGTGTTTTTCTCCAACTCGAAATTTGTCGAAAAGAATAGCATTTCAGTAAAGTCTTCACTTCCCTGTTTCCATTCTTTTGAGTCGTATTTTGTCCAAGGCATACATGTTATCAAGTGTATAACCGATGTTATAACTCAGCAAAGCGCCTCCTGCCGTTCCAGTCAGCCAACTGCTCATATATACAAACGGCGCTATATCCGGATTACTCTCCTCGACAGCATCACCTAAATATGATCCGATCGCATAGCCGGCAATATTTCCAACCAAACCACCGAGTAAACCATATAAAAATCGTCTGTTTTGTCTGTATATGTTTAGCTCATTCTCACTTACCGGACCCACAAACGGATCGTTAATTCCCTGAAACTCAACTTTATCTATTACCGAAACAGGCATAAGACTTGTCAATTGCTCAAATTCGATGTGAAGCGTATCACTGAAGAATAGATATTCCTTAATCGGTGTTTTGTCGAGCTTGGATTGGAAGAATTTCGGACGATCCGGATCAAAACGAATCAATGTTACTGTGTCCGATGTGGTTACATAAATCGGAAAATTCTTTGTATCCGGATAGTTGCGTGGAGGAATTGTCGTTAAACCTGTTGATGCGCAACCGGTTAATAGAATCCAAGATGCAAGGAGAACAACTGTGAGAATGTTTGTTGTTGTTTTTTTCATGGGATTCTCTACTTTAATTTCAGGATTTGAACAATTAGATGTTCATGTTGATAATGGGCAGAACTCTCGTTAACAACGAGTTGTTACGTGCTATATTGATTACACCGATCTGGAATCCATGGAGTTCATTTGCGTGATTTAATATTCCAATGGTGACTCCTTTTTGTACACCCTTAACCCGCGTATATCCACCAACTCCAAAACCGGTTAAATCATGACATTTTAATCCGCATGTCGTCAAAGCCACTCCATTAAATTTATCAGCGCCTGCGCCTATACCTACAATACAAAGGCCGTGCATCTCTTCACAACCAAAAGCAATCCCGCTTAAGCAGATACCCTCAATCCTATCAGCGGCAACTCCCACACCACCAAAGAGAAATCCTTTGATATCATTACCTGCTACTCCAACTAAACCACAAGCAACCCCATCTAAATCATCACACACAGTTCCAATACCGCCAAATAAAAAACCTTTTGCATCCGAAGTGGCAATTCCAACACCTCCTATTCCTATTCCTGCAAAATCATCGCAGGCTACACCAATACCACCGAAGCTAAAACCGCTTAGTTTATCACAAGCTATTCCAATCAACGCAAGCGAAATACCGTTAACTCTATCAGATGCTATACCGATACCACTTATTCCCAACCCATTTACCTCATCAGAAGCTATCCCCACAGGAGCTGCTGAAATGCCATTTATTTTTCCACCTTCAACTCCAACTAATCCCACAGCTATCCCATTAATAGCGCTGCCAGCTTGTGGACCGACAATACCCAAAGCCATACCATTAATAACAGCATCAGGATTGTCTTTAGGTTTCCACAGCGTAAGGTTCAAACCATTGACGCACTCAAGCCCTTCATCTATTGTGTTAATCCTGATCCCGTTAATGCCTTTTGAATTGCCAAAACTGAATCCATAATTCCAGAGCGCCAGATCGAAATGGTCGGATTCTGCATGTACTGATGGTACAATGACCAGAATGATCATTGACAGAAAAACTAAGTATAAATCGGATTTTTGAAATTTTAACATGTTTTCACCCGTTTAATGAACCATTCCATTCAATAACAACAGTAAAGCGTTTAAGCTGAGTCCATCATTGATCTGGTTAAGTTCTATCATCTCTAATGCCTTTTCGCGAGTTAGCGAGACAACCTCAGCAACTTCATTTACATCAAAATCGGAAATCCGTTCAACAGCTTGGCAGTGAACGATATGAAATCTATGATCTGAAATGCCTATTATCGGATTGTAAGATTTAATTAATCTATGATTCTTGGTTGTATATCCAGTTTCCTCAAGTGCCTCTCTTTCAGCCGTTTCAAGTATTGTCTCACCATCATCCATCCTGCCGCCAGGGATTTCCCATTCAATCGATGAAGTAGTGTAACGGTAAGACCTGATCATCAATATTTCATTTTGCTCATTTTCAATTAGTATTCCAACACCCCCAATCCCGATCTCAATAGAATAATGTGGATCAGCAATTCTTCCACCGGGGAAAATAACCTTATCACTGTAAAGGTTTACTATCGAGCTTTCATGGATAATCTTACGGGATAATCGTTTAGGTTTCAGTATCTTTTTCAAATCATCACTTCAGTGCTATACCGGATGAATACTGCTTCTTCAAACCGACCTCCAACATGAAAATGTATAATCCACTTGAGAAATCATCGCTATTGAATTGTACGTTGTACTCCCCTTGTTTATACCCTTCGCTGATCAGTCTGATTTTTCTTCCTGATGAATCAAAAGCTATTAGTCTGTGTTCTTTATCAACAGGCATTTTATAATGAACACTTGCTGAACTATTAAAAGGATTAGGAACAGGGCTACTCAGTTCATAAGGATCACCTGTTATAATGCCCTCAGTGATTGTAATTTCAATCGTTGTTATTAGATTATAAATGCCGTCTGATAAAGTAAACTCTGCGGTATAAATCCCTGCATCAAATATTGTTGTCTGCCAATTAAAAACGCCGATTCCATCACCGCTATCTGTAAATGTCGCTGGAAATGGAATATTGGGAGACCAATATTCAATCGTAAGATTATCATCATTGATATCAGTACCTTCAATTCTGAAATGAATCCTTCCTCTTTCCTCTCCTTCAGTATCCTGAGGTGGGACAATCCATTCCGGAGAACTTGGCGCAACAACTCTGATCTGAACTGTGGCGTGGATTTCAAGTGTGCCGTTAAATAAAATAAACAGAGCCTGATAAGAACCGGAATCTGTAACTGCCGTCTGCCAATTAAAAACACCGCTGCCGTCGCCGCTATCAGTAAATGTGGCTTGCGGAGGTAAATTATCCGATGAATAGCTAAGAGTCAATTCATCAAGGTACAGATGCGATTCACCCCTTACGGTGAAAGTAATTAACTCACCTGCATTTACAATCACTTCCTCAGGTATCTCTGTCCACTCCAATTCAGGTGGTTCAACATTTAACTTTACTACAAGAAGTCCATCACCTATAAAATAAGGCTCGACGCCGTTTACCAGATTGGTAATAATCGCTGGAATCTCCCGTTGACTGATCGGATCCCAGAATAGGAATCTTATCGTATCACCTGTTTCAAAACCATCGAGTTCGTCAGTCGTCTTATCATCCGTCCAAGCTGCCATTCCCCAAGGTGGATGTCTATCATCAATAATCAAAACAGTCGCTCCTGCAACAATGCCATCAGGAGTCAATACTGCAATCTCACTGCTGTCAGCAACATCAATCCCGCTGATCTCTTGCATCAATATTGACATGTTGACACTGGACCGGTGCGGATTGGGAAAATGCTTTAGTTGACCTAAGGCATAACTACTAACCACAGATAGACTAAACAGCGCAATGATTGTAAATATCTTAAGGAATTTTATCATGATATTAATAATACGGAAATCTTATTGCTCTGTCAAGTGTAACAATATAACAACCGTTAATGAATAGTTATATTGACTTCAGACCTCAGTTATGTTATGTTTGTCAAGTTAAAATGACATTAAGATAAAGTAATTTATACGAATTAGATTTTTACTGTCTTTTTCTTTGTGTAGAGCGTGAAATATCAATAAATTAGTTTTCGGTTGTTAATTATATGTGGCGTAAAACATCACGTTTGACGCCATATTTGAAGCAGTTAACGAGACGCTTGACTGCAAATTGGCATTAAATTCAGATTGGTTCAACATTGAAAAAACCCGAACAGTTCAAAGATATAGAAGTATCTTTAGTCAATGAAAGCTGGCTGGGAATATACGCCAGAAGAAAACGCTCGTTGCAGCTTGGGCAGGATTCAAACAATCCCCGCCGTTTGATTGCTGTATTCGGCGGAAATGCAAAGGGAGAGGAATCTACAAGCTGGCAAAACAGCTACAAAGTCGGTCAGGAGATCGCCAAGCGTGGCGGTATCGTT
>JAIPJL010000009.1 GCA_021734165.1 bacterium | reverse complement strand
GGGGAGGGATTAGACGAATTGTGAAACGGTGAAAGTGTGGCTTGCGAAACGTAATCTGCCAGGTTACGCTTCGCTTGAAACCAGGCAGTAACTCAACAAAGGAAGGCAAGTGAAATCACAGGCGGGGATATATCTCGCGCGAATGGAGACTGATGCGTTTAGCGCAGTACGGAAGGTGATTTTGATAAGGTAACCCCCCCTTAATCCCCCCCTACTGCAGCAGGGGGGGAGGGATTAGACGAATCTCGTAACTGCTGGATTGAATGAACAAGAATAGAAATCTGATATTGTTTGACCCATTCAGGGTCGGTTGCCATTTCTGTCACATCTCCGTGAGCTTACGCTCACGGCTATTCACGTTCAACTCCTTCGGAGTTGGTTTGAATGCTAAATTTCACAACCACCAGCTAACGCTGATGGCTATTCATGTTTTTTCACTACGTGAAAATATCAATTCACAAGGCAATTTCTTTTATTTGAACGCATAGGGGATTTGCCCTGTGACGGATTTATACAGGCTTAGCGTGTTCTAACAGCCTGAAGGCTGAACTCTGAACTGTTTAGTCATGTGAAGACGAGACCTTTGAAATATTGCGTTAGAATGTCATTCCGGCGAAAGTCGGAAACCATAACAACAGCATTTTTAAGTACTTAGCTTGTCTGGATTCCCGCCTACGCGGGAATGACAGGCTTGGTTCTGAATATTTCAAAGGACTTGAGGATACATGACACCACTCTTGTCGATGGATTAGAAAATAAAACATAAAGCATACAACTTGAGGAGGGAATATGGCTCTTCCCCGTGAACACTGGGCGTCGCGAACGAGTTTCATTATGGCTGCCGTGGGTTCAGCTATCGGACTCGGCAATGTCTGGCGTTTTCCTTACGTAGCCTACGCCAACGGCGGTGGCGCTTTTCTGATACCATACTTCTTTGCACTGTTTACATGCGGTATTCCACTATTGATGGTTGAATATATGATGGGTAAACGGGCCCGCGGTGGCGCGCCACAGGCGTTCGAGGCTGTCCGACCTTTCATGTCATGGGCAGGCTGGCTTGCCTGTATTTTTGCCTTCGTAATTACCACTTACTATTGCTGCATTATGGCTTGGTCGTGGGACTACGTCTGGTATTCCTTCAAGCTGTCTTGGAGCGCTGACGCCAGTGTGTTCTTTAACGAGCAAGTGCTTAATAAATCAATTGGAGTCGGCACACTTGGCGCTATCCAAAGTCATATCCTCATCGGACTGATACTGACCTGGCTGGCTATCCTGGCTATTTTGTGGAAAGGCATCGGCGCTGTCGGAAAGGTTGTGATGGTCACAGTACCTCTTCCGGTACTGTGCCTTGTTATACTCGCTATCAGAGGACTTACTCTGCCCGGCGCCGCAGCCGGTATGACGTATTACTTACAGCCGGATTTCGCAAAGCTCGCTGATGCAAGAGTCTGGTTAGCTGCTTATGGACAGATTCTGTTTTCGCTCTCATTGGGAATGGGCATATTGCAAGCATACGCCAGCTATCTGCCGAAAGATGCTGATATTTCCAATAACGCATTTATGACGGGATTAACTAACTGCGGATTCAGTTTCTTTGCAGGATTCGCAGTCTTTTCAGCTCTTGGATTTTTGGCATATCTGGAGGGCGTCCCGGTTGCTGACGTTGTTAAGGCAGGTCCTGATTTAGCGTTTGTGACTTATCCGACGATCATTTCTCAACTGCCTTTCTGGGCGTCGTTTTTCGGGGTAGTATTCTTTATAATGCTGCTGACGTTGGGGATCGACTCAGCTTTTTCATTGGTTGAAAGCTTTGCCACTTCAATTAAAGACGCCACCGGAATGAGGCACACTAAAGTTGTTCTCTGGCTGTGTATAATCGGCGCTGTGATGGGTATTATCTATACAACTCGGGGTGGTCTCTACTGGCTTGACATAGTTGATAAATATGCTTCCGACTATGGATTGGTGACAATAGCGCTGGCTGAGTGCATCGTGATTGGCTGGATATTCGGGGCGTCGAAATTCCGCAAGGAGATCAATGATACTTCAGAAATCAGGATTGGTTTCTGGTGGGATGTCTGCATTAAATTTTTGACACCCGCAATACTGATATTTATTTTAGTCAAATCAATTATCACCAACATTCTTGAACCCTATGGTGATTATCCACTCTGGGCTAATGTCCTCGGTGGTTGGGGCATGGTTGGTTTGTTGATTATCGTTTCAATTTTACTCGGGATTAAATATAATTGCAGGAGGGTAGAATAATGCCAGTTTCAGCGTGGTTGATGTTGATCTTTGGATGCGTGATTCTCTATGGAGGATTCTTTGTGACTCTGAGGATTGCAATGAGGGGTAGAAAGACGCCTGAATCTCCTGATGAGAAAACGGAGTCGTGATTATTGGCTATCTGTCGGTGACGAGGATTGCGTGGATAGGTAATTAATTTATCAAAGCCCGATCTTTTATAATGGTCGGGCTTTTTTTTGATATTTTTTACAACAGTATAAAACACCATTTCTGACGCCTTTTACCACACAATCATCCGATAATTAATTCAATATTTCCTTTTTCCGTTAAATTGAGGCGTAATTCCATGAATTAATGCTTTCCTCAATTACACTTTAGAATTATCTAATATATTGTAATACTTACATTTACGATAGGTTGATTACAGATAATTATTTTACTGCCCAAAATTATTTTTTTTTAAGCAATTTATTCTTTGCACTATATAGATCAAATTACTATATTTGCAGATACATTGTGAATTTTATCTTGTATAAAATGCTGTTTTTTATGATTTTTGTCTGTAAAATTGATCCCAACCAATCAGATATTTCAAGACGTCGATTTTCCGGATAATCTCAATAATAATTCTCTAAAATATCTTGTTAAATCATAAGGTCTTAACTACTATGAAACAAGGATTATCGTAGTTTTTTACGGATTTTGTCGTAATTTTTATTTTTTAGTGTGATCCAGATCACATTTTAAGGAATTTATTATGTTAGTTTGTTTTGTTAGGCGGGGGTATATCCTGAATATAGTAAACAAAATACAGGGAGCTTTTATGAAAGAGGGCACACCCTTTCTTTCAGCGCTCTTACTGCTGTTATTAGCTACTTCTCTGTTAGCGCAAGATAATGAAAACTCAGTCTCCATTCTCCTCAACGCGGGAAATAACAACGAAGAATTAACGCCTCGCAGGGATCCAGAACAAGGGAGTCCTGATTGGATAACGTACGATGATGGTGAACCAAAGGGTTTAGTTCAAGAGTTTGAGGACTATTTTTCACGCGTAATCTTCACACCTGAATACAATTTTGAATTGCATTCAATTCAGTTCATGGTACTCAACGATGGACCTAACAATCGCGCTCCCTGTTATGTTTGGGTACTCACAGAAGACCAAGATCATAACCTTTGCGACAAGCTTTTTGAGACAAGGATCAATGAAATCAAGGAATGGGACAGAGATAATCTTCAAAACAACTGGATTAATGTTGAAATTCCCGAAGATCGGTGGGTTAAATTCGAGCAAGGTGAGAGCTTTAATATTATCTATGGACCTGCTCCGGGAGGACGCCGCGAGGGTGAACCACGTGAGGGTGATGGATGGTGGAATTTCTATGACCGAGATCACGATAGCGGAAGCAGCTTTATCGCTCGCGAATTATCAGATGACCATCGCGACTGGACGGAATATAACGACCTTGTTCAAGGAGATCTTCTGCTGAGAGCCGGTGGTGTTTATGACAGTGATAACACAGCGCCTGCTTGGGATGAAGAACCTCCAGAAGAAATAACAGTTAATGAGGGTGAAAGGATTGCTTTTCGTGTTTATGGAATAGATGAAGATGATAATGAGGAATTGGTTATTGAATATGAGACTAATAATATACCGGAAGACGCACATTTTGAATATGAAATGTACACAGCCAACCGCGTTGTGGGAACTTTTGAATGGGAGACGGATTATGATGACGAAGGTAAATACGAAGCTGCGTTTATTTTAACTGATGGCAAGGAAAAAGTGGAGACTGTTGTTCAGATTGCGATTAACGATGCAAACTGCCCACCTGAATGGGGTAATGTTCCGGAAGCGATTGAAGTAAATGAGGAAGCGGCGATTGCTTTCTGGGTTATCGGCAGAGATTTTGACGGTGATAGACTTTCTATTGAGTATCGTTCAGAAGATCTACCCCGCGAGGTTTACTTCAGGGATTATGGTTACGGCAGAGGATTATTCAGTTGGCGTACAACAGATGCAGATGCCGGTGATTACACTGCCGAATTTATAATTACAGATGGCTCTGAAGAAGTTTCCGTTGAAGTACCGATCACGGTAATCGATACAAATCGACCACCAGAATGGACACAAGTACCTGAAAAGAATTATGCAAGAGGGTTTGTTGGTGAAGAATTAACCTTTGTTTTAGCGGCTGATGATCCCGAAAATGATGAACTGGAATTTGCATGGGATTTTATTGAATCTCCAGATAATAAAGCAGATGCACGCATTCATGTTGATCACAATGAAGTATTATTTGAAATGGAACCGGAAGCCGGACAACACGGAACTTATGTAGCGATATTTGCAGTTTCTGATGGGAACAGTGAAGTTACAGTTCAGATAACCATCGAAATTTTATCTGATCATTACCAATATGTCAGAAGCGGATTACCACATACAATCGTATTTGAAAGTATATATTATTTTGGTGAAACCCTTGAATGGGAAGAAGATGAAAACAACCTCGATGAGATAGCGATTTTGACTGAGCATGATCAGGTTGCAGGCGCATATCGTTTTAATGGAACTAACGATCGCATATATGATAGAGATAGATACCGTCGTGAAGAAGGCTTTATCTTCACTGCCTGGGGTGATAATCCCAACACGCAACCAGTAGAAGGATTTAGGCAAGACGAAAGATTCTACTTCCAATATTGGGACTCTGATGCAAGGGAAACCTATAATACTGTGTTTAAGATTGCTGCAGGAAATGAAGCCTGGCGTCGGGATGGATATTCTGTTGTAGCTCTTTATGTAGGACCTATATTAGCAGTTAGTCCCAGGACTATTGATTTCAATCAGGTTGAAATCGATAATGGAGCGGAGCGAACCCTCACTCTCAGATCAATCGGAACAACTTCGATTGAAAACCTTGAACTTTCAATAGATAACGAAGTATTCACAGTTAATGATAATGAACCAATTGATATGGCTGTAGATGCACGCCGGACAGTCACTATATTATTCTCCCCTTCTGAACCCGGTCATTATAATGCTACACTAACGGCAAGCAACGATTTTATTGAAGAAACGGTTCAATTATCAGGCATCGGAATTCAAACCGGATATTTTGAATATACCATTACGGAAATGAGCCATCACATTGAGGTGGTTCGGGCTGTACTTGATGATGAAAACCTTTCTGAAGATGATGAAATCGGCGTCTTCACCGAAGGAGGTCTTTGCTCCGGCGCTTTGATTATTCGTGATAACGCTGAAATGGCGTTTAACGCCTGGGGCGATAATCCCGAAACAGGTGATAGGGAAGGTTTTAGAGATGATGAACACTTTTCATTCAAGTTCTGGGATAATGATGCTGAAAGAGAATATAACGCTATTTCTACGTTCTTATACGGACCCGATACCTGGCAAGATGGCGAATCAACCATTGTCGCTCTTTATTCAAACGACAGACATTTTAACTGGATCGAGACAGAAGAATCGCACATAATTAATGTTGAAGAGGTTGATCTTCGAGAAGGTGATGAGATTGCAGTAATAACACCGCGCGGAACAGTTGCGGGCGCTGTTACAGTTGGTGAAGAAAGACCATACACGATTCAAGCGTTTGGTGATGATAGTGAAACTAATAATATCATCGAGGGTTTTCAGGAAGGTGAGCGGATTTATTTCAGAGTCTGGATGCGTGAGAGGGATGAAGTTTATCTCGCAAGATTTGAATGGGAAGAAGGTCCTGAGCGTTGGGAGAACAGAGCTGAAAGCGTTGTGAATCTTAAACCGGATAATAGAAATAGAGAACCTTATTGGAGGCAACCCAGAGATACGAAAGGCGCAGAAGGTGAAACACTCGAGTTTGCCGTTGTAGCAACTGATCCGGATAGAGATCCTATCAGTTTGCTGCTGAATCGAGAAAACCTGCCCGATAATATACAATTTACCGATCGCGGTAATGGCGCCGGTATTTTCACATGGACTCCCGATTATGATCAGGCTGGTGAATATGCGTTGACTTTTATAGCTTTTGACGGTTGGGATGCTGTGGAAATGCGTATGCAAATTGGTATTGAAAACGCAAACCAGCCTCCTGTACTTGCTGAGATTGGCGCTATAGAGATCGATGAGGAGGAGCGGTATTCATTACAACTATCAGCAGAAGATCCCGATGGAAACAGACTGTGCTTTAGTTTCTCCGGTGAAATTCGAGGCGCTTCTCTGGAAAAGAATCTCTTCAGATGGACTCCAAGCTCGAATCAGGCTGGTGAATATCAGGTTACTTTCCGGGTCACTGATTACGGGCAACCGCCTCGCTATGATGAAGAAACTGTGACTATCACCGTAAACAACATCAACCAGCCTCCGGAATGGTGTGAAGCTAAAGACGTTGAGGCTACTGAGGGTGAGCGTGTAGTATTTGGTGTAAGAGCCTATGATGAAGATGATCGCAATATGAGAAACCGCGAGGGAAACCTAAGTCTCTCAGCGATTGATCTACCCGAAGGAGCAGAATTTACAGACCGTGGAAGGGGTAGGGGAATATTCAACTGGCAAACGGATCTCCAGTCTTCAGGCGAATATTATCCACGCTTCATCGCCTTTGATGGAGACGAAAGAGATACACTGACTGTTAATGTTATTATTTACAATCGTAACCAGTCGCCTGAATTAGAAGATATAGAGGATCAGCGTGTAACCGTTGGTGATACGTTAAGATTAGAAGTTTACGCCCATGATCCCGATGAGGGTGATCAGGCTGAATTAGAGTTAATTGCTCAGGGCTTGCCTTATGGAGCGACATTTGAGGACCAGGGTGAAGGGCACGGGCTTTTAGTCTGGGCGCCAAGATATGACCGTCGTGGTATGTATGGTAGAGTAACTTTCCTCGCTATTGACCCTGATGGTGGCCGTGATGCTGCGATGGTTACATTTACTGCAATTGTTGACGATAGAGAACCTCCGGTAATTACCATAATACAACCCGATTCCGGTGAAGTCATTCGATATAATCGAGTTAAGTTAGGCGCAGGGATAGTTGATGAGATATCAGAAATTCGGGAGGTGGAATTAACATTTGATAATGAACACTGCGAGGGTGATTGGAGTGAAAGGTATAACGTATTCAGTTGGGGATCTGACGAGCTTAGTGAAGGTATTCATAGATTTAGCATTAGAGCGGTTGACAGCTATAGAAATATTGCAGTTAAGAATAGCTGGTTTGTAGTTGACAGTGACGCAGGCGTAATTGAGGTTGACGAAGAACTGCCGGAATATACAAGACGCGAAGCAATTAACATCACCGGTTATGCAGAACCGTGTTTGAATTTAGAGCTTTACCGGAATAAAAGACGCGTGATGCAGGGCGAAGCAGGCGAAGATGGTTCATTCATTTTTGAAAGGGTTGAGCTAAGCGCTCGTAATAATGTGTTTGATATAGTCGGTGGTGATTCAGTTGGTAATATAGCCGATCCTGTCAGATTTGCAGTTTATCTCGATCTCGTACCTCCTGAGATTGAATTTATATCTACCTGGGAATACTCAGACGGACGTGATGTTCGTATTTTAGCCACTGTTATTGACAGAGGCTGTGGTGTTGAAGCTGGTGACGTTTATAACAGACGTAGAAATCAAGGGGTTTTGGTGACACTTGATGGCGAGCGAGTAGAAGCGGGACGGGATTTTGTATTTGAAGATGACACTTTGGATTACAGATATGATGACCGCGACGAACATTTGACAGCAGGGACACATATTCTGGGTATTTCGGCGGTTGATAGGCTCGGTAATGCAACCGAAGAGCCTATTTTATTCAGGTTCTTTATCGACTACGAACGTCCGGTCATTGAACACAGGTTCCTTGATGATGAGGAAGTGGAGGTTATCGGCAACATTAGACCCCGCTTTACAATTCCTGTTGCCGATCCTATGCCAGGAAGCGGTATTAACGAGGAATCAATACGCTTTGGACTTGATGGTGAATGGTACGATGTTGAGTGGAGTGAAAGAGAAGGCTCAATATATTTCGAATCTGAAGAACTTGCACAAGGTGGTCATGAAATGAGAGTTGTTGTTAGAGATCTTGCCGGTAATCTTGCCTCAGCAAGAGGTAGTTTCAGAATAGATAGAAGAGTTGCTGACCGTAATCCTCCATTCTTTGAAAATCTCTATCCTCCGCCTGGAGGCGTTGCCGGAAGAGGATTAAGGGAGCGTGAAGGCGGTGGCGCTAATGCTGATACAGTTTCATTTGTTATTGGTGATGAAGATATAGGTGTTAATAATGAGTCTATCTGGATGATGATTGTCGCTTTGAATAATCCGCGTGATCCACGCGATAATGACACTACCTACATCGGTCGCCGCAGAATGTTGATAAGCGCCGGACATGTAAGTGTTCCTATGAGAAATAATGCTGTTGACATAAACCGTGATGATCCCAATGAGATGCCGGGACTTGAAGAAGGATTTAACGAGGTGAACGTTTTTGGAGCCGATGAAGATGATAATGACGGAGAAGAACAATGGCAGTTCTTCTTTGATGATACACCTCCGGAACCACCTGAGGTTGATGAGCCCGAAAGTGAATATTATAACACAACTGAATTCACTTTAACCGGTTCTGTTGGAGGTGATGAACCTAATTATGAAGACAACGAAGCTTATATCAATATTTACCTCGGAGATTCACTTGTCGTAGAAAGCGCAGTTGAATGGGAATCTGATTTTGAAGTATCCGGAGTTGAACTTGTTGAAGGTTGGAATGAAATATATGCTGTTGTGCTCGATGGCGGTGGAAATCCGTCCGATAACAGCGACACATTGAGTGTCTTCCTTGACCTAACCGAACCGGCGACCGAAGAATTCGAAGCTGTCGATGGAGCCTATCTCGCAACAGAAACACCCTCATTCACCGCTACATTGACAGATGTTGGCAGCGGTTTGGATACTGACAACATTAATCTGACAATCGGAGAGCTTGAAGTTGCTGTCAGCTTTGATAAGGAAGAGGACTTGATGACAGCACAAATCTCAGAAGATGACGCTCTTGCGAATGGTGACTACACAGCGCAACTGATCGTTTATGATATTGCCGGAAATGTTGACACCACTGAATTTGATTTCAATATTGATCTTGATCCTGTTGATCCACCGCAAATAGTGAGTTTTGAAACTTATACAAGCACAAACCAAATCTCACTAAGCGGTGAAGGTATTGCAAATACTTACATTAGAGGTTACCTCGATGATGAGAATGTCGGAGAGGAAGTATCACTTGGTGAATCAACGGAATTTGTTTTCGAATATACTGCTGTATCTCTGGATGATACAACTTACGTTGATATAACGGCAAGAAATAGAGCCGGTACAGAGAGCGATCATACCGATGCGGAGATGTTGATTGTGGACAGCGATGCTCCGGTGTTTTCAAATGAGACTCCGAGTAACGGTACAATTGTTGACGCAGGTACTCTTGAGGAGATTTCTGTTCTCGTTAGTGATGCAATCAGCGGTATAGAATCGAACAGCGCTGAATTCCTATTTGATGGAAATCCGTTTGATTTTGAAATTACTGAAACAGAATCCGGTTATTTAATAACGGCAGACGTCAGTGAGTTTGAGTTTACCGACGAGCAATTAATCGAAGTGGTTGCAACAATTAATGATCGTTCAGATCCTGCTAACGAGGGAGCGCTAAGCTGGGAGTTCATCGCTAATATTAATGATGCGCCAGCCATTACGCTTCCTGATACAAGCTTTAATGAAGACGAAACGCTGACTATTGATTTAAGTGATTATGCTGAAGATGAAGATAACGGTTTTGATGAACTCACGTTTACGGCAGAACTCATTGTTGGGGATGAAAATGCAGTTGTGGAAATTGACCACGAAGAAGGGTTGTTACACATTAACGCCGATGACAACTGGTTCGGTGATCTCCGGATTGTCGTCGAGGTTGAAGACACGCTTTCAGCAACAGGTTCTGACACGTTTGATATTGTCGTGGTAAATGTCAATGATGCGCCGGTATTTGAATCTGTACCCGCTGACACCACCATTGAAACAGGCACTGAGTTCCAGATGGAATTCACCGCTTCGGACGTCGATCCCGATGATGAGCTGACTTTCGATGATGATACAGACATATTTGATATTGATCAGAATGGTCAGGTTAGCTTCACGCCTGATAGCGAAATGCTTGGTCAGCATGTCATTCAATTCTATGTAACTGATACTGATGAAGCGAGTGATATGGTTGAGTTTAACCTGTTCATTGTTGAACCAAACCAGGAAGTGGAACTGACGACTCCAATAGATGATGTTGCCATTGATGAGGATGCCGATCCGACTGAAATTGTTGATCTTGACGATGTCTTTAGTGATCCTGAGGAAGCTGCGCTCAACTACACAATTGAATACAGCCAAGAGGGTATTTTACTTGATATCGATGAAGAAACAAGCGTTTTAACACTCTCGCCCGATCTGGATTTCAACGGTGAAGTTGAAGTTACCATTTACGCTGATGATCTCGCCGGTTCTGAGATTTCCGACATTTTTACAGTCACCGTTAATCCGGTTAATGACGCCCCACTACAGGTTGGACTGCTTCCTGAACTGGTTTTAACGACTGAGGATGCGGGCAGGACGGTAATTGCAGATCTCGATACAGTATTTACTGACGTGGAAGATAATGAACTCAACTTTGATTGTTCGGGCGGAGATCATCTTGGTGTTGATATTGATGAAGATCTCCTTTTGAGTATTAATCCCGACGAGGACTGGAACGGTGAGGAAGCATTTACGTTAAGCGCAGATGACGGTGTTGAATCGGCTCGTTTAATGGGTAACTTCGGACAAAGTCCGGGACGCGATGATACATCAGAACTTGAGATTTCAGTCGAAGTTGAAGCTGTCAATGACGCCCCACGCATTGCGGTTGATGATCCTTTTACCGTTGAGATGGATGAAGATCAGGAACCTTTGACTATAGAAACAGCGATTGCTGACCTCTTCAACGATCCGGATCAGGGTGACGTTGTTACAGTGAGTTGGGATGATGATCCCGATGGTATAATTGAGTTATCGTTAGATGATAATGAAGAGTACATAATTGCCAGCATAGTTACAGAGAACTTCAATGGTAATCACGATTATGAAATAACCGCTACCGATCTTGATGGTGAGGAAACAGGTCTAACGCTTACATTTTCAATTAATGCCGTCAATGATCCTCCGGAAGTTACCCAATCAATAGAAGATATTGAAATCGATGAAGATGCTAATCCCAGACACGTTGAAATTGCTTCGCTTGGTAGCATTTTCAATGATGTAGATGGTGATGAATTAGAATACAGTATAGAGGGAGCGCCTGCACAACTTAATATTGGCATTGATGAAGATAACATACTGTATGTTGAACCTGATGATAATTATAACATACCGAATGGTGTAGAAATTACTGTTTTTGCTGAAGATGGAATTGCCGAGCAGGTTGGTGCCGGTCTTGATGTTTCATTTAGGTTTGGAGAATCCGCAGCGATTCGTGACACAGGTCCGGTCAGGGCGCTCAGATCAGTGGGTGAGGCAGGTTCATCGAAATCTTTTGAAACCAGCACAGAGCGAGGATTAAGATCCTTTAATTCTGGTAATCCTGGATTTGAACCCAATCGTGATGATGAGATCGACAATTCGTTTGAACTGACAATACATCCATCAAACGATGATCCTTACTGGGAAGAAACCAGCGCTCAGGAAACTGACGAAATGCAAACTCTGGAGTTCTTAGTAACCGCTGATGATCCCGACCTCGAATATGAGGGTGATGATCTGACTCTGACTATCATTGATGATGACGATTTAACCGATCTAAGCGCCGAATTCACGGATAATGGTGACGGCACAGGCACTTTCACCTGGCAGCCCGGTTACGACGATTCCGGTGAGTACAATCCTGTGTTCCGGGTTACAGATTCAAATGAAGCTTACGATGATATGCCTGTAACCATATCGGTTAATCATGTGAACAGGGAGCCTGTCTGGGATGATTTGCCTGAGGATGTTGAGATCGCTGAGGAGGAGGAACTTGAGTTAACCGTTGAAGGCTCTGATCCAGATGGAGATGCGGTTTCATTAAGCGCAGAGTCCGACGATCTTCCTGAAGGTTGGGAATTTACGGATAACGAAGACGGAACCGGTACTTTCAACTGGACGACCGGATTTAACGATGAAGGCTCTTATACTATCAGTTTTACTATTGCTGATAACGAGTTTGAAGTGACAGCGGAAGTCATCGTCTCAGTTGGTGACGTCAACAGACCTCCTGTCTGGGATGATGTTCCTGCAAATGAAAGCGTATATGAAGATGCTACACTTTCATTTACGGTTCAAGGCTCAGATCCTGATGAGGATGATGTATCTTTTACTGCCGATTCGGAAGATCTACCCGAAGGCTGGGAGTTTATGGATAATGATAACGGTACTGCTGATTTCACGTGGACGACGGGCTATGACGACGCCGGCGAATATACACTTGCATTAACAGTTTCCGATGATGAATTTAACATCGATGCAGAAGTTGTTATAACCGTCAATAACACCAATCGCACTCCGGTTTGGGACAATATACCCGAGGCTGAAGAGGTTGATGAAAATCAGCAGTTGCAGTTCGTTGTAGAATCATCCGATCCCGATGACGATGCGCTTTCAATAGATGCATCTTCTCAAGACCTTCCCGAAGGCTGGGAATTCAATGATAATGAAGACGGTACAGGTACGTTCACCTGGACGCCGAGCTATGATGACGCAGGCAGTTACACGTTAACGTTGAATTTAACCGATGGTGATTTCGAGGTTGACCCGGATGTTACAATAACAGTGAATAACGTCAACAGAGTGCCGGGTTTAATTGAAGTTCCTGATCAATTTGTCACGGACGAGAATGAAGCGCTTGAATTTACGATTGAAGGCGACGATCCGGACGGTGATGATATTACCATTGACGCTGCCTCTGATGATCTTCCTCAAGGCTGGGAATTCACAGATAATGAAAACGGTACGGGAGATTTCAATTGGACGCCTTCATACAACCAAGCCGGTGAATATGCCATCACTTTTACCGTATCTGATAATGATCTTAGCGAAGAATATGAACGTACAATTACAGTAAATAACGTGAACCGCGCGCCCGTTGAAGGAAACATCTCTGACAGTTACGAGGGTAATGAGGATGAACAGCTTGCCTTCCAGATCGGCTTCACTGATCCTGATGGTGATCAAATTCGTATTAACGCCTCATCCAACGAGCTTCCTGAAGGCTGGGAATTCACAGATAATGAGAACGGTATGGGAGATTTCAATTGGACGCCTTCATACAATGATGCGGGTGAATACGAGCTAACCTTTACAGCTTCTGACGGCAGTCTGAACAATACCGTCGATGTCCTGATTTTAGTTAACAATATAAATAGGGAACCGGTATGGGATTATATCCCTGACCAGGTGGAAGTTTCGGAAGTACATGCACTGGAGTTTGACGTCGAAGCATCCGATCCTGATGGCAACAGTCTGACGATAACTTATTCAAGTGATGACATCCCTGACAATGCAGAGTTTACAGACAATCAAAACGGCACCGGCAGTTTCTACTGGACGCCGACCTACAACGACGCCGGTGAATACACAGCATTATTTACACTTGAGGATGATGAAGCTTCTGTTGAGCGAACAGTGACAATAACGGTGAATAACGTCAACAGGGCGCCTGTTATCAGTGATTTAAATGATCGCAATGAGATTAATGTTAGTGAAAGCGATCTTGTCGAATTTGAACTTAGCGCAAGCGATCCGGATGGTGATGGGCTATCATTTAGTTTTGATCCGGGTGATCTTCCCGAATCGGCGGAATTGACCGATAACCATGACGGCACGGCGAGCTTCTCATGGCAGACAGGATACATTGATGCAGGGGAGTATTATCCGCTGTTCAGCGCTTCAGATGATGATCTGGAAGGCGATCTCGAAGTATTGATCATTGTTGGTGACGTAAATCGTTCACCCGCATGGGAAGAAGTTGTTAATGAGATTTCTGTCAACGAAAACAACAACTGCGAATTTACAATTTCTGCTACCGATCCCGATGGAGACGCACTGACAATCGATGCAGCTTCCGATGATCTCCCTTACGGCTGGGACGCAGACGATAACCACGATGGAAGTTGCAGCTTTAACTGGAGACCATCATTCGATGACGCCGGTGAATATACTGTAGTTTTCACAGTTTCAGATCGCGATTTTGAAGTTGAAACAGAGACAGTAATTATTGTAAGTAACACCAATCGAGCGCCGGTATTTAGTGACATCTCACAGGAAGTCGAAACCGATGAGATGGATCAGCTTGAGTTTATTATTGAGGCTTCCGATCCCGATGGGGATAATGTGGCAATAAGCGCTGCTTCTGATGATCTACCTGATGGTTGGGATTTCACCGATAACGACAATAACACCGGAACTTTCAATTGGACTCCCGGCTACGAAGACAGTGGTGAATATACGGTAACATTTGTCATTTCTGATGGTAGTCTCGAAAATCAATCGGAAGTGACAATTCATGTTAATCACGTCAACCGCGCACCTGCCTGGGATGATGCGCCTGAGAATGTTGAAGTTAATGAAGATTATGAGCTTGAATTTTCAGTTACAGCGTCCGATCCCGATGGGGATAATTTAAGCCTTGAAGCTTTGTCAGAGAACCTCCCTGAAGGGTGGAATTTCAATGATAATGGAAACGGTTCTGGATTATTTACATGGACACCTGGATTTGAAGACGCAGGTGAATATACTGTGGTTTTCATAGTTTCAGATAATGATTATGACATCGAAACAGAGACAGTAATTACTGTAAACAGCACCAACCGGGCGCCGGTCTGGGAGGATATTCCTGATGAATTCTCAAGTAATGAGCGCACAGAAATCGAATTCCGAATCGAGGCGTCAGACCCGGATGGCAATGCATTGACAATTGAAGCAGCATCAGACAACATACCTGAAGGTTGGGAGTTTAACGACAATCGGAACGGTTCAGGTAGATTTAACTGGACTCCGGGTTATGAAGATTCCGGTGATTATTCTGTTACATTTAGCGTATCAGACGCTGAATTTGATGTTGATGCGGAAGTTTCCTTTACAGTTATCCATGTAAATCGTTCACCGATCTGGACTGATATTCCAAACAGCATCAGTGCTGAAGAGGAAGATTTTGTTGAATTCGCTGTTGAGGGATCTGACCCGGATGGCGATGATGTTACTATTGAAATGAGTGATCGTGGAAGTTTACCTGATCAAGCTGAATTTGAATATAACAATGACGGCGCCGGTGTTTTCTCTTGGCAAACTAATAACGAAGACGAAGGATCATACACGGTAGAATTTACAATATCCGACGGTGAACTTGAAGAAACGGAAGATGTAATTATAACCGTTGGTGACGTCAATCGTCCCCCTGTATGGACTGACATACCTGAAAATACTGAAACAGATGAAAACTCAGAACTGAGCCTTACAATTGAAGGCTCCGATCCTGATGATGACGATGTTACTATAGAAGTTACTTCTACCAATCTCCCTGAAGGCTGGGAGTTTACCGATAATCAGAACGGCACGGCAGCGTTTAGCTGGACGCCCGATTACTTTGATGCAGGTGAATATTATATCATTTTCACCATTTCAGATAACGAGTTTCATGTTGCAAGACGGGTTGACGTTACTGTGAATAATGTAAATCGTTCGCCCGTATTTAATGATGCTGTTGAAAGCGTTGAAGTGAATGAAAACAGCAGAATTGAATTCACTGTCGAAGCAGCCGATCCGGACAATGAAGATCTTACAATAACCGCCAATTCGGATAATCTACCGGAGGGCTGGAGGTTTACTGATAACAGAGACGGAAGCGGGACTTTCACCTGGATGACAAATTATAACAGCGCCGGTGAATACTCAGTTGTGATTACCGCTACTGATGATGATTTGGAAACAGATACAGAAGTTGCGTTGATAGTCAACAATGTCAACAGAACTCCTGTTTGGATTAATCTCGATCAAAATATTGAAACAGATGAAAATGAGGAACTTACATTTGATATAGAAACATCTGATCCGGATGGTGACGAATTGACTCTCAGTGGCAATTCAGAAGATATCCCCGAAGGTTGGACATTTGAAGACAATGAAGACGGCACAGGTACTTTCAACTGGACTCCGAGTTACGATGATGCGGGTGAATATCAGATAACTTTCCTTGTTACGGATGGTGGTTTAAGCTCTGAGCGGAATGTAAATATCACGGTCAATAACGTCAATCGCACTCCTGTATGGGATTATGTTCCCGAAGACCTTGATGTTGATGAGAACAGTGAACTTGAGTTTACGGTTGAAGCATCCGATCCGGATGGCGACCAACTAACGCTTGAAGCAAGTTCAAATGATATGCCTGAAGGTTGGGAGTTCACCGATAGCGAAGATGGAACCGGCACTTTCAACTGGACCCCTACTTATGACGATGAAGGGCAATACACCTTAATCCTGAACGTATCCGACGATGATCTAAACGTTGGCGCTGAAATCCGGATTACAGTCAACCACGTCAATCAAGCTCCACGCTGGGTTGATATTCCTCGCAGCATTAACGGCGCTGAAGAGGATTTCATTGAATTCACAGTTGAAGGTTCTGACCCGGATGGTGATGATATAACGATTGAAATAAGTGACCGTGGAGGACTGCCGGAAAGCGCTCAATTCGAATATAATGACGACGGCACAGGTGCTTTCAGTTGGCAGACTACTAACGATGATGGAGGTTCATATACTGTTGAATTTACGCTCGCTGATGATGAGTTCAATGTCACTGAGGAAGTTGTCATTTCCATCGGAGACGTCAATAGAGCGCCTGTTTGGGATAATGTTCCTGAAAGAGTTGAGGTAGATGAAAATTCAGAACTCTCATTTACGGTTGAAGGCTCTGATCCTGATGGAGATGACGTAACCATTGAAACCGCTTCCGATGATCTACCTGATGGATGGGATTACGAGGATCATCAAGATGGAACTGCAACATTCACATGGACACCCGGCTTTGAAGACAGCGGTGAATACTCAGCAACATTTACAATTTCAGATGCGGAATATAATTGCGAAGCTGCTGTATCAATAACGGTTAATGATGTCAACCGCACACCGGCTTGGGATGATGTTCCTGAAACCGTTGAGTTTGACGAAGATCAGTGGATTGAATTTACAGTTTCAGGTTCAGACCCGGATGGTGACGAATTAACAATTACTGCCTCCTCAGAAGATCTTCCTGAAGGTTGGGAATTTACCGATTGCGAGGATGGCAGTGGCGAATTTGCCTGGAAACCGGGATTTGATGACTCTGGCGAGTACTCGGTATTGTTCACTGTTTCTGATGGAGAATTTGATCTTGAAGCCCAAACTGAAATCACCGTCAACCACGTTAATAGATCACCAGACTGGGAAGATATCGTCGAAAGCGCTGAGGTTGATGAAGATTCTGAGCTTTCGTTTACGGTAACCGGTTCCGATCCGGATAGTGATGATTTAACTATTGAACTCACGTCAGACAATTTACCTGATGGATATGAATTTGTTGATCACGAGGACGGATCAGCAACATTCACCTGGACGCCGACCTATAATGACGCAGGTGAATATTCTGCATTATTAACCCTCTCCGATGGACAGATAGCGATTGAATCTGAATTATCGGTTACAGTCAATCATATAAACAGATCGCCTGTCTGGGATGATGAAATACCAGAGAGCGCTGAGGTTGATGAAGATTCTGAACTTTCATTTACGGTAACAGGCTCCGATCCTGATGGTGACAATGTATCGATTGGATTTACTTCTGACAATCTGCCGGAAGATTATGAATTTGTAGATCACGAAGACGGATCGGCAACATTCACCTGGACACCCACTTACGATGATGCAGGAGAATACTCTGCATTATTAACACTTTCCGATGGTCAGATTGAAGTTGAATCCGGTGTGGATATAACGGTTAACAATGTCAACAGAGCGCCTGAATTTACAGATATTCCGGAAGATGCGGAAATCAATGAAGATGAATTACTTGAATTTACTATTGAAGCTGAAGATCCGGATGGTGATGATTTAACTATTGAAGCGGTCTCCGATGACCTTCCTGACGGCTGGGAATTTACCGATAATGAAGATGGTACTGGTAATTTTGCATGGAGATCTTCTTACGATGATGCTGGTGAATACCATGTAATGTTCACAGTGTCCGATGGTGAACTTGAAGATGAATGTAACTGGCTGATTATGGTTGATAATGTTAATCGTCGTCCGATTTGGAACGAACCCGATGCTGATGAGCCAATACGCGCTGACGAAGGTGATGAGATCGTTATTAACATCAGCGCTCACGATCCAGATAGTGATGACATAAGCATTAGTCTGACAGATCTTGGTGGACTGCCTGATGATATTGAATTTGAAGATAATCAGGATGGAACTGCTGTTTTAACCTGGCAGACAGACTTTGAAGACGAAGGCAGGTACACACCGACATTTATCGTTTCGGATGGCGAGCTTGAAACAGAAGTCGAGCTGACAATTGGAGTCGGACAGGTAAACCTCGAGCCGGTTTGGGATGCGCCTGATCCGGATGAATTGATTAGCTGCAATGAGAGCGAGGAATTAGCTTTCGAGGTTATTGTTCACGATCCTGATGAAGATGAAGTCTCAATCACTATCACGGATCGCGGAGGTCTTCCTGAGGAAGCAGGATTTACTGATAATCATAACGGCACGGGTAACTTTGTCTGGGAAACCGGTTACGAAGATGAAGGAGAGTATCATCCTGTCTTCACCGTTTCCGATGGAACCTTAAGCATTGAAGTTACATTAAACCTCGAAGTTGTCAATCGCAACCGCGAGCCGGTCTGGACAGAGATCCCCGAAGAAGTCGTCGGTTCTGAAGACAGTGTAATCGAATTCACAGTTGAAGGCGCTGATCCCGATGATAACGACTTGACAATAGAAGCGTCATCCGACGATTTACCGGAAGGCTGGCAATTTACCGATAATCACAATGGCTCAGGCGAATTCAGTTGGGAAACGAATTTTGAGCATGAAGGTGAATACACATTGACGGTGGCGCTGTCGGATGGTGAATATAACGTTGAAGCAGACATCCTTATTATTGTTGAAGGTGAAAATCGTCCGCCTGAAGTGGTCAATCCGATTGATGATATTGAGATAGATGAGGACTCTGAAGAAACTTTGATTGCCGATCTGGATGAAGTATTCGATGATCCGGACGGTGATATGCTGACTTATGAGATTATTACCAACATTGAGAATCTGAATCTCAACCTTGATGCTCAAAGCCATGAACTGTATTTCACACCGGAAGAGAATTACTTCGGTGAAAATGAAATTGTAATAGCCGCTGATGATGGCAATGACCAACAGGCGGCAATGGTTGTCAGATTCGGCGCTCAAGCTGATGATTTGAACGGTAATACAATCACCAGTCGCAGTCTCCGAAACTCCGGAAGAATCAATTATATAAACCTGCCTCCGCGCCGTGATGACGACGTTGCTGATGAATTTGTAATAAACATCCTCCCTGTTAACGATGCGCCGGTTATCGCTGATGAAAACGAACGTGCAATGCCGGACGAGATCGACGAGCAAATTACCGAGGGCGAGGAACTGCGGATAGAACTTCAAGCATACGACATTGAGGACGATAATCGCGAGCTTGATTGGTCTGTCGTTGATGATGGCGATCTTCCTGATGGTTGGGAATTAAATGATAATCAGAATGGTTCATGTGTATTTACCTGGACGCCGAGTCGCGGTGATGCCGAAAACGCTCCTTATAATCCGGTGTTCAGAGTGACTGATTCAGAGGACGACGTTGATGAACTGACTGTCAACATCGCTGTTGAAGCAGGTGAATTTAACGATCCTCCGGTTATTATTGAACCAACGGAAGATGAAACATACCGGGTAACAATCGACGAAGGCAGCAGGTACAGCCTAACATTTACTGCTGAAGATCCAAATGAGGATGACAATCTTTCATGGTCGGTGATTGATGACGGCGGACTTCCTAATGGCTGGGAGTTCATCGATAACGAAGATGGAAGCGCTGAATTTGTTTGGACTCCCGGTTATGATGATGAAGGTGAATACAATCCTCGTATGTTGGTAGAAGACGGCAATGACCACAGTGATGCGATTGAACTGGTGATAACCGTCGATAATGTCAACCGCGAGCCTGTTATTACAGAACCGGAAGGTGATCCCTACCGTGTCAATATTCAGGAAGATGAAGAGCTGCGAATTAGTTTCAACGCTGAAGATCCAGACGAAGACGCCTTAACCTGGACGGTTGCTGATGAAGACGGACTCCCCGAAGGATGGGAGTTTACGGACAACGAAAACGGCACAGCAGAATTTGTCTGGACGCCTGCGTTTGAAGATGAAGGCGAATACAATCCTATTTTCAGGGTTTCCGACGATGATGCTTCTGATGAGATCGAAGTTCTAATCGCAGTCGGCAACTGCAACCGCAGACCGGAATGGGTTGATATTCCTGAAGAGGTCGAACTGACGGAGGGTGAAGAAGTAGTAGCCGTTGTTGAAGCATTCGATCCTGATAATGACGAACTTTCTTTAAGCGCTTCATCAGACGATCTGCCTGAAGGCTGGCAGTTCGACGATAATGAAGACAACACCATGACGATAACCTGGACGCCGTCGTTTGATGACGCTGGTGAATACACATTGACACTCACAGCCTCAGATGAGGAGTTCGATGTTGCCGTTGACGTCAGGATCATCGTCAGAGACGACAACCGTCCTCCGGAATGGACTGATATTCCCGAGTCTGTAGAAATAGATGAAAATTCTCAACTGGAGTTCAGTATCGAAGGTTCTGATCCTGATAATGATAGTCTAAGTATAACAGCCGAGTCAGACGATCTTCCTGATGGTTGGGAATTCAATGATAACGGTGATGGAACGGGTGATTTTGCCTGGACGCCGAGCTATGACGATGCAGGTGAATACACTGTAGTTTTCACCATTTCAGACGGCGAGTATAATGTTGATGCTGAAGTTGTAATCACGGTCAATCACACTAATCGCTCACCGATATGGGTAGATATTCCGCAATCTGTTAATATTGTTGAGAATGAACTTCTCGAATTCACAATTGTTGGATCAGATCCTGACGATGATAACATATCTATCGAGGCTACTACAGAATATTTACCAGATGGCTGGGAGTTTACAGACAATGGTGATGGAACAGGTGATTTCTCCTGGACTCCTGGTTTTGAGGATGCAGGCAATTATACTGCAACATTCATTATTTCAGATGGCGAGTTTGATGCCGAAGAAGATGTTATAATTACTGTCGGTAATGTTAACCGTCCTCCTGAATGGACTGATATTCCAGAATCAGTCGAGATCGACGAGAACGAACTTCTCGAATTCAGCATCGTAGGTTCTGATCCGGATGTTGATGATTTAACAATAGAACTCTATTCCGATAATTTACCGGATGCAGTTGAATTCATTGATAACGGTGACGGCACAGGTACGTTTACTTGGACGCCGACTTACGATGATGCAGGTGAATATTCAGCTACATTTACGATTTCCGACGGTGAAGCTCAGGTTGAAACGGTAGTTGACATTGTGGTTAATAATGTGAATAACATTCCCGATGAAGACGAAGCGCTGCCGATTGAATTCACCTTACAGCCAGTCTATCCTAATCCGTTCAATCCGATTGCCAGTGTAAAATTTGGACTGCCGGAAGCGTCTGACATACATTTGATGGTTTGGGATGGTTCGGGAAGACTGATTGAGACCGTCATGTCAGAACAACTGCCTGCCGGATGGCATACTGTACAGTGGTCGGCTGATAACCTGCCGACAGGAGTTTATATATTCACGTTGAGAGCTGGTGATGTGAATCTCGTTACCAAGGGAGTATTGATCAGGTAAGACGAGAGTTGCGAGTTGCGAGTAATGAAAATCCCCCCTTTTGCGAGGGGGGATTTTGTTGTTAATGACAATAATGTGTCATAGTGATAATTCGACTTCACCAGGTTTATCATCCAACAGTTCACGTACTTTCTGCGTGAAATCTTTGAGATTGAACGGTTTGGACAGGTATGGAATACCCTTACCAAGGAAACCGGCTTCAACAATTGCATCGTCTGTATATCCTGAAATATACAATACTTTTATATCATGCCAGAGTTCCTTCCGGATCAGTTCAACCATCTCCGGACCTCCCATATTCGGCATAACCACATCAGAGATTATCAAATCCACCGGTTCGCTCATAGATTTACATAACAGGTATGCATCACCGCCGGATTCTGCTTCATAAACCTGATACCCTACACGTTCCAATGTACGCGCTGCGAGATGTCTTACAGATAAGTCATCTTCCGCTATCAGAATCTTTTCCTTACCGCCCTGAGATTCGCTTTTCTCAATTTTAGCAATGATCTCATCCACTTTGCTCGTTGTTCTTGGCAGGTATATTTCAAACGTAGCACCGACGCCTACTTCACTGTGAACCCATATATAACCTTCGCTTTGTTTAATAAAACCATAAACCATTGATAGTCCGAGTCCGGTGCCTTTGCCAACTTCCTTGGTTGTAAAAAACGGTTCAAAAATCCTTGAGATGATCTCTTCACTCATTCCTTGTCCGGTATCCGCTACTGAAATTTTTACATATTCCCCCTGAACAGATCCCGGATGATGTTTTACGAATCTCTTATCGAGAATGACATTATCGGTAGTAATAGTAAGTCTCCCGCCATTAGGCATCGCATCACGGGCGTTAATTGTCAGGTTTACAATCACCTGTTCAAGCTGTCCGGGATCTACCGTTGTATTCCACAACTTTTCAGTTAGTACATTCTCTAATGTGATCTCCTCACTTATAATTCGTCCTAACATCCGTTTCATATCATCAATGATATCGTTTACATAGAGAACCTTTGGCAATAGATTTTGCTTGCGACTGAAAGCAAGGAGCTGTCTCGTTAGATTTGTTGCGCGTTTGGAGGCATTTAGAATTTCCGCAATATCATTATAGAAAGGATCATCCTTTTGTAGTTGGAGTAACGCCAACTGACTGTGACCTGAAATAACTGTCAGCAGGTTATTAAAATCATGTGCGACTCCTCCGGCAAGGATTCCAACCGCTTCCATTTTCTGAGCCTGGCGTAACTGAGCTTCCAATTGACGGTTCGTCGATATATCGCGCATCACTCCCTGGATAGCTGGATTTCCTTCAAATGTTATATAACAGTCAAGTGTTTCAACATCAAACTCAGTTCCATCCATCTTTCGAGCGGTAAATGTGAAGTGTTTTGTACTATCACGGTTGTTATTATGACTACTCACACGTTTTGAAAACTTTTCCCAGTCTTCCTCAGCGACAATTTTACTTATATGTTTTCCTATGGGCAATTCAGCATCTTTAAAACCAAACATCTCTGCAAAGCGATGGTTGCAGAATACTATCTTTAAATCCTGAATTATATATATTCCTTCAAGCGAGTTTTCTATAATGCTTTTGTATTTTTCTTCACTTTCCTGCAATGCCTTAATATTGCATTTATTCTCATCGATCAACTGACAGCGTCTGTATGCGTTTTCGGCAATATGCGGCATATCAGAAAATATCTCAGGCGCTTTAACGAGATAGTCCAGCGCTCCACTGCGCATAACTTCTGAGGCTGCTTCAGGATCGTCATGGTTGGTCATAATAATAGTTGGGTATCGGTAGCCTTCACCAATTGAGTGTATAAGATCGGTTCCTTTTCCATCAGGAAGGTCAATGTCCGAAATTATAAGGTGAGGATTGTTGAAGCGGATCTGTTCACGAGCTTCACTTAAGTTGTGAGCGGTAGTCAAGTGAAACTTATCATCTTGACCGGCAAATGCCCTGATTATCTGCTTTGTATGAGCGAACTCGTCATCCACCAGCAGTATTTTAATTATTTGATTATCCATATTTAATACGCTATCTGTATTCCTGTTAAGTCTATTGAATTATTTACAGGTTCCAGCTTTAATATTGCGCCAGACAATCACTTTATAATAATATACGATAAGAACAGAAATTTAAAGAGAGATTCGTTTTTATATTTAAAATTTGAAAATTAAGCGCTAAAAAACGCACTATGAACACATCTCGCAATTGAACGACTGCAACATGATATTATTTGGCAGAATTGTTTTTCTTTTACAACATAAACTGACTATTACTTGCATCCTAATTGTGAAATAATTATCTTAAAATCTTATTTATCGTTTAATGCTGGAGGCGACGGGTGTCCTTCATTCCCATACTGATATTCTTTCTTGGTGGAATAGGCTTGGTTTTTGTCGCTGTGCTTGCCAGTCGTCTGCTGGCGCCGCAGCATCCAAGTCCGGTTAAAAACTCAACTTATGAATGCGGTGAAGAAACCGTTGGTCCTACCTGGATACGGTTTAATTCCCGTTTCTATATCGTTGCTTTGATCTTCCTTATCTTCGATGTTGAAGTATTATTTCTCTATCCTTGGGCAGTGAATCTTAAGAGCCTTGGGCTTTTCGCCTGGATTGATATGGCGATCTTTATCGCTATTCTTGGCGTCGGTCTGGCTTATGTCTGGGGTAAGGGTGATCTTGAGTGGGTTCGTCCTAAAGGATCATCCGCCGGTTCGGCGAAGGAGAATTAAGATGAGCATAATTGAAGGACGATATGGTCCTAACGTTTTAATTACATCGGTTGATAAAATCTTTAACTGGAGCAGATCCAGATCCATCTGGCCTCTAACGTTTGGTCTTGCTTGTTGCGCTATCGAGATGATGGCGACCAACGCATCCCGCTTTGACCTTGACCGTTTCGGTATTTTCCCGCGTCCTACTCCCCGTCAGGCCGATTGTCTTCTTGTTTCCGGAACATTAACTGCTAAAATGGCTGAAAGAGTCGTGAGACTCTACCATCAAATGGCTGAACCTAAATGGGTAATCTCAATGGGCTCCTGTTCTAATTCAGGTGGACCTTATTGGGAATACGGTTACCATGTCGTCAAAGGAGTTGATATGGTTCTGCCGGTTGACGTCTATATCCCAGGATGCCCACCACGTCCGGAAGCACTGATTGACGGCTTCCTCAAGCTGCGCGAGGTTATTGAAAAAGAAACCATCGCCCGTCAGGCAGCTCAGACCGATGGAGCTATCAAATAATGACGAACGAAGAAATATTCGAATATCTGCATTCATCCTTTCCTGACTCAGGATTGCAACTCGATGAGAATGTTCCGGTTCCTCTCGTCGTTGTTCCTCGTGAACATCTTGCCAAGATTGCAAAATTCTTACGCGATGACGAAAAAATGTACTTTGAATGCTTGATGTGTCTGTCCGGAATCGAGATGGGTGATGAACTGCATACTGTTTATAATTTGTATTCAATGAAGCATGAACATAAAGTGTCACTACGATGTATTGCAACTAAAGAAGATCCGGTAATGCCTACGGTTTCTTCTATCTGGGCAACGGCTGACTGGCATGAGCGTGAATCTTACGATTTGATGGGAATCACTTATGAAGGTCATCCGGATCCGAGACGCATACTGTGTCCTGATGACTGGGAAGGACATCCGTTGCGCAAGGATTACGAACCTCAGAAGGAATGGCATGGCATCCCATTAGAAGCAGTACTGCCTGAGGATATTAAGAAAGGAGACGTCAAGTGAGCGAGATACGCGACCTGAACCTGACGCTTGGACCGACTCCTGATAAAATTGCGGCAGCGCTTGCGGATTTCGAGGATCCTCACGGTGAACGGATGCACGTACAGATGGGTCCGCAGCATCCCGCCACTCATGGCGTACTTCGTGTTGAGATCGAGACCGACGGCGAGATGATCATTAAAGGGACGCCTCACATTGGTTATTTGCATCGTTGTTTTGAGAAAGTATCTGAAAACTGCACTTGGCCACAGATTTCACCATTTACCGACAGACTTGATTACTGCTCAAGCATGAATAATAACCTCGGTTATGCATTGGCTTGCGAGAAATTATTCGGTATTGAGATCTCAGAACGCGTACAGACAATTCGGGTTTTGGTTGCAGAACTGAACCGCATTGCCAATCATTGCGTGGCAATAGCCGCTTACAGTCTCGACATCGGCGCTTGGACCCCTTTCCTGCTTTTAATCCAGCAGCGTGAGCATATCCTTGACCTTTTTGAGGAGATCTGCGGCGGCAGGTTGTTATTGAACTATATCTGGATAGGCGGTCTTTCACATGATATAACAGATGGGTGGTTAGGAAAGGTACGTGAATTTTTAAGTTACATGGAACCAAAGATTCCCGAACTTAACCAATTGCTTTCCTATAACAAGATATTCGTTGAGCGGCTTGCTAATGTTGCGGTTATTCCTGCTGATGTATGCATACAATATGGAGTTACCGGTCCTAATATCCGCGGCGCAGGCGTCAATTGGGATTTGCGCAAAAACGAACCATATTGTGGATATGAGACTTACGACTTTGATATTCCGGTTGGAACAGGTGAAATGGGGCAGGTTGGTGATGCATTCGACAGGTATATGGTTAGAGTCAATGAAATCGTTCAGTCCATGCGGATTATCGAGCAAGCTGTCGAGAGACTTGAGAAGATGGAAACGGACGATGTTCAGGCTGCCATTCCAAAGACATTCTCCAAGGTTCCTAAAGGAGAAATCTATTTCAGGACAGAGCATCCGAAGGGTGAATTCGGTTTCTATATAGTTTCAAACGGCAAAGCAAAACCACATCGCCTGAAATGTCGCGCTCCATCATTCTCCAATTTATGCGTAATGCCAAAGATAGCACCCGGACTTTTAATTGCCGATATGGTGGCTTTAATCGGATCGATTGATATAGTGCTGGGGGATGTTGACAGATGAGCATCATTCAAATAATAATCAGCGCAATCTACCTTGTTGGTATGATCGGTTTTATATCGGTCTTTGCACTCGTCGCAATCTGGTTGGAGCGCAAGGTTTCCGCTCATGTTCAGGATCGTCTTGGTCCGATGGAAACAGGCGGCTGGCATGGCTGGTCGCAGACCATTGCGGATATGCTTAAGCTGCTGTTAAAAGAAGACGTGGTTCCCGATGCTGCTGATAAGCCGTTATTCAAATTAGCTCCATACATCGCTTTTACCGGATCGCTGGCAGCTTTTGCTGTGCTGCCGATGTCTGCAAATTTGATTGGAACTGACCTGAATATTGGTATTTACTATCTGATTGCGGTTTCATCGCTCGTAACTATCAGCATCATCATGGCAGGCTGGGCGTCCAATAATAAATGGTCGCTGTTCGGCGCTATGCGAGCTGCTTCACAAATGCTCAACTATGAAATTCCGGTTGCCCTATCTTTGCTGGTTCCAATTCTTATAGTAGGAAGCCTTTCCATGCAGGAGTTAGTTGGCGCTCAAGCCGGTGGCTTCTGGAATTGGACGATATTCGGGGCACATTTAGGCGGTGGCAGCTTTTTATTGCTGCCTTTCACGATTTTAGCATTTGTAATATATTTCTGGTCAAGTCTTGCTGAAGTAAACCGCACACCGTTTGATTTGCCTGAGGGCGAATCCGAGATTATCGGTTTCCAGGTTGAATATTCAGCTATGCGTTTCGCAATGTTCTATCTTACCGAGTTTGCGAACATGTTTCTGGTTTCAGGTGTTGCAGTTGCATTATTTCTTGGCGGTTGGCATGCGCCTTTACCATTCCTGGAGATTTCACCTGAAACAAGTATTCTATTTCACAATCTAATAGGACTTGGTTGGTTTGTACTTAAGGCTATGATATTAGTCGTTATACAAATGTGGCTGCGTTGGACGCTGCCCAGATTGCGTGTTGACCAGTTGATGCATATTTGCTGGAAGGTATTCATTCCCTTTTCACTGGCAAATGTACTGGTAGTTTCATTATTAGCAGTATTACAAAGTTAGGATAAGATAGACTGATGGCAGGCTACTTCAAAGATTTATATCTCGGTGTAACGACTGTAATTGCAGGTATGCAGGTTACATTCAGACACCTTTTTGAGAAGAATATTACTATTCAGTATCCTCGGGTTGTTAAGGAGATGTATCCACGCGCCCGTGCCAGACTGGTTAATACAATTAGCGAGTGCGAGTGTTGTTACAAGTGCCAGCGAATCTGTCCTGTAAATATATTTACCATCACCGGCATCCGCGCCGGGAAGGATGAAGACCTTGGCATGCTACCATCGGGTAAACCCAAGCAGATGCACATCCTTGAATTTGATATTGACTTTTCCAAATGCGTTTATTGTGGGTTATGTGTTGATGTGTGCGAAACAAAGTCTTTGCACTGGGAAGCGCCGCAGGAGGTGTGTACTTTCACGCGCGGTGAGATGAAAATCAGCTTTGCCGACATGCCTGAAGAAGAAAAGCAGCGGTTATTAAAACAGGAAGCGGAGAAAAAGGCAGCAAGGGCTGCAGCCGCTGCTGCCAAGGCTGCTGCCGGTGGTGCAAAACCGGGCGCGAAACCTGTTCCGAAAAAGCCTGTGGTGAAGAAGGATGAGGGGGAAAATGCTGCAGAAGAGAAGACTGAATAAATCTATTATAGATAATTTACTGACTGAACTTGAGTTTGATACTTAAACATATAAAAAAGTTAGTTCGGGAAGGCTTAGTAAGAATTTCTGAGCATGGATACGATGAATTGGCAGCAGATAACATCTTTGTTCGTGAGGTAATTGAAAACGTAAATAACGCTGTAGTAGTAGAAGATTACCCAGATTATCCGAAAGGACACTGTGTATTAGTTATTCAAAAGGACAGCGATAATCAGCCTGTGCATGTCCTTTGGGGAATACCTAAAGGGCATTCGAATCCTGCTGTTCTCGTCACTGCATATAGACCAAATCCTGATTTATGGGAGGTTGGATTTACGAGGAGAAGAAGATGAAAAAGAAGAGTCACACCAAATTTATACATTATGGCAAATATGTTGCCGAAGTGGATGTTGAGCTATTAGAAACAGAAGACGAGTGGTCACCATATTTATCAGTGGATGATGCTAATAAGTTAGACGATGTACACAAAGCGCTTCAACGAGGTGATCTAAAAACAGCTACTCGGTACGGACGGGTGTTTACTCTCACGCCGGTAAGTGTTTAGTGCGTGAATAATACACATAAACAAGAATTACACAATTAGAAAAATCCTTAATTTGTTTTTAAGATAAAAAATGCAACTTTTAAGTGAACTGATATTCTGGTGTTTCGTCGTGTTGACGGTTGGCTCGGCTATTGTGGTCGTTTTCCATAGCCGGGTCATTTACAGTGTCTTTGCGCTGCTGTTTACCCTCTTTGGCGTGGCAGCGCTGTACGTCTATCTCGCGGCAGACTTTCTGGCAGCGTCGCAGTTGCTGATCTATGTGGGTGGTATTCTGACGTTGATCATCTTTGGCGTGTTCCTGACCAGTAAAGTTATGTCGTTAAACATCGCCGAACAGAGTCATCAGCGTTGGCTGGCAGTTATACCTATTGTATTGGTTGGAGCCGGATTGTTGATGCTGATTCTGACTACTCCGTGGGAGATCAAAATCAGCGCTGTTAGGCCGACAACTCAGGAACTTGGACAGTTATTGTTAACTGATTACCTGGTATCCTTTGAAGCAGCGAGTATTCTGCTTCTTTCAGCATTGATTGGCGCTATGCGGTTGGCGAGATTTTTCAGGACGGAGGATTAACATGTATAATCTGACGATCTACCTGATGGTTTCAGCAGTCCTGTTTCTGCTTGGTTTGTTTGCGGTTATGACTCGCAAGAATGCCATTTCGGTTTTAATGGGCATTGAGCTGATTCTTAATGCCTCAGCGCTTAATTTTGTTACTTTCAGCCATTTTTCTTCAGGTAATCTGAACGGTCAGGTTGCGGCGTTGTTTGTAATTATCATTGCTGCGGCCGAAGCCGCCGTTGCATTAGCAATTTTCCTTAACATTTTCAGAATAAAAGCCACCAGCCAGGTTGATAAGGCTGATCTATTACAGGGATAAACGAAGTTAACAAGTTAGAAAGTTGACAAGTCTGCAAGTTTTAATAAGCAAAATTCATAACTTGTAAACTTGATAACTTGGTAACTTTCAAACTTAAAAATTATGTTCGGACTTGTTACTTACATATTAGTTGCGCCGCTGGTTACGTTTGGCATCGTTATACTACTTGGCAAACGGCTGCCGCGCGGAGGTGACTGGCTGACCCTGTTCTCAATCTGGACAGGTCTTTTTGCATCGCTGTACTTGTTTTTCAGGTATATGCTGGGCAGCTATGATCCGGATTACCTTGTCAGCTATTCATTCAACTGGCTGAAATGGGGCAATTACGACCTTACTATCGGCTATGCCATTGATAACATGGGCATAATGATGCTGGTAGTGGTGACGCTGATCTCCGCATTGGTGCATCTCTACAGCGTCGGGTATATGCATGGCGATCCGAAGTATTCCAGATTCTTTGCATTCCTAAGCCTCTTCTCATTTAGTATGCTCGGACTGGTGCTGGTTGATAACCTCCTGATGATCTACTGCTTCTGGGAATTAGTTGGATTATCAAGTTATCTTTTGATTGGCTTCTGGCATGAGAAGGATTCTGCCGCCAACGCAGGTAAAAAAGCATTTATAACAAACCGGATTGGTGATGCAGGGATGCTGATCGGTATCCTGCTTACTTTTACAACCCTTGGAACGCTTAACCTTCACGAGATCGCTGCCGGCGTGACTGCCGGTAAGTTGTCTGGTGGATTGTTGACAGCGGCTGGAGTATTACTGTTCTGTGGAGCTATCGGTAAATCCGCACAGTTCCCACTGCACGTCTGGCTGCCGGATGCAATGGAAGGACCGACGCCTGTTTCAGCGCTCATCCATGCCGCAACAATGGTCGCGGCAGGCGTTTATCTCGTAGCAAGATTATTTGTGATATTGACGTTAGATGCTTCGCTGGTGATTGCTTATATCGGTGGTTTTACGGCTCTGTTTGCAGCTACAATTGCAGTAGCTCAGAATGACGTTAAGCGTGTACTTGCTTATTCTACATTGTCTCAGCTTGGTTACATGGTTATGGCGCTCGGAGCCGGAGCTTATATGGCTGGTTTCTTCCATTTGGTGACACACGCCATGTTCAAAGCCTGTTTGTTCCTTGGTTCTGGTTCAATCATTCATGCCATGCATCATGCTTTGCATCATATTCATTCAGACGCCGATGCACAGGATATGCGCAATATGGGGGGATTAAGAAAACTGATGCCCTTGACTTTCTGGACATTCCTGATAGCAACTATCTCTCTGTCAGGTGTTCCATTAACATCAGGTTTTCTCTCGAAGGATGCAATACTCGGTGGTTCACTTGCCTTTGCAATGATGCATCCTAAACATTGGATTTTACCGGTATTGGGATTCTCGGCAGCTATATTGACAGCTTTCTATATGTTCAGATTGATCTATCTGACTTTCTTCGGTACGTTTAGACCTGGTGAAAAAGCCGAAGCGGAAGTTCACGAATCACCCTGGACTATGACATTACCACTGGTGGTGCTGGCGTCGCTTAGTATCTCTATTTTCTTTGTAGCGCCAGGAGTTAATCCTTTCAATGCAGGCAACGGCTGGTTTGCTACGCTTTTCCCGAATCCTCCCCGCGCTTACGAGCTTGTTCTTCCACATAATGAAGAAGCAATTGAACCGATTAAAGAAATCGAGATAGTTGAACATGTTGAGCACACAGAGCCTGTTGCTGAAGTAATAGGCGAATCAGCAACTGAAACGTCAGTTGAGCATTCCGAAGAAATACACCATGAAAACGAACCTCTTGCAATTGTCCATAACGGCACACTGACTGAGGAAAAGCTGGCGGAAGAAGAACATAAAGAAGAAGCAACTCATACCACCGCACATGCGGCTGGCGCAACCGCACATGCTGTTGAACACGACGCTCACCATGACGTTCATCACAAGGCTCATAACATTGCAATGATCATTTCTATTATTCTGGCGTTTTCCGGAATTTTAATTGCAACCGCAGGATACTACTGGAAGAAGAAGGCATTGGACCCTGCAGTATGGCAGAAGCGATTAGGAATAATCTATAAGGGCATGTTCAACAAATGGTGGTCTGACGAAATTTATCGAGCAACAGCTATCAATGGCACGATAGGACTCGCAAAAGTATTAGGTTGGTTCGACCTGTACATAATCGACGGTATTGTGAATGGCGCAGCCTGGCTGGGTAGAGTATATGCTATGATTGAAGGTTGGTTTGACAATCACATCATTGACGGACTTGTTAACCTGACAGCCTGGATCGTAGGTATCTTCGGCAGGATCGTCAGGCTTTTCCAGGCTGGACAGCTTCAGCGCTATGTCTGGTACACGCTGGTGTTTATAGGTTTGTTTATTTTGATGAAAGTGGTTTGAAAGTTCGAAAGTGTAAAAGTATAAAAGTGTGAAAGCTATGATAAGCATCAAGATACCGATTAAACATGAAAAGATCGTTGAATTCTGCAAGAAGTGGAAGATCGTAGAACTGTCGTTCTTCGGCTCGGTGTTGCGAGATGATTTCAATGATGACAGTGATGTTGATGTGTTGGTGACGTTTGCATCCGACGCCAGATGGAGTTTATTCGACCATAATAAAATAGAAGATGAATTGACTTCTATCATAGGTCGAAGAGTTGATCTGATGACAAGACGTTCTATTGAAGATAGTCCAAATTGGATACGCCGCAAGTCTATACTTGAGAGTGCGGAGTCATACTATGCCGCGTAGCGAAGAGGCATATCTTCTTGATATATTAAATTCAGCACATCTTATTGTTGCGTTCATGGAAGATATTGATTATCCAAGCTTTATTAATGACGCGAAAACCCAATCGGCGGTCTTACATCAACTGCTCTTGATGGGTGAAGCAGTAAAGCATATTTCAAATGGATTCAAATCAAGTCATCAACCAGTTCAATGGAAGGATATTGCTGGGATGCGTGATAAATTAATTCATGAGTATCACAAAGTCGATATAGATGAAGTGTGGAATACTGTAACCTCAGATATTCCTCGTCTTATAGACTTTCTAACACCACTTATTCCTCCAGAGGATCAAGCGGTTTAGTAGTAAAGTTAAACAAGTAATTTCATTAAAGTAAAATACATAGAGTAAATATTCAGTTATGGGTCCCCTGACACTGATAACATTTTTACCCGTGCTTGGCGCTGTAATAATCGCCTTTCTGCCGCGGGATAACGATAAGCTGATACGCTGGACTGCGCTGGTGACAACCTTTATTGTGCTGGTAATCACCGCAACGCTTTACCCGCAGTTCGACCGCAGTATGCTCGGCATAAACAAGCTCGCCGGTTTTCAGTTCGTCGAACAGGCAAGCTGGATTCCGGTATTCAACATCAACTACTTCGTCGGTGTTGACGGGCTGTCATTCCCGATGGTTTTATTGACAGCTCTGCTTTGTTTCCTTTGCATACCGGCTTCCTGGGGTATTAACAAGGGCGTAAAAGGCTATCACGCCATGTTCCTGCTGCTTGAAACAGGCATGATGGGAACGTTCGTTGCGCTTGATTTCTTCCTTTTCTACGTATTCTGGGAGATCATGCTGCTGCCGATGTACTTCCTGATCGGCATCTGGGGCGGTCCGCGGCGGATTTATGCAGCTATCAAGTTCTTTATATATACGTTGATCGGCTCGGTGATCATGCTGATCGTGATCCTGGTGTTCTTCTTCAACGTTAAGGATCCTGTCACCGGCGGGCATACGTTTAACATGCTGCACATGATGGATAGCGCCAATCATAGTGGTATCATGACCATCAGCGGAATTAAAATTCTGCTCTGGTTTGGGTTATACATCGGATTTGCGATCAAGGTTCCGGTCTTCCCGTTCCACACCTGGCTTCCGGACGCGCATGTTGAAGCTCCGACTGCTATTTCGGTTATCCTTGCCGGTGTACTGCTGAAGATGGGAACTTACGGATTGCTGCGTATCAGTTACCCGATTCTACCCGATGCAACACATGCTCTGGGATGGTTCCTGGCGCTGATGGGGACGATCAACATCATCTATGGAGCCTTCTGCGCTATGGCGCAGACAGACTTGAAGAAACTGGTAGCGTACAGCTCTATTTCGCACATGGGCTATGTGATGCTTGGCATGTCAGCCTTCACCGATCCCGGCATGAACGGCGCTGTTTTCCAGATGTTTAATCACGGCACAATTACCGCAATGCTATTCCTTTTGGTAGGCGTCATATATGACCGCGCCCACCATCGTGAAATAGCAGGTTTTGGCGGTCTTGCCAACGTGATGCCGAGGTATTTGGGAGTTACCACATTTGCATTCTTTGCAGCATTGGGACTACCGGGCTTAAGTGGTTTTATTTCAGAAGTCATGGTATTTATAGGCGCTTTCCAGGTCTGGCGCACTTTCACGATTATAGCCATCTTCGGCATAATCATCGGCGCAGGCTACATGCTATGGACATTGCAGCGGGTGTTCTTCGGAGCCACAAATCCGAAATATGAAAATATATCAGATATTAACGGACGTGAGTTATTCACGTTGATACCACTGGCAGTGGTTATTTTATTCCTCGGTATCTGGCCACATCCGATATTGGGATTAATGAATTCATCACTTTGCTACCTTGGTGAAATAGTACGGAGTGTAACGCCGTTATGAGTCCTGCATCAGGCTTAAATCTAACTCCTTTTATCCCCGAACTTGTACTTGCGGGTGGTTTGTTAGTACTGCTGATCGTTGAACTCATTGCACGGCGGAAGCGAGGCATCGTAACAGCCATCGGTGGGTCAATTCTGTTAGTGGCGCTGGTAATAATATCACTTGCCGGTAATGAGAAGGTCGGCGCTTATATGTTCGGAGCGGTCGTTCAGGATGGAGTAACCCTCTATTTCCGGGTGCTGTTTGCGCTTGCTACATTGATTGCCGTTGGGATTATGGCATCCACCTTTAAAAAAGAAGGTGAGCCGTATATCCTCGTCCTTGCAAGCGTTATGGGAATGTTCTTACTTGCCGGTTCTAATGATCTCGTTACGTTGTTCGTTGCGCTTGAGATGGTTTCGATTCCGTCGTATGTGCTTGCAGGATACAGGCGACATGATCCAAGATCCGGTGAAGCCGCGCTTAAATATGTGATCTATGGGGCATTCTCATCAGGATTGATGCTTTACGGATTTTCGCTTCTTTACGGATTAACTGGCGCAACCGGATTTGCCGAAATGACTGAAGGACTTAAGGGAGCACTATCGGGAAGCCCTGCGCATCTGGTGGGTATTATTCTAATCATGGCAGGTATCGGTTATAAGATCGCCATGGTTCCGATGCACTTCTGGTGTCCTGATGTTTATGAAGGCTCGCCTACTTCAATTACAGCGTACTTCTCGGTGTTACCCAAGGCGGCTGGATTTGCGGCTTTGTTCAGAATCGCTCCTCTGATCGCATCGCTTAAGCCGTTCTATGGAATATCAGCCGTTGGTTTAATAACGCTTTTATCTGCGATGACGATGACTGTTGGAAACTTGGGCGCAATCTGGCAGAACAGCCTGAAAAGACTTCTTGCCTATTCGTCTATAGCCCATGCCGGATATATATTAATGGGATTTGCGGTAATCGTTTCAGGAGATAAACCTGAACTGCACGGTCTTGCCATTCAAGCTGTGATGATGTACCTTGTTGTTTACCTGTTTATGAACCTCGGAGCGTTCCTTATCGTTGATCTGGTTGAGAGACGCTTAGGGGGAGATGGAATAGGCTATTTCAAAGGACTTGGAAAGAGCAATCCGCTTCCGGCATTGGCGCTCGCTGTCTTTTTATTCAGCCTGACAGGGCTGCCGCCTCTGGCTGGATTTATCGGTAAGTTCTATTTGTTCGCTGCGGTAGTCAAAGCTCAGATGTGGACACTGGCATTGATTGGTATTGCCAACTCGGTGGTATCATTGTTCTACTATGTGCGGGTTATCCGTGACATGTTCCTGCATGATCCGACGCCTGCTACTGACGGTGGGATTGGTTCTTTCAATATGGGGAAATTGACAGCGGTACTGACACTTGTTACTGTAGTACCTACTGTCGTATTGGGCGTATTCTGGAACACCCTCGCCGAGTGGCTCAAGCTGAGACTAATGTAAAAGCAAAAGAGCTTGAAACAACCGGCTTGGGAGAGTTTCCGAGCCGGTTTTTTATTTAACCACGAAGACACAAAGTCACAGAGAAAACCTCTTGAATTAATCGAAAATTAGGCATGTCGTTCCTGCGTAGGCAGGAATCTAAAAGAGTTAAGTACATAAATATTAAACAACTATAGATACCTGCCTTCGCAGGTATGATACTAAGAGGTAATGTTTTAAAGGTTTCGAGGACATGTGACGACACCCTAATTCTCTGTGTCTTTGTGCCTCTGTGGTTAAAAATTTAGGTAAGTTGATGAACTACAGAAAATACGATCCTGAAAAGGACTAACTTAATTTAAAGTAAAACAAATGACTGACATTTCAAAAACTTATGATCCCAAAGCAGTTGAAACCAAATGGTATCGCTATTGGGAAGACAACAACCTGTTTCGCACCGAAACAGATACAGGTAAGAAACCATATTGCATCCTGATGCCGCCGCCTAACGTCACCGGACAGCTTCACATGGGTCATGCGCTGCAGGATGCATTACAGGATATGCTGATCCGCCTGAAACGGATGCAGGGATTTGAATCACTCTGGCAGCCGGGTAAAGATCATGCGGGTATTGCTACACAAAATGTGGTCGAACAGACGCTCGCTAAAGAGAACATAACTCGTCAATCTCTTGGACGTGAGAAATTCGTCGAACGCGCATGGGAGTGGAAAAAGCAGTACGGTGATCGTATTTTCCAACAGAAACGTCTGCTCGGTGATTCCGCTGACTGGTCGCGGGAACGCTTCACACTTGATGAAGGACTTTCTAAAGCAGTCGCTCAGGTGTTTGTTCACCTCTATGAGAAAGATCTGATCTATCGCGGACATTACATCGTCAACTGGTGTCCCCGCTGTCGAACGGCTATCTCAGATGAGGAAGTCGATCACAAGGATCACGATCATCATTTATGGTATTTTAAGTATCCAATCGCTCCCACTCCCCCCCTACAGAGTAGGGGGGGAATTAAGGGGGGGGTAGAATACGTGACCGTCGCCACCACCCGTCCCGAAACCATGCTCGGTGATACTGCGGTGGCTGTTAATCCCAAGGACGAAAGATTTAAGCATCTCTGGGATAGAAAAGTTATTTTACCGCTTGTTGAACGTGAAATTCCTATTATCCAGGACAGGTTTGTAGATCCAGAATTTGGTACAGGGCAGGTTAAAGTTACTCCCGCGCACGACCAGAATGACTTTGAAATGGGGCAACGCCATGGCCTCGATTTTGTCATTGTCATGGACGAAGAAGGCGTGATGAATGAGAATGCCGGCTCAGAATTTAAGGGCATGGATCGTTTCAAAGCACGCGAAGCAGTTGTCGAAGCAATGCGTGAGCGTGGTTTACTCGAAAAGATTGAAGACTACAAAACGTCAATCGGTCACTGCCAGCGCTGCAAGACGATGATCGAGCCTTATCAGTCGCTGCAATGGTTTGTGAAGATGAAACCTCTCGCGGAGCCTGCCATAGAAGCCGTCCGCAACGGCAGCATCAAGTTCTATCCTAAGCGCTGGGAGAAGGTTTACTACGCCTGGATGGAGAATATCCGCGACTGGTGTATATCCCGGCAGCTTTGGTGGGGACACCGTATACCGGTCTGGTATTGTCAGGATTGCGGTGAAATCATAGTACGTGTTGACACTCCCGACAAGTGTCCAAAGTGCGGCTCTGCAAATCTGAAGCAGGACGAGGACGTGCTGGATACCTGGTTTAGCTCCTGGTTGTGGGGATTTTCGCCCTTCGGCTGGCCTGAGCAAACGGATGCGCTGAAGTACTGGTATCCAACCGATGTACTCGTCACAGGCTACGACATTATCTTCTTCTGGGTGGCAAGGATGATCATCGCCGGTATGGAATTTATGAAAGACGTCCCGTACCGCGCTGTTTATATCACAGGCATGATCAAGGATGAGCTTGGCAGATGGATGTCCAAATCGCTTGGCAACGGCATCGATCCCGAAGATATGGTCAAACAGTACGGCAGCGATGCGGTGAGGTTTACGTTGATCGCACTCGCATCCGAAGGACAGGACATCAGGCTGACTCCGTCCCGCTTCGAAGGCGGCAGGAATTTCGCTAACAAAATATGGAACAGCTATCGTTTCCTGAGATCGCACATTGACAGGCTTGATGAAAAACTACTGATAGAGAATCCCTTTGATCTGCCTGATGATGCTCCTCTGCCGGACAAATGGATCGTCAGCAGACTAAGTGATGTGACCGAAAAGTACATCGAAAACGCTGATAAATACAGGTTGAACGACTGCATGACCGGGCTTTACGATTTCCTCTGGAAGGAGTACTGCGACTGGTATCTGGAGCTTATCAAGGTCAGATTGACGCCGGAAACTCCCGATGATGTTAAACGACAGACGCTTTCGCTGGCAGTGGCAGTTTACGAGGCTGCATTGCGCTTACTGCATCCGGGGATGCCGTTCATCACTGAGCAGCTTTGGCAGGATCTGCGTGAGTTCTATCCTGACAATCTGCCTCCACAGCTTGAGAAAACATCCCAAGGGCAGCCTTTTGCTCCGAGCATTTCATGGGCACCGTTTCCGAAAGCGGATGATTTCAAACGAAACGAATGCATTGAAAGAGACTTCGAGATATTTTCACGCAACGTCGAAAGCGCCAGGATGATCAAATCCGAGCATCAGATTCCACCACGTACGGCAATCGAAGTGATTATTTCGGGTGATGACGAACTTACTCGTGATGTCATCAATCGCAATGAAGAATTATTCTCGGCGCTGACATGTTCATCCTCGATCATATTCTCAGAAGATATTCCTAAAATGGCATACACCTGCATAAACAGATTCTGCGCGGTTCATGTTATAGCAAAGATCGACACCGAAGCAGAGAGCCAGCATTTCACTAAAGAGATCGAACATTACAAGGGGTTAATCAAAGGCGTTGAAGCGAAACTTGCCAACGAGAAATTCCTCGCTAAAGCCCCTGAGCAGGTCGTCGCCAACGAACGTCAGAAACTGCAAAGCCTGAGAGATAAACTGACTGAAGCGGAAGAGAAGTTGGGGTTGTTGAGTTAGTATTAAAGTTCAGAGTTCACACTTTAGTGTGTCTTTTTTACAACCTGAAGGTTGACCACGAAGTGTCTCTAACTCTAAACTCTTAAGAGTGCTGTCAGGTGCGTCACCTGACAGAAAACAATAACTTTGTGTTTTTGTGTCTTAGTGGTTAAATAAAGACGAATCCTAACCAATTACAAGGAGAACGACCATGCGTAACATAATCTTATTATTCATTGTTGCTTTGTTTGCAACAGCAGCAAAAGCCCAGCCGGACTCCCTCTGGTCGAGAACTTATGGAGGTACTGAAGACGACAATTGTAAAACAATGATTCAGACGACTGATGATTGCTTTGTTTTAGCAGGCTGGACTGAATCTTTTGGTGCGGGTGGTTATGATATGTGGATGGTTAAAACCAATAATGATGGCGATTCACTCTGGTCGAGAACATTCGGAGGAGAAGATAATGATAGGTGTTATTCAATAATTCAAACAACTGATGGTGGTTATGCCTTAGCAGGATATTCATATTCTTTTGGTGTTGGGGAGAGTGATATATGGCTAGTTAAAACTGATTCTGAGGGTAATTCCCTATGGTCGAGAACATTTGGAGGAGATTCAACGGACTGCTGTTATTCAATAATCCAGACAGAAGATGAAGGTTATATCTTAGCTGGACATACTAAATCATTCGGTTCTGGTGAATTTGATATGTGGTTAATTAAGACCGATGTTGACGGCGATTCTATTTGGTCGCGAACATTCGGAGGAGACTCAACAGATTATTGCTATTCAATGATTCAAACACAGGATGAAGGTTTTGCTTTAGCAGGTCATACAAGATCTTTTGGTGCAGGCAGAGAAGATATGTTGTTAATAAAAACTGATACTGATGGTAATTCTGTATGGTTAAAAACATACGGTGGTATCTATGTAGATTGGTGCTTCTCAGTGGTTCAATCTACCGATGGGAGCTTTCTATTGGGAGGGAGTATAATTGAAAGACGCCAGGATATTATGGTAGTTAAGAGTGATGCTGATGGTGATTCATTGTGGGCAAGGGTATTCGAAATTCCATATAATGAAGCTTGTTTATCAATGATTCATACGACAGATGAAGGTTACGCCATTGCAGGAGCTTGCACTGGTTCTGGAGGGATACTTCTAAGGATTGATGCGGAAGGGGATTCCCTTTGGTCGATGACCTTTGCTGGCGAGAGAAGAGATGAATTTTATTCAATAATTCAAACTGCAACTGGTGGTTTTGTCTTGGCGGGATACACCTGGTCCTTTGGCGCTGGAGAAGGCGATTTCTGGCTGGTAAAAACAGGTCCCGATCCTGTCTCAGTTCCATCTCAATACCATAATCTACAGCCAACAAACTTCATTCTTCAGCCTGCTTTCCCTAATCCCTTTAACTCGACAACAAACATCCGCTTCGATCTTCCTTATAAAAGCGATGTTTCAATAAACATCTGTGACCTCTCGGGCAGATCGGTAGCGATTCTTTTTAATAACCGTCTGAATGCAGGACGACACAACCTGACGTGGGATGCTGGTCAATATCCTGCAGGTATGTACTTATGCACCATGCAGGCAGGTGAATTCAGCGTGACGGAGAAACTCTTGCTGGTGAAGTAAAATTTAAGTAATTAATATCTTGCGGGAAAAGTAATCTCATTTAACGATGCCCTAAATTTTTAGTGTTTTACGATGTGATTTATCAATTATAATTATATTTTAGCCGTTCAGTTATTGCTTCTGAATCTGCATTCAGTTATTTTAAATTAGCTTCAGTCAAAATTCACCGCATATAATCCATGTGTTACTGCAAATCTTCAGGAGATGAAATGAATGTTTTACTTCTACCTTTGATTACTTTGATGTTGTTCCTCACCATGATTACACCAACAAATGCTTACATCCTCAATGTCCCCGCTGATTATGAAACCATTCAGGATGCTATTGGCTGGTCTGCGGATGGTGATACAATTCTTGTTCAGCCAGGGGAATATACCGAAAATATCGACTTCGATGGTAAAAATATCGCCGTTATAGGTAATCCCGATGATCCATCTAAAGTAGTTATCGACGGTGGTGGCGAGAATCGTGTCGTTACTTTCGATCAGGGTGAGTCATCAGATGCGCTGTTATCAGGATTTACAATAATGAACGGCAGAGAAGATTGGAATGGGGGAGGTATTTTCTGTGAGGATTCATCTCCAACACTGCAATATTTGATTATTAGTGGGAACAGCGCTTACGAAGGCGGAGGTATTTTTTGTCGAAATTCGTTGTCAACGCTTCAGAATCTGATTATAAGGGAAAATGAAGCAACCTCAGATGGCGGAGGTTTATATTGCTCAGGGAATCAGAGTTTTATACTGCGAGACATTGTGTTTGAAGAAAATTCAGCAAGGCAAGGCGGCGGATTGAACTCCGGAGTTACAGAATTAGAACTCTGGGATATTACAATCACCGGTAATTACGCTTCTAGCTTAGGCGCCGGTGTGTATATATCCCGCGGGGATCGAGTCGAAATGACAAATGTTCTTATAGCTCGAAATGTTGCCGATGAAGTTGGGGGAGTAGCAATGGACGGTGTGTCGGAAGTATTTTTAACAAATGTCACGATAGCTGCGAATAGCGGAGCGGGTTGGGTGCAGCATACATTGAGTAACGATATCAGAACAAATATGTTAAACAGTATCGTTTGGGGTAACAATGGTGACCAGATTTATCTCTATTCCGGTCACGGTGATAGGGGTGAAAACAGGTTTGATATAGCCTATACTGATTTGCATTTCGGGAGTATGGGAATTTCGACATTTGGAGAGTTATGTGTTGTGAACATTGGCGAGGGAATGCTTGAGGATGATCCACTCTTTGTTGATCCAGATGAAGGCGATTATCATCTTACTGCTGATTCGCCTTGTATTGATGCAGGTGATCCCGAATCTCCCGAAGATCCCGACGAAACACGAGTCGATATGGGCGCATTTTTCTACAATCAGGGAAATGCAGTAAATGAAAATGAGATGACGCCTTCCGAATTCGGAATATCAAATATATTTCCTAATCCATTCAATTCTGCGGTTACGGTGAGTTATAACCTGCCTGTCAACTCGGATGCGAGTTTACAGTTGTTCGACATCACCGGCAGGGAGGTTACTACTTTATTAAATGGTAGCCAAATCGCAGGCTCACATGCTATGGAAATTGACAATTCCGGGCTTTCGGCTGGCATATATCTGATCAGATTGAAGAGTAGAAATGATGTGTCAGTGAGAAAGGTTGTGCTTGTGAAGTGATATGTATTAAGTAAAAATGATTTCCCTTCACTTGAGGAAGAGTTCTTTGAGATATTGCCTTTTAGTGTCATTCCGGTGAAAACCGGAATCCATATCATCAGCATTATTAAATACTTAGCTTGTCTGGATTACTGCCTACGCAGGAATGACGGGCTTCGGTTCTAAATATATCAAAGAACTCGATGATACATAACGGCGCTATAATCAATAAAAATCCCTCTTAAAATAGAGGGATTTCTTTTATACTTTTATACTTTCAAACTTTCACACTTTATTTCACAAACGCAACCTTAGCAATGCCGCGTTTCTGTCCAGTTGTAACCTCAAACAGATAGATGCCCGAAACAAGGTCTCTACCACTTATTGTCAAACGATGAGCGCCTGTTTGGAAAGGACGCGTTTCATCTATAGCTGTACGACCTTGTATATCGTATAATCTATAAGTAACCGTTGACGCTTGGGGTAGATTGAACTCGATCTGAAAACGCTCGTTGAAAGGATTTGGATAGGGATCGCCAATTGAGAATTCCACTGGAGTTTCTATCGGAACATCAGGTGATGTCATCGGTTCGGGGAAGCTGATATCATCAAGCATCCAGTCATCATCCGACACTTCAAATGAGGTGGAACGCGTTTCGGCGTGACCTGATTTTGCAACCAGGTAGATACGATCTCCGGGAAATATTCCGTCGTTCGCGCCAATCGTAAGCACTGCGCTAAACCTGCCTTCCTGCGCCTCATTCGAGGCTATCTCAAACCTGTCAACAACCTCGGTTACTAACTCCAATTCACCACCGACACCAATTCTGAGCTTTTCCCTGATTACATCAACGTTAAAGTCTCCGGAGCAAATTCCACCGTTAGATAAACAAACCGGGAGTCCTTCTTTGTTGCTGACGATCAACGGGTGTGGCGGTACATCGTACATCATTGAGCCATCCGTATTCCTGCCGTATTCGTCGTAATATTCATCATTGTCCGCCAGCAAATCAAGCATGTATTCCGCTGGAGTAGGCGGACCTACAGTTCGCAAAACCCTTTGGTTTAGATATACTATATATGCCTGATCAGGCAAGATAGATTGGATTTTATTTGAGCGCCATTCTCTTCCTGGAACTGCTTCTGCAAGCGTAAACTGAGATTGATTATTATCCCACGCTACCAGCAGATCTTTTGAATTATCAGGAGGTAGTTCATCGAATGATTGTACACAACCGAAAGTTGGCGCATAGTAATTCCAGCCGTTTCGCATCCCTGACCAGCGGAATTTAGTATATAATTCAGGATGACCGGTGACAATCAATCGTTGTGGTTCATCCGTTTCGAGCAGATTAATCCAGTAGGCAACCCCTCTGTCAAGCATGTATAGATCGCCTATCCATCGCCCTGACTGAGGTTCATAGCGCCCCCAGCGATGACGCCCAAGCTGTTCATCCCAACAGGTTATTTCAACGCTGCCTAACCTGTCACCAATCACATCCTGTGGTGAAGTATGATCCGGTAAAACCGGAAAACTTACGAGGTTAAAACCGGGATTTAGATCAAACGTCCAGTATCCGACAACGTCACGCTGAGTTTCACCGTTTAAAGACGTCAAACCTACAAGAAGTAAAATGCCTGTTAAAACGTATTTCATATAATTCAACTTCATGGTATTTCTCGATATTAAATGGAAATAATGAACTAAAACTTGGCGCCTGTCAAATTCTAAAGTCTTGCGCTCCAAGCTCAGCCAATCTAAAAGATAATATAAATTATTAGCGATCACAAGCAAATGCGCAATAAAGGATATTTATAATATATGGTCTCTGGTTACAAATTTGTACTTTTTGAATACATCATTGACGGAGTTTAAATGCCTTGTTTACGGCAATTGCTATTGATTATACTTTATAAAATTCTTATATTTGGACGTTAGTACCATCAGGAGCTGCACCTCGCTTTACTTTTCGACATTCTACACACAGAACTTACATTGTTTCCTAACAAATTATCTATATGTACGGAGTTTAACATGAGACAAATTTTACTAATTACTCTATTCATCCTGTTATTTTCAGGAATGAATATCATTTATGCGCAGTTATCCGTCGATCCGGATGGCGTTGCTGCATCAATGGAAGCGGCTGCTCAGGCTGAAATCGAAATGGTAGTCACTAATAGTGGTGATGAAGATGTACCATTCAAGATTAAGGTTGAGGGGATAGATCTGGCGGAAGAGGAAAATGAAAGGATCATACCACCCCGTCGTGATGATCGCAGTGATCCGGACGATATGGATTATGAATGGCGTGATAACGATGAGGATGATGGACCGGAATTTGAATGGATTGATATCCGCGAATGGGATGATGTAGAAGACTGGACGATCCAGGATGACGGTAATACCGGCTCTTTGGATCTCGGTTTCGTTTTTCCGTTCTGGAACCGTGAATTCGACCAAGTCTATTTTAGCTCTGATGGATGGATGTCATTCACTTATGGTGGGCAGGATTACGACACCTATCGAGATGTTCCTAACTATCCCATGCGAGCCGACGCCAACGCTGAACACGGAAATACTATCGTAGCTTATGGGATGGACCATACAGGTACGACGGATTTATGGTACTGGACAAGTGAAGATGACTATGCCGTTTTAATGTGGCATGGTAATCGAACTAATTGGCTCGAAATTGTTCTTTACGACAATGGTCTGGCAAAATTTCAATACGGCAATAATAATGGGCAGGCAGTAAACATAGGCGTTAACCTTGGTGACGGTGAACATGGTTGGTGTATGCAACAAGGAGTCGTGCCGGAAGAAGGATATGCGATTGGCTTCGGTCCTCCACAGGGGTGGGTAACATGGATAATCCCGGATCCTGAAGAAGGAGTTATAGAGGCAAACAGCGAACAGGAAATAACGCTTCAGCTTAACACTGAGGGTTTAGATGATGGTTATTATTACAGCATATTGCAGTTTGTGGACCCTGAAGATAATGATATTATTATGCTCGAGTTACCAGCCATTTTATCAGTTAATACACCGGTTTATAACATAACCGGGATAGTTACCGACGCTGGAAATGATAACGTGGTTGATGACGCCCTGGTGACGATAACACCTTATGATATTAAGCGTGGCAGCAACAATGACGGTGAATATGAATTTACAAATCTGCACCTTGGAGAATATGAATTTCTCTTTACCGCTCCCGATTTTCTACCACATACTGAAACGGTTGAAATTGATGATGAAGGAGATTACGAACTTAATGTTGAATTGCTTCATTCCGAGTGCACACCGAGCGAACGTCAGTTCACCATGCAGCTTGAACCAGGTGACACGCATGAATTTGAATTTCAGATCGATAACGACGGTAACGGACCTCTGACCTATACGGTTGACAGAAGACTGCTCGGTGATGCAAACGCTGAACCGTTTGAATTACGTCAAACCGATGAAATCCAGGATGCCTGCGGTGATGACATGCTTGCAGGCGCTGTTTTTGCCGAAGACCGGTTCTTCATCTCAGGCGGCAACAACGGTAATAATCCAAACAAAATATACGTTCTTAATACAGATATGGAAGTCGTCAATGAGTTCGATCAGTTTGTTGATGACCGTTACGGAATGCGCGATCTCGCTTACGATGGTGAACTGATCTGGGGAGCTGTTGAAGGAACATTCTACGGTTTCACCACTGCAGGTGACCTTGAAATAGAATTTTCTGTTGACGCTAATCTTGAAGGACGCGCGCTTGCCTGGGATCCTGTTGATGAAGTATTATTAGCTTCCGATATTTCTACCGACATCTTTGCCATTAATCGCGATGGTGATGTTGTAGAGACCTACCGGCGTCCTGCTGAACTGCGTATTTACGGACTTGGCGTTTGGCCTGACGATCCGGATGACTGCTATCTCTACGTTTTCTGCAGAGGTCCCGACAATGTCGGTATTGATGCTTTCAAGGTTAACCCTGCGACAGGTGAGTACATGCTTGCACAGTACTTTGATGTTGGTGACGGACGTCCCAGCGGTATTATGATCACCAATCAGCTTGATGTTTACAGTTGGGTGATTGTGTCGTTGGTTCAGAATCCTGATAGATTGAATATCTGGCAGCTTGCAGCGAGAAAAGAGTGGTTCCAGATTACGCCAACCGCAGGCGTTATAGAGCCTGATGAGCACGAGGGCTTTGTATTAACACTCGACGCTACGGGACTTCCGACCGATAATGATTTCCGTGGTGAAGTTGTTTTCATGCATGACGGTATTGGCTCTGAAACTGCTCTTGATGTAACATTGAGCGTTGTCGAAGGTAGAGTTCAGACGACCCGCGATATTGATCTCCATATCGGCTGGAACACGATTTCAACGAACCTACAGCCAAATGATAATGAAAATATCGAAGGACTTGTCGCTGCTATAGTTGATAGTGGGGCTATGATCATGATGAAGAACACCAACGGTGATTTCTATCGTCCTGCTTATGACTTCAACAACATTCAAGCCTGGAACTCTTGGGAGGGTTTCCAGATGCTGATGGCTGAAGCTGCCACGTTGACGATTGCCGGAGAGTCAGTTCTGAAGGAAGACCCGATTGACTTGACCGAAGGCTGGCAGTTGGTCAGTTACTATCCGCGTTATGAAATAGAAGCAACTGAAGCGCTTGCCAGCATTTATGACCATCTGATCATAGCC
>JAIPJL010000131.1 GCA_021734165.1 bacterium | reverse complement strand
CTGGAACACTATTTCAACGAACCTACAGCCTAATGATAATGAAAACATCGAAGGATTGGTTGACAGTATTGTAACGACCGGCGCAATGATTATGATGAAGAACACCAACGGTGATTTCTATCGTCCGGCTTACGACTTCAACAACATTCAAGCCTGGAACTCATGGGATGGCTTCCAGATGCTGATGGCTGAGGCTGCCACATTAACGATTGCCGGCGAATCGGTTCTTAAAGAAGACCCGATTGATTTGACTTCAGGCTGGCAGTTGGTCAGTTACTATCCGCGTTATGAAATAGAAGCAACTGAAGCGCTTGCCACCATTTATGACCATCTGATCATCGCCAAGGATGGTTACGGCAACTTCTGTCTGCCTGAGTGGGACGATTTCAGCAACATGGGCAACTTATGTGAAGGTCAGGGTTATTTCATCAAGGTTGACGCCGATTGCAGGCTTGTTTACGTTCCTGAAGAGGAAGAAGAACGCAGCAGCGCTTCTGTGATTCGCAGCAAATCTGTTTACGATGAACCCGGGCAGCTTCCTGTTCATGCTGTGACGGGTGAGAACATGAGTCTTTTGGTAACAACTGACGCAAGCTTAGAAGGTGATGTTGGAGTTTATGCAGGTGGTGAGTTGGTAGGTTCTGGCGTCATTCAGGATGGAGTTTGTGGAATAGCGGTTTGGGGAGACGATCAGTCAACAGAAAAGATTGATGGCGCAATCTCCGGTGATGCTTTGGAAGTTAAACTGTTGACTGACAGTGGACTTCAGAATGCATCCTATACGGTTCTTAGTGGCAAGCTGACTTATAAGACCGATGGGCTGACGATTATTCGTCTGAACAGCGCTTCAGAATTACCACTGGAATTTGGCATAGTATCCGCTTATCCAAATCCTTTCAACTCCCAGATGAGAGTGTCTTACAACTTGTTAGAGACAGGCGTTGTTGACCTTGCTGCTTATGACGTATCTGGACGCCGAGTTGCTGAGCTGACATCGGGCAGGCAGGTTTCCGGCGTTCACACTGTTATGTTCGACGGCAAAGACATGCCAAGTGGTGTTTATATGCTGCGCTTGCAGGCAGGTGGGCAGAGTTCGATGATGAAGGTGATGCTTGTGAAGTAAGTTTAGATTGTGCACTTCTTTCAATATAATCCCCCTGCAATCGCAGGGGGATTTTTCTTGTGATCATTTATTAATGATCACAAGAATGAAATGAATTAAAATTGTTATTTGCAATATTATTAAGTATATAATATATTAATAACATCCTTTCTTTAGACATTACATGAAAACATAGCACTGCTCTAAAAAATCCTGTTTCATTTGAAAAATGGAGTTCAACATGAAATCACTAAGTGTTGTATTTTTAGTCTTCTTAACGTTTTTCATCCTGCCAGATTTCTCATTCGCACAAGTTTCGGTCAATCCATTCGGATTAACAGTATCCTTAGAACAGGACGCCGAAACAGACATTGAACTCACACTTACAAATAGTGGTGATGAAAATGTCGCTTTTCGCATCAACTACGAAGCAATATCTGATGAAGAAGAACAGTTAATCGGTCCTCGTCGTGATGAGCCCGGTGAAATCCTTGCTGAACTTGCTGTTCCGTATTATAACACCGTAGGCTTGGCTTGGGATCCTGAAAATCAGTGGATGTGGGCTTTAGCCTGGTCGGACAGCCGTCTCTATGCCTATGATATTGAGAACGAAGAAACTGTTGTCAATGTTGCTGTTCGAGGTATATTAAGTTTGTTTTACGTTGATGGAGTTCTCTATGCGGGTGGTTACAACAATAATGTCAATACTGTTTATCGATTCGATACTCAAGGAAATGCTATTGGTAATTGGCGTATTCAAACGGATCTGACCTGGACTCATATTGGAGGTGATGAAAACTATATCTATACAATTACCTATCCTACCGGTGGGGGTGAAGGGGATGTTCATGTTTTTGAGTTTCAGGATAATGCAGAAGAGATTGCGGTTATCGACTGCAATGAATGGATAGGCGATGACGGTTATGGTGTTGAATCTATTCCCGATCACAGACGCGGACATCTCTGGCTTAGCGATAGAGAAAACATGTATCAATTTTCGGTTGATGATGAATGGAATGCCAATTTAGTTCAGCAATTTGAAACGGTCAACAGCGGTCACTGCGGTCTGGCGCATGACGGTGTGAATTTATGGCGTGGTATCTATGATGGTGAAACAAGGATGTGGTATATGATTGACGATGGAGAGTTAGAATCACTTGGATTCATAGTTGATCCGATTTCAGGAGTAATACCTGCCAATGATAGTGAAACTATTGGGATTAATATATCTTCAGTAAACTGCGAGGTCGGTGTTTACAACGTTGTAATGAATATTGAACTCACCGAGCCGGAACAGGAACGCGATGAATTTGAGCCATCTTCCATTGAAATATCAGTAGTTTTATCAATCGGTGAGCCTACTTACAGCCTCTCAGGAGTAGTTACAAATGCTGAGAATGATCATCCTATTGAGAGCGCTTTCATTCAACCTGACTGCTATTCAATAATTAGAACAACAAACGAAGAAGGCGCTTATTCTATAGAAAACCTTCCACCCGGAGTCTATGATTTCACTTACTCGGCTGTTGACTACCTTCCAACCATTGAAGCAGTTGAAATTGGTGAAGTAGATGTTGAACGCAACGTAGCTCTCCTCCACTCTGAATGCACTCCGAGTCAAAATCAATTCTTCATGCAGCTTCAGCCCGGAGATCGATACGAATTTAATTTTCGTGTTGATAATGGAGGTAACGGACCATTAACCTATTCCGCTGAGAGAAGGCTTCTTGGTGACGCCAACGCTGATCCTTTTGAACTTCGCCAATCCGACGAAATTCAGGAAGTTGTCGGTGATGATATGCTTGCAGGCGTCGTTTATATCGGTGATAATTTTTACGTTTCAGGTGGAAACAACGGTGATAATCCTAATAAAATATATGTCCTGAATACCGACAAGGAGGTTGTCCGCGAATTCGACCAGTTCGTTAATGATAGATACGGCATGAGAGATCTGGCTTACGACGGAGAGCTGATCTGGGGAGCCGTTGAAGGAACGTTTTATGGCTTTAATACCGATGGTGATCTTATAAACACATTCTCAGTTGACGTCAATCTCGAAGGACGCGCTCTTGCCTGGGATCCTGTTGATCAGGTTCTGCTTGCTTCTGATATTTCTACAGACATCTTTGCTATTAACAGGGATGGTGACGTTGTCGAAACTTACCAACGCCCTGATGAGCTTCGTATTTACGGACTCGGAGTCTGGCCGGACGATCCTGGTGGTTACTACCTCTATGTCTTCTGCCGAGGTCCGGACAACATAGGCATAGACGCCTTCAAGCTCGATCCCGCAAGCGGTGAATACATGCTTGCTGCCTATTTCGACGTCGGAGACAGTCGTCCCAGCGGCATTCAGATCACCAATCAGCTTGATGTTTACAGTTGGGTGATTGTGGCGCTGGTTCAGAATCCGGATATATTGAATGTATGGCAACTTGCCGCTCGAAAAGAGTGGTTTCAGATTACACCAGCAGCAGGTGTCATAGAGCCTGACGAGCACGATGATTTTGTATTAACACTTGATGCAACCGGACTTCCTACCGGTAATGAATTTTGTGGTGAAATAGTCTTTACGCATGATGGTGAAGGAGCTGAAACAATCCTTGATGTGACATTGAGCGTTGAGGAAGGCAGAGTACAAACAACACGCGATATTAATCTACACATTGGTTGGAACACTATTTCAGCTAATCTTCAGCCTAACGATAATGAGAATATAGAAGGACTGGTCGCTGATCTTGTTGAGAACGATCTGTTAATTATGATGAAGAACGGCAATGGTGATTTCTACCGTCCTGATTATGAATTCAACAGCATTAGCGCCTGGAACTCTTGGGAAGGCTTCCAAATGCTAATGTCCGGAGCTGCAACGTTAAGCCTTGAAGGTGAATCGATGCTTTTTGATGATCCGATTGAATTGACCGCCGGTTGGAATTTGATCAGTTATTATCCGCGTATTCCGGTAGATGCCATTACCGCCTTACATGATATCATCGACTATCTGATTATCGCCAAGGATGGTCACGGTAATTTCTTTCTGCCTGAATGGGATAATTTCAGTAATATGGGTGATATGTGTCCCGGTCAGGGATATTATGTTAATGTAAGTGAAGATTGTGTACTAAGATACGTAACCGCAATAGAAGAAGAACGGTTGATGGTGAAATATCCTCCAGTCAGTAGAACAAGTATTCCCTCGATCAAGGTCGAGGGCAAGCCTGCTTGTCACGAAGATCAAATCTGGCTTTTGGAAGTCCCTCGCAGCAGCGCTTCTTACAGCCTACTATTGCTGACTGAAGGCGTTGAGTCTGGAACTCATCTTGAGGCATATACTCCCTCCGGTGAGCTTGCCGGGCGTGGTGTAGTCGATGATGACGGCAGATGCGGCATGGCTTTATGGGGTAATGAAAGTGGTTTCAGCAATGGTGAGGTAATAACCGTCAAAGTTGTCGGTAGGGCAGACATTCCCCCGTGCGGAATCGAGGGCAGGCTTGTCTACCATGATGATTTGGAGTGGCTTGATGGCGATATTTCAGGTTGGAAAGCGGATGGCTGGGGAGTCGCAAAACTTACCGGATTAGCGGTAATTCCTAAGGAGTTTGGTATAATATCCGCCTATCCTAATCCTTTCAACTCTCAAATGCGAGTAATATACAGCATATTAGAGACAGGTATTGTTGATCTGGCGGTTTATGACGTATCAGGACGACGGGTTGCTGAACTTTCGTCAGGCAGGCAAGCAGCAGGCAACCACACTATAATGTTTGACGGAGCTAATCTGTCAAGCGGTGTTTACATGCTTCGTCTGTGTTCAGACAGTCAAAACTCAATGATGAAGGTAATTATGATCAAATAGAAAATTATTTGGCGCAAAACAAAGGGGATTACATCATGTTTTATTTTCAAAGAATGTTGTTAGTAACTGCTCTGATTTGTGGAATTTTATGCAGTAATTACAGCACTGCTGAAATTACAGTAGAGCCATTTGGTTTCACCGTGTCACTTGAGGAAGATGAAGGAACCGAAATCGAGTTAATGCTCACTAACACTGGTGATGAAACAGTCATGTATGTTATTTCACTCTCTGAACCGGATCAAGATGGTGTACGTCGCGATCCGGATCCTTGGGAACTATTAGAAAGCTGGGAGTTAGAAGAAATTGTCGAAGACGATATGTTACAGGGAGTCGTTTTTGCAGATGATCGCTTCTACGTTTCCGGAGGCAACAATGGTGATGAGCCCAACAAAATTTACATGCTTGATAGAAGAAATGGTGAATTGATTGGGTGGTTTGAACAGTTCGTTGATGATCGCTACGGTATGCGGGATCTGGCTTATGATGGAGAACTTATCTGGGGTGGAGTTGATCGCGCTTTATATGGATTTACTCCCGATGGTGATCTCGAAATATCTTTCGAGGTTGATGCTGATTTTGAAGGTCGTTCAATTGCCTGGGATCCTGATAGGGAAGCGCTTTGGTCATGCGATATCTCTTCCGATATCTATGCAATCAACCGTGATGGTGAAGTAGTTGAGACAATCGAGGGCAATGGCGAGCTTCGTATTTATGGACTTGCCTATTGGTCAGATGATCCTGATAGTTATCAATTATATATATTCTGCCGTGGTCAGGATAACGAAGGCATCGCTGTTTTCAAGATGAACCTTGAGAATGGCGAATACAGTCATGTGGTTGATCTTGATGTTGAAGGTCGTCCAAGCGGAATACAGATCACCGATCAATACGATAACCAAAACTGGACGCTCATAGGATTAGTTCAGAATTATGATTGTCTCAATATATGGCAGCTTGCAGAAGCGGGTGATTGGATACTGATAGAGCCTAACGAGGGTATTATTGAGGCTGACAACTCCAGTACAGTGGATATAATGATTTCACCGGATGGGATAGAAGAGGGCGTCTATGAAAAACGTATCCTTATCGAATTAAGCGATCCTTACCAGCCGCAAATTGAGATTTCCGCTGTTATATCAATTGGTACGCCAACTTATAATCTAAGCGGAGTAGTGACCGATGCTGCCAATAATGACATTATTACCGGCGCTGCCATCGAAATGAATCCTTACTTCATTACCAAATTTACCGATGATGAGGGAATTTACGATTTTACAGATATTCCTTCCGATGAGTATGAACTCAGCGTTACAGCAACAGACTTTTTACCCGCAGTCCGAGCAATTGAAATCAACGAAGAAAACGTCGAACTAAATATAGCGCTGCTCCATTCCGAATGTGCACCCAGCATGAATCGCTTCTATCGGATGCTTGAGCTGGATACACAGCATGAAATAGAATTTACGGTCGATAACATTGGCAACGGTCCGTTGACATACCAAGTTAAAAGACGTCTGGATGCCTATAACGCAGAACCGTATGAATTACGATTTTCGTACGAACTCGAAGATACCACCGGAGATGATTTTCTTGAAGGCGTCGTTTACATCGATGGATATTTCTACATTTCAGGCGGCAACAACGGTGAGGATGTTAATAAGATATATGTTCTTAACAGGGACGGAGAATTGGTCAGAGAGTTCGACCAGTTTGCTGAATCACGTTACGGGATGCGCGACCTTGTTTATGATGGAGAACTGATCTGGGGAGCTGACGGCGGCACATTCTATGGTTTCACCACCGATGGCGATTCGATAACATCATTCGATTGCCCTGTTGATAACTTTGAAGGACGTGCAATTGCCTGGGATCCAATTAATGAACTTTTGCTTGTATCAGATATAAGCACAGATATCATTGCTTTCAATCGTGAAGGCGAATTAATCGAAACTTACGAACGTCCTGAAGAATTACGCATCTACGGACTGGGTTATTGGTTCGATGATCCTGACGGCTACAACCTTTATGCATTCTGCCGGGGTCCGGATGATGTTGGTATCGATGTATTCAAGATCGATCTCGAGAGTGGTGAATACATGCTTGCCGGCTATCTTGACACTGAAGGTCGTCCTGCCGGTTTTCAGATCACAAATCAACTTGATGTTTACAGTTGGGTGTTTGTGGCGTTAGTTCAGAATCCTGATCGTCTGAATATCTGGCAGCTTGGTGACAGAAAAGAGTGGTTTCAGGTTGAACCAACGGAAGGTGTTATAGAATCCGATGATTCTGAAGATTTTATCCTTACACTTGACGCTACCGGTCTGGTACCGCATGAATCCTACGAAGGTGAATTAGTTTATATTCACGACGGTATTGGAGGTGAAACCGTAATTCCTATTGCTATTGATATAATTGGTGTACCACCTCCTCCACAATTCAACCTTTCAGAACCGGAGAACGGTGATACTCTGTACACCGGTGAGGTAACAACATTCACATGGGAGAATATCGATCCATGGGAGATGATCGATGAAAGTTATCTTTTATGGATCCGATCTTATTCAACAAACGATTCAATTTCAACAACCTTGTCGGATACTTTTGTGCAGGTTTCGTTGGACTCAAGCATTTTTAACATTGGATTAGATCAAGTATATTTCCAGTGGTGGGTATGCGCCGTATCCGGAGATGATTCAATTGAGTGTAATGACAGATTTAATTTCTATCTACATGGTGGTGCTGGCATATATGATCAAGAATCAGATTTACCAAGGGAATTTGCAATTCAATCAGCTTATCCGAATCCCTTCAACTCCCAGATGCGCGTTACTTACAGCCTATTGAAGACAGGTATTGTCGGTTTAGGGATTTATGATCTTAATGGACATCTTATTTCAGAACTAATGTCAGACAGACAGTCGGCAGGCATTCACACCATCATGTTTGACGGGAGTGACATACCAAGTGGCGTTTACATGCTGCTTTTGAAGTCAGGTGATCAAAGTTCAATGATGAAGGTGATTCTGGTGAAATAGAAATAAATCATCTTAACAACAACAAACCCTCGCTTAGCGAGGGTTTGTTGTTGTATGTTGTGAGGGTGGAAGGATTCGAACCTTCGACCATCGCCTTAAAAGGGCGGTGCTCTACCAGGCTGAGCTACACCCCCAACACAATTGGATATTCTTAATTATCAGGTAAATCTAATCGAATTGTCTGATTTCTTTCACTGCCGACTGAAATAATGCTGACCGGAGTATCTGTCAATTCGCAAATCCGATTAATATATGTTTTTGCTTCATCGGGCAGATCTTCAAAATCTCGTATTTCAGAAATATCACTTCTCCAACCCGGCAGTTCCTCATAGACGGGCTGGCATCCGGCTACAATTTCCAAATCTGCCGGAAAACGGTCTATATGTTTCCCTTGATATTCATAAGCAGTGCAAATCTTCAAAGTGTCAAAATGAGAAAGTACATCGAGTTTCGTTAACGCCCAGGCGTCAATACCATTTACTTTAGCGGAATATTTGCCGATAACCAAATCTAACCAACCACATCTTCTGGCGCGTCCTGTAGTAGCTCCAAATTCATCCCCGGCGTCGCGCATTTTCTCATTCATCTCTTCATCGAACTCAGTCGGAAAAGGACCTGCACCAACACGGGTTGTATATGCTTTAAGTACTCCGAGCACTCTGTCAATTCTTGTTGGGCCAATACCGAGACCTGTTACGGCTCCGCCAGCGGTTGTACTTGACGAAGTAACATAAGGATATGTACCCCAGTCAATATCAAGCAATGTACCTTGAGCGCCCTCACAGAGTATTGTTTCTTTCCTTTCTATTGCATCGCTCAGGTAAATAGACACATCTTTAACTAATGGATCAATCCGCTTGTCGAAATCAATAAGAGAATTATAAATCTTATCACAGTCGAGTTCAGGTTCACCATAAACACTTTTTATAATCTGGTTCTTGGCAATAATATTCGCTTCAAGTTTCTTTCTGAAAGTCTTCCTGTTAAGCAAATCAACGATACGTATGCCGACCCGCATTATTTTATCTGTATAGGCAGGTCCTATACCTCGACCGGTAACTCCAATCGCTTCAGAACCAAGATTGCGCTCATTTATTCCATCCAAAATCTTATGATATGGCATTATCAGATGAGCGCGATGACTTATAAACAACCTTCCTTCAACAGAGACTCCGGAAGCTTCGAGCATATCAATTTCTTCAAGCAACTGCACCGGATCAATAACCATACCGCTGCCAAGTAAACAGATACAGTTCTTATGAAGGATGCCTGAAGGAATTAAATGCAGTACAGTTCGTTTCTTTTCATGTACGATTGTGTGCCCTGCATTAGCACCTCCCTGAAAACGTGCAACGATATCAGCATCCCAACTCAAGAGATCGACAATCTTTCCTTTACCTTCGTCACCCCACTGTGTACCCAATACAACCGTTACTGACATGAATGCCTCAAGATGGATATGATATTAGAATTATTTTTTACTTCGCCTTTGACCAGCGCTTTTGCCTGTACGTAATTCCCATTCGATTAAAATTGGGCTTGCAATGAATATCGATGAGTATGTTCCAACAAGTACTCCAATG
>JAIPJL010000130.1 GCA_021734165.1 bacterium | reverse complement strand
AACCGCTGAGGGTGCACTCGGCGTCGTTGATGAAAAACTGGTGCGGATGAGAGCTCTTGCCATTCAGGCATCAAATGGAGCATTGCTTGACACGGATCGTGAAGCGATCAATGTTGAATTCCAGGCGCTAAGTAGCGAAATTACCCGTATTGCAAATACAACCAACTACAATGGTCTGTATCTGCTTAACGGAGCATATTCAGGTACTGGTGCTAATGGGATAAAGTTCCATATCGGAACTTACAACACCCAGGGTTCGGATTACTACTACGTTTCTTTCAATTCGATGACGGCGGATTCACTCGGTTTGGGAGGTGCATTATTAACAAATACTGCTAACGCCCAAGCAGCGATTGATATTCTTGACGCAGCTATCGATTCGAAGGATACTGAACGTACCAGATTGGGCTCCTATGTAGAAAGACTGCAGAACACGATACTTAATCTGCAGATTTCTAAGGAGTCCGCTGTAAGATCAGAATCACAGATACGTGACGCTGACATTGCATCTGAAATGTCTGACTTTGTTCGGTCGCAGATCTTGATGCAGACTGGTGTTACCATGTTGACACAAGCAAACTTGGTTCCACAAATAGTTGCTGGTCTGATTGGTTAGTAATCTTTTCCTTTCGGAAACGGTGGAAGAACGCGGGGATGTTGAACGTCCCCGCGTTATTAACCTCTAAGAAGGTCTTTTTAACCTGCCGTACCGTAATTAATCATCCACAATAAAAGTGAGGTGATACAGGAAAAGGACTAACCAATGCCAACAGGAACTGTTACAGGACTTTCGTCAGGTCTTGACTGGGGTAATATAGTTGACATGATGATGCAAATTGAGCGTCAACCTGTTGACTTACTTGAGTACAGACGCTCTGAGTATCAATCAAAATTGACTAACTGGAGTGTCATTGAAGGAAAGCTCAAGGCGCTCAAGTCAGAAGCAGATGATCTTGATACACTAAATGAATTTCTTTCAAAATCTGCAACTTCAACGGATACTGATGTAATTAAACTGACAGCCAGCGCGGATGCGATGACAGGCAAGCATAGTATCATTGTTAACCAACTTGCAACAAATCATACGCACGCACATAAAACCGGTTGGACGGATTTGAATACAACAGCATTGAATACTTCAGGCAGTGATCAAGTTTTCTCTTACGACTACAATGGCGAAACCTACAATGTAACTGTGCCTGACGGTACGACCATGGGCGAGCTTGTTAACCTGATTAATAACGATCCTGATAACGAGGATTATGTCACTGCATCTGTTATTGACGACGGCAGCGGAGGTGCTAATCCTATTCACATGATAATCTCAGGGAATGACACAGGCTCCGGATATGATGTTTCGATAAATGATGCTGAGACAACTTTAAATGACGGAGCTTTATTTGACAGCGCCAACTGGGAAATAACTCAAACAGCGCAAAACTCCGAAATCAGGGTTGACGGTTTTCCCGATCCAGCCTGGGGCTGGCCTAATCCATGGATCGAATCCGATAGCAACGATGTAGAAGATGTTATTCCTGGAGTTATACTGCATTTGCAGGACACTTCGGACGGTGATTCTGTTGAGATTGAAACCAGCCTTGATACTGTTGAGATTAAAAGCAGTATTAGTAGTCTGGTAAGTAAGTTTAACGATCTGATCGACACAATTAACACCTTATCGTCGTATGATGCTGAAAATGAAACATCTGGTCCATTAGCGGGAGATTCGCTTGCGCGCAACATTAAAGATGATCTCCTCTTAACGATAGCTCAGAATATTCCCGGAACTGATGAGAATGATGATTATCGATCTTTGGGTCAGGTTGGAATATCGCTCTCTTCGGGTGGGAAGCTCAGTATTGATAATGAAGAGCTTGAGGAAGCGCTTGAAGAAGATCCTGCAGCAGTAGCAAGACTATTTATCTTTTCTGCAAGCAGTTCCGAAGGTTATGTATCGGTTTCAGGACACAATGAAAATACCGTTGGCGGAACATACAATTTCACGTTATCCTACGATGCAAATGGTAATCTTGTGAAAAGCGGTACTAACACGATAAATGGTGATGATGCGATTGTCCACGGTAATAGTCTCGTTGGAGGCGCTATAGGAACTGATGTGGAAGGTCTATTAATGATGCTTTCCAATCCAGGAGATGGACCTGGCAGTCTATCGGGTTCAGTGCAGGTTTATACCGGTTTATCAGTTTTGTTGTCAAATGCTATAACGGATCTAACGGATAGTTACGATGGACAATTGAAATCCAATCGTGACCAGATTAACGATAACATTGATTTATTGGATGATAAGATCGAAAACTGGGAGAGACGGTTAGATATCATAGAAGATAGTTATAATCGAAAATTCTCGCAGATGGAAACGCTAATCAGCCAGATGAATTCGACGTCATCCTACCTTTCGGCTCTTTAATTCATTATATTTAGGAAACAGAAATATGGCGTCTTTCAATCCCTACGATGAATATCTGAACATACAGTTTGGTACCGCTGATCAAGGTACATTAATAATAATGACTTTTAATGGAGCGATAAGATTTTGTTATAATGCTATAGATTGTATTGAAAATGACGATAAGATAGGTAAGGGAGAGTGGTTGACACAAGCGTATGATGCGGTTTCTGAACTCAGGAAGTCTCTGAAGCCGGAAGTTGACGAAGAACTTGTCGGGCATATTAGTAGAACCTATGAATTTATTTGTCATCAGATTACCTTGGCTAATGTAATGAATAGTATCGAGAATGTTAATAATGCTTTGTTGGTTCTTGAGAAGTTGCGCGATACGTGGAAAGAGATCATTCATCAACGTCGTCAGGTTGCTGCCGGCGTGGAATTAATCGGATAGTCCAATGTACGTTTACGAAATACTAAATAGTGGCGGTATTGGTCCTGTCAGGAAACCTGAATCAAGACCTGTTGATAAACCGGAAGTAAAGCCACAGCAAAATACCGATTCTCTTCAATCAGGCTCTGATAAAGCTGATATTGGGAAGGTCAGTCAAGAGGACTCCCGCTCTCTCGAAGGAGCAAAGTTAGTTATTGAAACGCTTCCCGAAGTTAGAACCGAAAAGGTGGAGCTTGCGCGTCAGAGACTAGCTGAAGGATATTACGACAAGCCTGATGTCAGGGACGCTATTGCCGGAAAGATGCTTGCCGATCCGGAAGCGAATCCCATTATTGGTGAAATAAAGGATGAAGATGCTGCATCTATCAGGAATAAGATTCAGAGTGGATTCTATGATCAGCCAGATATTCAGGATAAAATTGCAGGGGGTATGATTGATGATGCTTTAAGTGATGAATAGAGCGTAAAGACAAGGATTATTGTAAAAACCCCATCCGTGATACGGGTGGGGTTTTGTATTTATTGTAACCGAACGGATTATCAAGGCAAAACAAGCCCAACCTCAATCAACCTGTCGTATTCATTTTCAACTTCATTTTGAGTAAATCGGTCACCTTTCCTTTCAAGATACTCCTTCACAACCGATTCTTTAAACTCCTCATTTCGACCTGTGGCTCTCTTTTCTCTAAAGATGTAGAAAAGAGTAGCGATCAATTCCAGAAACCTTGGTTTTAAAGGTGCAAATGCGTTAACAATAGTATTTATTTCATCTTCATAATCGTTAATCTCCTTCTGAAATTTGTTAATTAGTTCATCGATTGCTTTATTTGTTTTATAATCTGAGTATTTTACTGGATCACTTGAAGTGTCAGTGATAACCTCATCGGTAATCATCCAATAAACATCACTTACAATATCATCACAGTAAGGACCATAATGATAGAGACTAAACTTGTATCTCATAGGTACGCCATTAACTTTCAGGAAATACATAAGCTTCTGGATTGTGGTGCGACCTAAATACCAGTTATTTCTCTCTACGACCTTTTGTCCCTCTCTAATTACGAATGCAAGAAGGGCTTGCTCGTAGCTATTTGCATATGTAAGGCTCATTTTGCTTTTCCTAACTTTTGCCACTGCTGTTTAGTAATTATTCTTTACATTTTAATGATTTTAAAATGTACTTGAGAGCCTCTTCGAGTGAGATTTGCTATCCTTCTTGTTTGTCCTCTGTCTCGGTGTAAAATTCATCAAATGAATCTATTTGTTTGTATTTCTCGGGCAACTTAGTAGTCTCTGTCGGATTAACTGGAGTTATCCCAAGTTTAATTATAGATTGCTTATTATTTCCCAAAAAATCATCTCTATCGATAGTAATGAATTCTGAACACCCTCTTTCTATGGCTGTAGCGAGGTGAATTCTGTCCATTGCCTTCCTTATTTGGATGCCACTTTCCCAATAAAGGTCTCTTGCTTCAATGTTTATTGGTGGCGTAAGTTCAACCAAATAAACACCACTTTTTCCTGACTCAAAAATACTTCTAAACAGCCTTTTAATATTGTCAAATTCCTCACCGCTATCAATAGGATTTCTATCTTTATCTTTCACATACAAACACTCATTTATTGTAAGCGCCGATGTGAAAACTTTCAGCGATTTGTCTTGAGATGCTTTTAACAATCTCCAACAGAACCAAGCTCTATCTTTTTCTTTCCTATTATATCTATCGCTATCATGCTTGAATCCAATCATTTCTATGAATGCGCACGAATCAAAATAAACATGCTCAATGCCTTTCTTATTCATTGTCCTCACCTCTAATATTATCAATATACTTAGATGCACTCAGTCCATTCGTAATATTTGGGATACAACCTAAAAATTCTTCAAGGTCGCCTTCTCTATATTCAGGAGCAATGCTAAACATATCTGCCTTTACTCGCTTAATTTTTCTCTCGTTCATATCAAAAAGAACATCACCAGCGATAATAACTATTGAATCTGGCTCTTCAAAAAGCTTATGTACTTTATCATACTGTTCCTTTCTATAAGTGCAATACACAATATCATCGTCTAATAGTTCCTTAATACTTATTTTACTTTCTTTCTTTAGCCAAGAAACAAGTCTTCCTCTTACTGTTCCATAGTATTCAATATCAGTTTCTGGTTCATTAACAATTTTTTCTATCGTGCTTTGTACTATTTCTGACCACTCGAAAGAATCATCAATTAGACTTCCATTAGTAGAAATCCCAAACTCAAGAGAGCCGTTGCGGAGTGGAGTAGGGATATTTTGAAAAGACTCTACTACTTTACTGCAGGGATTAACTCGCCCATAAATTATGTCTTTTGCTTTAGTTAAAATGGTACTAATCTCATCCTCATCAATTACATCCATTACAACGTCCATAGTTGGAGCAGAACTATGGAGATTATCTACATACCACTGTCTATCAGAAAGATCAATATCAGTGTCATCATTGAAATCTTTCAGAAACTCTTGGGTGTTCCGTAGGACTTCCCCAAGCTCTTTGGGGGTGATCTTCCCACTCTTTCCAGGAAGAATTCGGAATCGAAATCTAATATTACGCATACTTAATACCCGTTTTAACGATTTAACAGTCACGGCACAATGGCCGTTTTCCCTTAAATCCAATTAAAGCCTTAACAGCTCGATCACTATCATCTATTTCTCCATGATTGCATCTAAATAAAAACTCAGTAAGGTATTTTCCAAATGTTGATTTATTAAATATTGACATACACTTGTTATATCGCACTTCAAGATACTGAGAAATTCTTTGTAGAATTGGTTAGATAGATTCCTTTATTAAGGATAATATACAAGATAATTAGCTTTTATTCAAGTAGCAAGTGATATTTGTTCATGGACAGTTAACGCAATTATCCTCTGTTGATGATGCTTTAAATGATGAATAGATTCTAATAATTCAGACTATGACAAAACCACACCCGGAATACCAGGTAGGGTTTTGTTTGTTAAACAGATTTTTTAGAAGTCATCCCTTCCCTTCTCCACTCCTAACTAATGCAAACCTGAACCCCACCGGACCAGCAACCTGGTTTATAGCAACAACTGCCAGAATAAGCGTTCGTATCTGTTCCCCCCAGCCGGGAAATGACGTTGCGACAATACTTGCCATGCCAAGCGCTACTCCAGCCTGAGGTAGATAACCCAGCCAGGCAAGTTTTCTTTCTTCTTTGGAGCCTTGGCTGATTTTCAATCCCAACCATGTTCCAAACCAAAGACTAAATGAGCGAAATCCTGTCCATATTAAAGCGATCATCCCAATCTTACCCATCATCGATAAATCTATTGAAGCGCCTGCCATGGCAAAGAAGATTACATATATCGGTGGAGAAATGCGCTCAAGTCCCTTAATCAACATCTCACCTCGATTTGAAAAATTCTCAACCACAAATCCCATTGTTAAAGCTGTCAGCAATAATTCAAGCGCAATAAAATCTACGAGGTTTATGACTAAAATAGTTAATAATATTAAAAATACTTCAAAGTGTTTTTTCAGGTATTTAAGGTAATAATGCAATAACTTTCCACCTATTATCCCAAATAGTAAAGACATCCCGATCATTAGAATAAGCGGTTGGTGAGTTTCCCGCACATCGGACAAATTTCCACCAAATACTTTGCTTGCAAATGCCATCGCAAAAGTGAAAAGCACGATCACGACCACATCCTTCACTACGGTTACAGACATAACAAGATCAGTTAGTCGCCCTTTAGCGCGTAACTCCGTTACTACAGCAACTGCCACAGAAGGTGAGTTGGCTGAGGTCATTACTCCCAGCGTCAATGCAACCGCAACTATTTGCAGAATGCTGAATTTATCTGATTCGAGTAGCCATCCGGCAATTGATAGAAATACCACAACGGTTAAAACTAATATCGTTAAAGTTTGTGCGCATAGAACGCTGAAAATGGTTTTAATACGAGGTTTCAATTCACTTAGTTGAAGCTTACCGCCTGCAGAAAGAGCGATTAGTACAAGCGCTATCTTGTCAATGATATGCAATCGCTCCATCATATTCTCACTGATTATCCCGAAAATATAAGGTCCGGCAATTAACCCTGTTAGCATATATCCTGTCACCTGTGGCAGTTTGAGCCTCCCAAGCAATTTACCGATTAAGTGACCGGCAAGAACGACAAAACCGAGCGCGGTTAGCGCTTGAGCATCATGCAGAGCGTCAATATCTCCGATCATCGATACGGGAAGTCTTGACATCAGGTACGCAAACGTAAGAAGTAGTATAATGAAAAAACCTCTCATGATCTTTTCTCCGCAAATACAAGCGCTCTACGCGCTAGCGGGACTCCCAACGGGCTGAGTATAATCAACGCCCAGACGGTGACGTCTAATACGAAATCGGTTAGTTGGAAACGATCCGAAAACAACGCGAAATTCATCACAATAGCAACAGCAATCCCGCCTGGGGATACAAGCGCCAATGCCAGATGTCCTCCCCAGCCGGGTATATCAACTATATTCCTACTAATTCGGAATGACAACCACTTAGCGCCAAAACGAATTACAATAAGTATTACAGCTATTAGCAATGCCTGCATATTGGATGGATTCCATAGTGCGCCTGCAAGAACCAGGAAAAGTAGATACATCGGTCTTTCGGAAGAGGCTAAAACCGGATAGAAATCACGTAGTAGAGGTCGTGCATTGGAAATGTATATTCCGGCAATGACCGTAACATAAATTACTGGCACGCCAATCGAATATGAAACGCCTGCAGCAAGCAGAACAGCGCCGATTAAAACGAGAAGCGGTTCATATTCTTCTCCCTTGACGCGTAACAGGTGTACAACCAGGCTGCCGAGCGCTACTCCTGTTAGTGTACCGCCGAAGATACGCAGGAATGCATCAAACCAGTCGGTGTTTGCAGATAAAAAAAAACAGCCGAGAATACTATTATACCGGGAATATCATCAAGCGCTGCTATAAAACGAAGTTTATGGATTTGAGGTGTGCGGATCTTCAACACTCTGTAGATGGCTTCTACTGCCCAGGGACTACTTAGTGAGGCAGCAGCAGCAAGGATAATCGCTGCCGGTAAAATCGCATCACCGTCAAAGTTACACCATCTTGTAATCATCAGCCAACTTGCCAGGAATACTGCAATCATTGTCAGTAAAGCCTCGGAAGACATCAGCCACCAGTCTATCGTTGGACGTCGTTTCAGACGACGCCATTCAAACTGGATTCCGTAAAGAAGTCCAATCCAACCGAGTTCGACATGCACAAAAGGAAAAAGATCTTTGAAAACATCCTTTGGAATAGATACAATCATTTCTGAACCGAGTATTGCACCCAGCAACAGAAATTCGATTCCCACTGTGTACAAACCAATCTTACCACGGCGACCAAGAAGGTACATTCCACCAAGATAAGCGCTGGCAATCAGTAATGCTAACAGAAGTAAAAGGTTCATACGTTTAACTTAACCTCATGCTCAGGGAGTTTATACAACGAGTTTTGAAATGGGGAAATGCAAGATGTAGAAACGGGAATTTCAAGAATTATATCTACTTATATAATATATGACAGGGAATGATCAAACGCAAATACCTTTATTCAATTATGTTATCTGTCATTCAAGTTCAATTCCAGATAGTCGCTGTTTTAATTCAACGGAGGGTCTGTAATTGCCGTCTCTTGCAAGCGATTCATCAAGGTAATGATTAACATTTCTCCAGTCTTGTTTAGCAGCTGATATTAATGCCAGCTTATAATAAGGACGCGGATCATCTGAACTGACATCCGCCGCTTCAAGATAATACTGCTCTGCGCCTTGCAAATCATTCACCTGAAAACAATCATTGCCGAGTATTAGCAGCGTCCGCACAAGATTAATCTTTGCATCAATATAATTGGGATCATCTGATAGCGCCTGACGATAATAGTGATTAGCATCGGTTATATTTTGGCGATATTCACAGATCACACCGAGGTTATTTTTTGCCTTAGCGTTGTCAGTATAAAAGGAGAGTTCACGTTCAAATTCTGTTTTGGCTTTGACTGTATCGCCATACGCTAACCAAGCTACACCTGTATTAAGGTGAAGCTCAGGGTAAATTGGATTAATATCAAATACTTTCTGAAAACAACCGAGAGCTTCCTCGTAATCACCAGATCTTAGCGCGGCGTTTCCTTCAATAAAATAAGCTTGAGCAGGATTATCAAAGCTGCTGCCTGCCCAGGGAGGAAGAGTTATTGCAAATCCCAGTATCAACAACACTGCTGTTTTCAAGGATCTTTGTTTTGTACTGAATTCGTTAATAATGGTACTAATTCCAACGGCTGCAAGACTTGCGAATAGAGGCATCAGCGGCATCCGGTAACGAGAATTCACAAAGAACAACAGCAGCGATCCCCCAAACAGAAGTATGAATAACAACATCGCCTTTGTTTCAGGCTTCTGTAAAGTCTCGAATATTCCAACCAAAGCAAACGGAAAAAGCAATCCCAATGATATAAGAAACAAAATTTTCATAAGTGGAAATGAATTACTGGATAAGCTTAACGGTCGGTTGTTTCCAATTTCACGAACATTCACCAATATCAACGCCTTTTTCAGTTCAAGTTTTAACCAGCTAAGCGGTGATTTGCGAATCTCATCTAATCCCAGTTGCCACATCTGAGATGACACTTCATGGTTTTTAAGTGTTTTACCGGCATAACTCTCTGCAATCGATAGAGCATCATTGTCGCTCCAGTTGGCGCCG
>JAIPJL010000129.1 GCA_021734165.1 bacterium | reverse complement strand
GTTTATTGATTCGTGATTCTGGATTCCGGTTTTCACCGGAATGATGAACTCTAACCACAGATTGCGCAGATTAAACAGATTGTTTTAGTGTCAGAGTACCGTAGTTTCGTAGTGTCGGGGTGTCGTTGTAAAGTTTATACTCTCTCAGTAAAGAAACACGGGCAATCCGCCGGAAGGCGGACAGGTCAAGTAGCCCGTGCCACCTGCAATTTACCAACGAAGTCCGGCTTGCCCTCAAGCCGGGATTATAATAATCAGGATTCCCCGGTTTCGGGGGAAACCGGGCTACCATACTATATGGTAATATACTCAGTAACATCATTCCATACCATACATTTAATGCATTCTTTTCCGCGTTTTCAGATAATTTTACCGTAGTAAACTTGTGAAGGAGTGAAAGAGATTAGGGTACATAAAGCCTTACTCCAGAATGGTTGAAAATCCTCTATACTTTCCTGATACTCCTACTCGCAGCCCAGCCCGATCCGATCATTCCAATTAGAGCACCGGAAACAATAAGCACAGGTATCCACCAGATATCCGTCACTGAGCCAAGCCCCCAGCCAATCCTCACAAACCAACCGAATAGCATAACAACCGCAGAAGCGGCTATCCCTGAAAGCACTCCATAGTATGCTCCGAGCGCTACGAAAGGACCACGTGCCATTCCGGCAGTTCCGCCGGAGAGAGTCACCACCTGGATGAAATCCTCCCGCGAGCGGATCACGTTCTGCACTGCCATGATAGTCAGAAATATGGAAACAATCAACGCCAATCCTACGGCAGCGCCGATTCCTCTGCCTGCATTGCGATAGAACCTGTTTACCGAAGCCAGCAACTCCCCTTCATAAACCACGTCGAACACACTGTCCATTTCGGTTATTGAATTAGCAGTTCGCTGCCAGCTTTCAGCCGGATCAGCGTTGTCTTTTAAAGTTATTTCCAGCGAGGGTGGGAGCGGATTTGACTCCAAAAGATCGAAGAGATCAACATCAAACTGTTCTGCAAAACGCCTGGCTGCCATTTCATGCGAAATATATTTTATATCGCCCACATCGGGAAGTTTTTTGATCCTTTCCGCAACATCGGAAGCCATCAGCGAATCCGATTCTACCGGCAGAAAGACCTCTATCTCAAACCTGCCGAGCAGTCCGGTTTTCCACTCCTCAATTAAGACATAACCTCTCAACGCGACTCCAAACAGCACCAGAGTAATCGTCAGGGATACAAGACTCAATAAGCCTATTATGCCAAGACTGCCGAAGTTTCGCCATCCTTCGCGTAATGAGAAGTAAAACACGATTAGACCAGTTTTCCAGATTCAAGCTGCAATACCCGTGGATTGCAGGATTGGAAGCGCTCAGGCTGATGAGTAGCTACGAGTATAGCGGTTCCCGCTCGGTTGACCTTCTTAAGAAGCTCAATAATGTCGTTGGATGTTTCAACATCGAGGTTGCTGACTGGCTCGTCAGCGAGTAAAAGGTAGGGTTCATTCACTATAGCTCTCGCTATGGCGGTACGCTGCTGTTCACCTGTTGACAATTCTTTTGGAATGCTGTGCAGTTTGTGAGTCAATCCAACTCCAGCAAGCGCCCTTAGTGAGCGCTGCTTTGATTTAGCGGGGAGGCTTTTCTCGCACGATGCAGCCAACCTGATATTATCAAGCACGCAGCGATCATCAAGCAGTCTGAAGTTCTGGTGAACAATGCCAAGTCGTCTCCGCCACATTGGCAGACGCGAGCGCTTAAGTTCACTCGATTTGAATATATCGAGTGTAATCTCACCGGATGATGGCATGAGTTCAAGTGAAAGCAGTCTGAACAGAGTAGTCTTGCCTGCTCCGGTTCTACCGACCAGCATTACAAATTCACCAGGTTCAATATCAAGGGTTATTCCGAATACACCGGATTGCCCGTTGCTGCCGCCGTTATAGCGATATGAGACGTTTAGTAACTTAACCAAGTTCCTTACTTTTTTCTACAAAGAAAATGTACTCTTAGCGAACTCTTTGTTGGTACAATACGCGAAATATTATCGCTTTCTTCAAGCAAATCAAAGCCGGTTTTATTAATAATCCTTCTGATTGTTTTCACAGTATATATTCTCTGCTTGTGGGTTTCAACAAATATCTTATCCGGCTGTTCTTCAAACATGATTGTAAACACATTCTCCTGAATCATCAAATCATCATAGTATCTGGAGTTCCTATTATAACTGAAATCCTCAAATACTTCATTAGACTCACTCGAAGAAAAATATCGTTTTGAATTGAACTCCGTACAAATATCGAATAAGAACAATCCCGATGGTTTCAGAGCGGTTTTGACTTTAATAAAGAAGTCAATAACATCTTCAAGCTCCATAAGATAGTTTACTGAATCATAAAGGCATAATACGGCATCATATCGTTCTATAGCATCCAGTTGAAGAAACTCCTTCACTGAAAATTGAGGCGCATTTTCCAAAACAACTGAGCGGGAACGTGCAATGGTAATCATTTCCGGTGATTTATCCCATGCGTCAACTCTGCATCCGTTCATTGAAAGAATGGTTGCAACAATACCCGTTCCACAGGCGTATTCGAGTATGTAGGGTGGATTATCCTCCGAAATAGCAGGCATTCCATTATCACTCAAAATATCAAAGGCAAACTGTGCCCAGGAAGAATAGTCAACATGTGACATAACACTATCGTAAATGCTTGCCAGCGCCTCATAAGGAGAAACATTAAGCAAATCGGAATTAGAAGAAATCAATCTCTATTCCTCTTTATCTACATTTCTAAGGTACGTAAACCTTCGTAAACAGGTTATTAACCGTTACGGCGTAAGAAAGTAGGGACGTTTAAATCAGCAGGCGGAACAGCATTAAGATCAATTTCACCAAGGTGAATGCGATTATGGCTTTTTCTGCTGTTTCCATTGCCATTTCCGTCGCTTTTACAGTTATCGATCAGAGCAAAGGATTCTTCTTTCTGTCTGCTAATTGCAGGAACTTCAAAGTCCGATTTTTTCTTTGGGCGGAAATCATAAGTCCTGTCCGGTTCAAATTTAACTGATGCTCCATTAGCATTCTGAAATCCGGTTGCTATGACAGTAACGGTTATACTTTCGCTGGCATTATCATCAATAACTGCGCCAAATATAACATTAGCACGATCTCCGGCAGCTTCATGGACTACAGATGCCGCTTCGTTAACCTCGAAGAGTGTCATCTCCGACGAACCGGTAATGTTTACTAACACACCTTGTGCTCCGGTAATTGAAACATCTTCGAGCAGTGGCGATGCAATCGCTTTTTTTGCAGCTTCAATACCACGTTCGTCACCTGTGGCGGAGCCGATACCCATAAGCGCATCACCCATACCTGCCATGATTGACCTGACATCGGCAAAGTCGAGATTGACAATACCTGGAATAGCAATAAGATCTGAAATACCTCTGGTAGCTTGAGTCAATACCGAGTCTGCCATTTCAAAGGCTTTAAGCAGTGTTGTTTTTGCATCCGCAATCAACAGAAGTCTTTCGTTGGGAATCATGATCAATGTGTCAACCATTTCACGAAGTTCATGTATTCCTGCTTCCGCTACACTCATGCGACGCCTTCCTTCAAAAGCAAAAGGTTTTGTAACAATAGCAACGGTCAAAGCACCAATGCTTTTCGCAATCTCAGCAGTTTTCGGCGCGGCGCCGGTGCCAGTTCCACCACCCATGCCTGCAGTAATAAAAACCAGGTCAGCTCCTTCAAGCTGTTCTGCGATTTGTTCTGCATCCTGTTCGGCAGCTTGTCTGCCAATATCCGGATTAGCGCCTGCTCCGAGACCTTTTGTAAGCTGTCGTCCAATTTGGATTTTGTTCGGCGCCCTGCTTTTATCAAGCGCTTGGGCATCGGTATTAAGGGTAATAAAATCCACGCCGTTCAGGCAGGATAATATCATCCTGTCAACAGCATTTCCTCCAGCGCCGCCAATACCGGCAACCTTGATCTTTGCGCTCAGCATAGACTCTTCGGCTGGCAGGAAGTTTAGAGTACCGCTCATTGTGTTCTCCTTCGAATGTATTTTAGTTATTATTTCCATATAATTCTGTCATGTGGGGACACATGACAGCACTCCTGACATCATTCTATCACCCGCTGTACAGCGTATGATAGCGCTTCTTTCAAATCCAATCAGATTAACAAGCCCTTAAACCAACTTCTGAAAAGTTTCAAAATTTTTCCAAAAACTGCCGTTTCATCACCACTAAATCCAATATCACCATCATGCTGCATACCATACAGGATCAAACCGACTCCAGTTGCATGAGCAGGATTATGTACTGTTTCAGCTAATCCGTGTAATCCCCTTGGAACACCAAGACGAACTTGTTTACGCAAGATTTCCTCTGCAAGTACAACAGTATTTTTCAGCAGCGAACCACCACCGGTCAGTACAACACCTGATCCCAGCAATGATAGGCAATCGACACGTTTAAGCTCTCTAAGTACCATATCGAAAATTTCTTCCATTCTTGCCCTGATAATGTCGTTTAATTCAGCGTGGGCAATTTCCCGTTCTTTTCTATCCCCGATACCTTCCACAATAATCGGTTTTTTATCACTAACCGGAGGCGTGACGCCTCCATATTCAATTTTGATTTTTTCCGCTTGATCTATTGGAATTCCGAGAACTGTGGCAATATCTCGTGTCACGTTTGTTCCACCGAAACCAATCACAGAAGTATGACGTATAGAACCATCGTAAAATACAGCAATATCAGTTGTACCACCACCCAGGTCGAGCAGCGCCACACCGAGGTCTTTCTCTTCATCACTTAAAACAGCATGACTTGACGCTAAAGGTTCTAAAACCAAACCTCTGAGATTCACGCCTGCATTTCTAACACAGCGGTAGATATTCTGAGCGGAAGCGATAGCACCTGTAATAATATGTACATCCGCCTCAAGCCTTAAGCCTGTCATGCCAACCGGTTCGCGAATGCCTGTTTCATCATCGACTGAAAACTCTTGAGGAAGTACATGTAAAACCTCTCTGTCCATAGGCAGTGCAACCGCTCTTGCAGCGTCAATGACTCGCTCTACATCATTCCTGCTTATGACATTAGTGTGGCTGACAGTAGTACCTCTTGAAACCGCAATCACACCACGGCTATTTATCGAGCGGATATGATCACCGGCAATTCCTACATAGACTTCACTGACTTTGACGCCAGCCATCTGTTCAGCCTGATCGATTGCAAGCGCAATAGCCTCAGTGGTTTTGTCGATGTTAACCACAACGCCTCGCCTCATGCCTCTGGAAGGTGTTACACCAACGCCGACAACCTGAACATCGCCATCATCGCTTACTTCTGCGATGATCGTACTTATTTTTGTGGTTCCAAGGTCTATCCCGACCAATGTATCGGTGACCGCCATTTCACCTCCCGTTTTTCCAATCAAGAAATTATTTTTCTACAATCTGATTTATACAAATCAGCCGTCTGAACCCGTTATTACCATCGAAGGAAAACGCATGTCTATATAATCAATATTAACAGGCAATTCATCACTTTTCTGCGCCAGAAATTGCTCCAGATTGTCAAGCAACTCTTTGTCAATAAAACCGTCGGTGATGATCTCAGCAGCACTGCTTTTAAGTCGTAGGGTTAACACATCATTTTCCGTGCATATCTCAGCTAAATGATCAAAGATTTTAGGATAATCTTTCCGAATGCTGATCAATAGACCATGAACTGATACAAAGCTTTTATTATTAACAATAGGTTTTAATTTTCCTGTAAGAACTGGCACATCAAGCACTTCACCGCAATAAACAGGTGGGAATACTGCTCCGTCCTCATCAACGAGCATCAGATCGCCATCACCTAATGCTGCAACTGGAAAGCGTTCATCAACATCAATAATCAAGCGCCCTGGCAATCTTCTGTAGCATCTTGCTTTTCTGACTCCAGCAAGGTTAGTTACCCTTACTGAGATACTATCCAGATCAAGTTCCATAAGGTTAGAGCTATCTTTTACGGCAGCAACCATTATTATATCGTGCTCTGGTAATCTTGACAAGCCGACAACTTCAACGCGCTTAAGAATAGCCCAAGATGTTCCCGACAGCCATTTTTCACCAGCTTGCCAGGCTTCACTTCCACCCCAATAGACAATTCTAAGCAAAGCCACAACAGCAGTGACAAAGAGGAGATATTTCCAGGCATTAGAACCTGTTTTCGTCCCCCTCCTTTTGTCGGAGGGGGACTTAGTTGACTTGCGCCCTTGTTTCAGCTTGGGCGTTACCTTCTGATTTCGCTTCCTTGAACCGAGGGAAGAAAGCTTCGTCCTTGACTGCTGTATTCCTGTTGATTTACGCTTTGAAATCATCAAATCCTACTGTTCTTAATTCCAGCTTGAGTTCAACCTTATATTTGGTAAATACCAAATCTTTAAGTTTTTGTATCAGTTCCATTATATCCGATGCTTTACCGTTATTGCTGTTGACGATGAAATTTGCATGAGCTTTGGAGACTTCAACTCCACCTACCCGCATTCCCTTGGCGCTGACTCCTTCGAGGAGTTTTGCGGCATAATTTCCTTCAGGATTTCTGAACACACTTCCCGCAGAGGGCAGAATCATTACATTTCTGCGGTGACGTTCAGCAATGGTTTCATCAACAAATATTCTTACGATTTCAGGTTTTTCGTGATTTAACTTAAATCCTGCTTTCAGAACAATCAAACCATGCAATCCAGGTGATTCGCGGTAGCCAAATTCAATTTCAGCTCTAAGAAGCGATTTTGTGCCGCCCTGACTATCCATAACTTTGACGTCAACAAGGAAATCCGATATATAAGAACCGAATGCTCCACAATTCATTGAAAGTCCCGCTCCGACAGCACCAGGAATACCTGCCAGTTTCTCTATGCCGGATAAACCTTCTACAGCGGCAATATCCACAACATCACTAAGCCATACTCCAGAAGAAGCGGAAACGTGTGTGTCATCAACATCAATACTTCTGAAGGTTTTAGTCAGGTCAATAACACAGCCATTAAAACCATCATCGCTCACCAGCAGGTTATTTCCATAACCAATGAGTAATGTCTTTATGGTATGAGTCTGGCATATTTGCACGAGACTTTTAAGAGCATTTTCATCTTCCGGATACGCATATATGGCAGCCGGTCCTCCAACTTTGAACGATGTATGATTCGACATCGGCTCATTGGTTCTACAGATACCTTTGACGTTATCTCTGATGATTGTGGCAATATTTTCAATGAGTTTTATGTCTATTTTACTCATAACCGGCTTGTATTAATTGTGTAGTCATGGTTGTCCCAACCACAATGTCGGGCTTGAGACAAGCCCGACTACAAAGACTTTTACAAAATCCTCACCTGTATTCATGATTCTTCAATCCATCAAGTATCATTGGAGCTAACTTATAAACATCGCCTGCGCCAATGGTAAGTACAAAATCACCAGGATTAGCAATCTCCCTGACCTTCTCCGCAACCAATGATCTATCTTCAAGATAGTGAATATGCTTATGACCTATATTACGCGCTTCATCCACTATTAAACGGCTGGTGACGCCTTGAATCGGTTTTTCTCTTGCTGGGTAGATCGGCAGAACTATTGCCGTATCTGCTCCAAGTAATGACCGTCCGAATTCCTCAGCCATATCACGTGTGCGACTGTAAAGATGTGGTTGGAAGACGGCTATGATCCTTCTCCCCCATCCTTCTTTGGCTGCTGGAAGCGTTGCTGTAATCTCAACCGGATGATGCGCAAAATCATCAGCAACGAGCACACCGTTTTCCTCACCAACCATCTCGAAACGTCTGAAAACACCCTTGAATTGCTGTAATGCTTCTTTCATAAGTTCAAAATCAACACCGAGTTCACGGGCTACAGCAACCGCTGCCAGTGCATTGCGAACATTATGTCTGCCTGGCAGTGGAAGGACAATTTTACCAACTTCACCAACCCCGTTCTCAATAGTAAATGATGAATTGCCTTCTTTAAAAACCGGATCAACCGCCCTGACGTCTGCCTGTGGTGAAAAGCCGTAGGTTACAATCGTCCTTTCCAGTCTGGGCAGTATGTTTAAAATCGACGGTTCATCAATACAAACCAGCGTTCTGCCATAAAACGGAACTGAATTGGCAAACAGCACAAAGGCATTTTCAAGCTCTTCAAAGCTGCCATAGCACTCGATATGATCGGCGTCGATATTGGTAATGACTACAATTGTGGGAGTGAGCTTTAAGAATGATTTGTCAAATTCATCGGCTTCAGCAACGAGGAACTCACTCTCGCCTCCAACTGCGCCAGTACCCTTTCTACGTAATCTTCCACCTACCAGAACTGTTGGATCTAAACCACCGTTTATCAACGCTTCACCTGTAAGTGAAGTAGTAGTTGTCTTTCCATGGGTGCCAGAAATCGCAATTCCAACCTTGAGACGCATCAGTTCCGCAAGCATCTCAGCACGCCTGATAACCTGAATTCTCTGAGTGCGAGCCGCTTTTAACTCGACATTATCCTCATCGACTGCTGAAGAATAAACCAATACTTCCGCATCTTTTATATTTTCAGCTTTATGACCTTCGTAGATTGTCGCTCCCAACATTTTCAGTCGTCTGGTTTCATCGTTGGCGATTAGGTCACTGCCTGATACAATAAAACCATCGCGCAGCAGGATTTCAGCAATACCACACATTCCTGCTCCACCGATTCCAACCATGTGTACTTGTCTGAAACGTTTCAGGAGAATATCATTCATTCCATAAATCCAAGGATGTCCTCAGCAATTCTGTCAACCGCATCTTCCATAGCAATTTCTTTCATCGCAGTTGACATTTCGGTTTTTTTATCCTTTTGCATAATGTTTTCAATCGCAATCATCAGCATTTTTGAATCCAAGTTCTTATCAAGTATCACCATAGCAGCGCCAGTTTTTTCGATTGCTCTTGCATTTTGTTCCTGGTGTCCCTCAGCAGCATAGGGATAAGGAACTAATACCGCAGGGATACCAGCCACAGCTAACTCAGCTAAGGTCATAGCTCCACAGCGGGTTACCGCCAAATCCGAAGCGTCATACACAAGACTCATACTTTCCATATCGAAAAATCGCTGTATAATTAATCTGTCTTTTAATTTATCAGGTACTTCCATATTTCCGCCCCAGTTCCTGCCGGTTTGCCAGATCAGGTTCAACCCTCGTTCAATAATTTCTTCTTTAATTTTATCAATCACCTTATTAATAGAACTTGCCCCGGCGCTTCCTCCGGTAACCATGAGTGTCTGTCTTTCTGTGTTTAAACCCAACCTCTGCCTCGCTTCACTTTTATCAATTGAACCAATCCTTAAATGAACCGGATTGCCGGTAATTAAAAATTTCGTTTTATCTACTTTTAAGCGATTAATTATATCTTTATAGCCGATATAAATCCGAGCAGCTTTTTTAGCCGACAGTCTTGTTACCAAACCCGGAATTGCATTCTGTTCCTGCAGGAAATATGGTTTTCCAGACCATTTCGCTGCCGTACAGGCGGGCCAAGCCGAAAAACCACCTGTTCCAATTACCAGATCAATCTTATATTTTTTTAAATAGCCAATTGCTTGCCTAAGTGAAACAATGCACTTAAGCGGTAAAATTAGATTAGGAATTAATGAATCACGCTTAAGAAACGATATCCAGACCGGACAGAATTTGTAACCG
>JAIPJL010000128.1 GCA_021734165.1 bacterium | reverse complement strand
AGAAATGTAAAGCGGTATTCAGAAGGTTTTACAGGATAAAGCTCACAGATCGAGAACCGGTTGGCGGCGTTGGTCTTGGACTAAGTATCGTGAAGGAGATCATGACCGCACATCATGGCAAGGTCTGGTGTGAAGAACGCGAGGGAGGCGGAAGCAGTATTAAAATTGAACTACCGGTAGTTTAATGAATGAAACCATACTCATTGTCGAGGATGATCAGAAACTCCGCTCCGGTCTGAGGGATAATCTTGAGTTTGATGGTTATCAGGTTATTGAATCCTGGAATTTTGCAGAAGCGCTTGAGAAATGGAAGGAAGAAAAACCGGCGCTTGTAATTCTTGATCTGATGCTGCCAGGGCGCAGCGGTTATCAATTACTGAAGGAGATGCGAGCTTGCCAGTTCAAAACACCTGTTATTATTCTCTCGGCGCGGGGTGAACTATGGGATAAAGTAAAGGGTTTCCGACTGGGGTGTGATGATTACGTGGTTAAACCGTTCAGTATAATCGAACTTCTCGCTCGTATTCAAGCGCTGCTTAAAAGATCATCTCCACAATCTGAACCGCCTGAGAATATATCCTTTTCTGATGTAAAGTTGAATGTCTCGAATAGGATGTGTAAGGTTAAGGATATTGAATGTGATTTGCCAATTAAAGAATTTGAACTTCTTTTTTTCTTAATAACCAATCCGGGACGAGTCATCTCAAGGAAAGAACTACTACAAAAGGTATGGAATTCTTCACCGGAAATCGTCACCAGGACTGTGGATGTTTATATTTCCGCACTCCGTCAGAAGCTCCATGACTCAGAATGTGAAATTGAAACGGTTTATAAAGTTGGATACAGGCTCAGGAAGTAATAAGGCAGACTTCCTCACACACCTATTTATCTAAAAGTAATCAGAGTGACAATCCCCCCTTTTGCAAGGAGGGATTTAAATAATGAATGTCCTGATATAGAGAAAATCAGACTACTTCCCTGATTTCTTAAACAACTTCAAATACTCCCCATATCCTTCCTTTTCCATATCTTCTTTTGGAATGAAACGCAGAGCCGCAGAGTTAATGCAGTAACGTAATCCATTTGGTCCCGGTCCGTCATTGAACACATGCCCAAGGTGTGAATCGGAATTTTTGCTCCGGACTTCCGTTCTAACTCGCCCGAGACTTGTATCTTCGACTTCAGCAATCTCTGCTTCATTAATCGGTCTCGTGAAGCTGGGCCAGCCGGAACCTGAATCAAACTTATCCGTCGAACAGAAAAGAGGTTTACCGGAGATTATATCGACGTATATTCCCTGTCGTTTGTTATCCCAATACTCGTTGTTAAACGGAGGTTCCGTTCCACATTGCTGAGTGACTTCATATTGCATCGACGTCAGTTTTTCTTTCATGCCACTACTATGCAAGTCTTTGTGCATTGTTCTGCTCCTTTTTGGTTTAAGTTCTTTATCTTTCCAGGTTCTTCTTAAGAATTGATCCCTGCCTGATCCGTTCCGGTACTGCTCATAAGGAATCGGACATTGTTTGTAATAGTCTTGGTGATATTTTTCTGCTGGATAGAATTTATCGAACTTAACAATCTCAGTTACAATCGGTTTTCTGAATCTGTCTGATGAATTTAATTCCGTCTTTGATCTTTCCGCAGCCTGTTTCTGACTTTTATTATGATAAAATATTGCTGTTCTATACTGTGATCCTCTATCTACAAACTGACCTCCAGCATCAGTCGGATCAATCTGCCTCCAGAAATGATCGAGCAGGTTTTCATAGCTGATCTTATCAGGATCGAAGGTTATCTGAACAGCTTCAGCATGACCTGTTAAGCCTGAACTTACTTCCTCATAAGATGGATTTACCGCATGTCCTCCGGTGTAACCGGATTTGACGTCTATCACTCCCTCCAACTCGTCAAAAGGATGTTCCATACACCAGAAGCAGCCTCCAGCAAAGGTTGCTTTTTCAGTTTTGGTTTGTGCCATTATACAACTCGGTATGTTTAACGAAACTAGTATTAGAACCGTTAGAAATATTTTAGATAACATAGTACTTCAACTCCTCTTCTCAGTAAAACTCATGTCCAGACAAGTTGGACACTCCATGTAACCAGAATACTACTTAAAATATTCTTAATCATTACATTCTCTGAGAATATACGACATTTTTTACAAGTTATTAGTAATGTTATATTATTCCAATAAAAATATTGATCATACCTTGCAACATGCCTCTCGCAACTCTTAATTTGTATCCTTTAAAATTCAGTTTATTTATCAACAATTTAATGCTCACATCCCTGCCATACTTCGGAGAATCGCTTGCGTTGCTGACCGCTTTAGTCTGGGCAGTTGCGGTTATTATGTTCAAGAGAAGCGGAGAATCGGTTCATCCGATTGCCCTGAATCTTTTCAAGAATGTACTGTCTGCTCTGTTGCTCCTACCAACAATGGTTATTGTCGGCAGACAGATATTTCCTCCGCTTCCATGGCAAGATTATGCACTTTTACTGATCAGCGGTGCTATTGGGATAGGAATTTCCGACACACTGTTCTTCAAAAGCCTCAACATACTCGGAGCGGGACTTTCCGCCATAGTTGACTGCCTGTACAGTCCTTTCGTAATCGGACTCTCGATCCTGTGGCTGAATGAGAGTCTTACTCTTGTGCAGGTGATTGGCGTCGTTATGATTATCTCTGCTGTGCTGAATGTCACCCGCGATCCCGAAAGCAAGAAAGTTGCCAGTGGTAGTTTAGTTTTTGGAATCGTAATTGGCGCTCTCGCTATGGGATTTAATGCGTTCAGCATCGTGATGATAAAGCCGTTGCTGGAGAACTCACCTCTGCTCTGGGCGACGGAAATCAGGTTAATTGGCGGTAGTATAGCATTAGCACTATCACTTATATTCTTTCCATCAAGACGTAGGATTATTAATTCGTTGTTATACTCGAAGAACTGGAAGTTTACAGTATCAGGTTCCTTTCTGGGAGCTTATCTCGCGATGATCCTCTGGTTGGGTGGGATGAAATACGCTCCAGCCTCGGTTGCAGCGCCGCTTAATCAGATGTCTAATGTGTTCATTTTTGTCCTCGCTGCGATCTACCTGAAAGAACCGATTAATCTCAGGCGGACTGTCGGTATCATCCTTGCGGTAGCCGGTGTTTTTCTTGTGATGTATGGATAGTAACAACCTGAACAAGTAAATCAATATGCTCAGATTCAAACGTATTATTAGAAGATTGAGAAATACCTTGCATTCACAGTCAAATAATATTACAATTATCCTTGTTGGAGAGTTGAGTTTTCAGGCAGTTTAACTTGAACTTATCTCCACCCCCTGATCACCATTTTTTTTCACCTGCATCAAAATCCGGAGAATTATATGACACGCCCGGTCATACTGTTTTTATTATTATTAATAATGTTTCTGACGCCATTGTCAGTTACAGCCTTGGTACGCAGCGGAACAATAGACGCCGATGAAACCTGGACTCTTAGTGACAGCCCCGTTCAGGTTGAAGGACTTCTTGAGATCAAGAAAAATATAATCCTTGTCATTGAGAGCGGTGTTGAAGTACAGTTTTCCTTAGATGCCGGGATAATTGCCAACGGTCTGTTAATCGCGCTTGGCAACGCTGAAGACACAGTCAGATTTACATCTGCGAGTGAAAAAAAACCAGGAGCCTGGGGCGGAATCTATCTGAGAGGAAGATGGTCTGGCGCAACAAAACTTGATCAGAAAGAAAATGCGCTCGCTGCTAAGAAAGCCGCTTTGGCAGAAAGTGTCTTTGAAGATGGTGAAGGTAACACCTATCAGCCCGTCGGTGATTATTATCAAAGACAGGATGGCAAGTATTTCTATGAAGATGCTGAAGGCGCTCTCAAGGAATATAAAGGTAAAGTTGTTATAGAAGAAGAAGTACTTGAAGCAACCCTGCTTGATACAATAACAATCTCGTATATGGATTATTGCATAATCGAATACGCCGGTGGACCTGTTGAGTCCGGCTCAGCGCTTGAAATTTCTAATATTGATCCTATCATAAATCATTGTCTAATTAATAAATGCCTCGGTAATAATGGAACAGTGCGCTGCTGCAATCAGGCAAAACCTCTGATAAAAAACAGCGTCATTACAAATAATAGAGCCAACCGTGGAGGCGCTGTTAATATCAGCCTCAACGCAATGCCACTTCTTAAGAATAATACATTCTCTTTTAATCACTCCGACGATAACGGCGGCGCTATTTATATTTCATTGGCAGGCGCTGAAATAATTTCAAACAGTTTTCTTGGCAATGAGTGCGGTGCTCATGGAGGCGCAATTTTCTGCTCCATTTCACCAGGGCTTGTGATCAATAATAATACTTTTATGGGTAACCGTGCCGAATCCGCTTCAAATACAATTTTGCTCAGCAGCCGCGTTACCGTTGAAATTAAAGATAACGTCTTTGATTCGTTTGGTTCAACTGGAGTTGAGATTTACCTGCAGAATGTCACTGAAGATATCGATGCTGTTTCCAATTTCTGGGGTAATCCGCTTGAATTTTCATTTAGGGATATAATTAGAGATCGATGCATCGACGCTTCCCAACCTTATGTATATTATGATCCATTTCTCTGGGCGCCTCCGGATGAACACCGTACCAATCCTGCAAGAGTTGATTCGATAATTCTCTGTCGCGATGATAATTTCTCAGAGAAGATTCCCAGAGGTGTTGCCGAGGGCGCTCCACTACGCATCCGACTTGCGGGAGTTGATTCGAATCCTAAATTCCGCGACGTTGTCAGAGCAAGAATCATTTCCGAATACGATCCTGAAGGTATTGTTATTCCACTTAGAGAGACTGCTGAAAATAGCGGCATTTGGATTGGAAGAGGACGAGTGACCGAAATAACTGATCAGGAAGAGTATGGTATTAGTGATTATGAAGGTGGACATGTGGATATTTTTGCGCCTGCTTTCCCTGATATAGTAGCCACTTATAAAACAATGTCACCAAAACCGCTCGCGGAAAATTTAACGGTTATCAACATCGGTGAAGGCGACATATTACACTTAACGGATCATATCCCTGTTTTCAATTGGGGTTATTTCGATGTACTGGAGACTCCGCAGGTAAGTTTCCGACTTAAAGTATTCCCATCAGTAAACGGTCAGATTAGCAACAGCCCAATCTGGGATACAGGGGAAATTCTTACCGAGAATAAGGAAATTACCTATGCTGGTCCCAAACTTGAAGATGCTGAAACCTATTTTACGCATATCAATGTTTGGAATAACCGCTTTTGGAGCGATACGGTTGAGTTATTATTCAGAATGAACAGCGTTCCAACAGTACCAAAACCCAATCTACCCTATACTGACGAACTCGTTCCGTCACTAAATCCTGAATTATCAGCGGAAATTTCCTATGATAACGAAGGTGATTCATTAACCTATAATTTTGAAGTTTATACACTCGAAGATGAAACACTCGTTAGTAATATAAGCGGAGTCAGTCCTTATCACCTGATAGATACAGGAATGCCGGTTCAAATAGACACATCTACAGCAGGAGACAGTACAGCCACAGTAAATTATTCGGTCAAGTGCGATAGTATTGTGAAATGGCTTCTCCCTGCTGATCTGACGGAAAATGCGGGTTATACATTCCGAATTAAGGCTTTTGATCCACTTGAAGAGGGGAAATGGAGTGAAAAACGCCGTTTCTGGATAAATTCACTTGAAGAACCCGCTGATCCTTTTGATCTGAAATACCCTATTGGACGCGCTGATGTTTACCTGTTGCATCCGACGCTTGAATGGGCAACCGCTGTCGATCCAGATCCGCTCTCATCAGTTCTTTACACTGTGGAAATAGATAAATCACAAGCATTCAGCAGCGCCAGAATTTATGAAAAACTTAAAGAAACCAGCTATATGCTGCCCGATTCGCTCGATAATGTAACCGAATACTTCTGGCGTATCACTGCAACCGATAATACGAATCGGACAACTATTTCAACTTCGGTCGGTAACTTCTATGTGGATACAACACCATCTATTCCTGTTTCGAGTGCGCCTCTCGACGGTGAAGAACGTATGCCTCCGGATATGCTGACATGGAAAGCATCCAGCGATCCAAATCCAAATGACATGATCTTCTACGAAGTGGAAATCTATGAAACTCAGGAATTGACTAAAGTCGCAGCCGATATTGCAGGTTGGCAGGATATATCGCTGCCGGTTGAAAAACTTAACCGCTGGGAAGGATTAGTCGATAATCATGTCTATTCATGGCGTGTCAGATCGCGCGATAATCATACCGCCTCCAGTGAGTTTGGTCAGATTGGATCATTTTTCTATAATCACTATAACGATAATCCAGCGCCTGTTTTGAGTGCCAGTGCTCCGAAGGATACTGTGATGGGTACAACCGACATTCATTTTGCGTGGACAGAAACATCTGACCCCGACCTCTCCGATCCGGCTTCAACTCTTGTCTATGACGTCGAGTGTGTTCTGGATAATTTTGAGAGTGGTAAAGTCAGAGCCTTCGCATCATTGCCGGGAGTTACTGAATTAACAGCTCCATTAGATGATAACCTGCTTTGGTATTACCGCATTAGAACTCGTGACAATGAAAACGCTGTCTCGGAATGGAATAAGGTTGACAGCGTACTCGTAAACTTCGCTGAAGATGCTCCTACAGCGTTTAATCTTCAGCATCCACGGCAGGATTCACTTGTCGTAGAGCTTGATTCGCTTATGTTTATCTGGCAGTCAAGCAGTGATCCTGATTGGGAGTCTTCTATCATCTATCGGTTTGAATTGACTCCGGCAGGAGGTCAGACTTTCCGTATTGAAACACCGGAAACAAAGTATCATTTCAAGGAAGGCTTGACCAACGAACTTAGTTACTCATGGAGTGTAACTGCTGTTGACAACATCGGGCTTGAGACAGTTGTTAACTCCGGTTTCAGCTTCAGAACAAATACCACACCGACCATGCCGATTGCCGCTGAGATGCCGATTGAGCTGATGCCCAACGATCCATTCCGGTACAACTGTGCAACTGATCCCAATCCGGTCGATGTGTTAACTTATACGGTTGAAGTTTCACCCAGCGAATCATTTGATCCGGCGCTTATACATGTCGAAAAGATAAAACATCACGAAGGCATAATTGATGTAACCTTAAAATCACTGACCGGACAGGAAAAGCTGGATGACGACCATGACTACTGGTTCAGAGTGAGAGCTACCGATAATCATGGTTATAACGGCGCTTACAGCAAATCGGTACAAATTCGCTTTAACAGGGAGAACGACGCTCCGGGTGATCCAATGCCAGCCTTTGCTCCCATTGACAGCGCTGTTATCAGAAGTCAGAATCCAACCTGTGAATGGCAGCATGCTTCGGACATAGATTTAACCGATCCACCGGAAAAACTAGTTTATGACCTGCGCTTTGATGATGATGGTGAGCTTGAAAAAAATGTTAAATTTAATTACAGCACAAATCCTGGTTTGACTACTTTCCAGGTACCGGATAACCTAAAAGACAATACACTCTGGTTCTGGCAGGTAAGAACTCGTGACGATGATGGAGCGGTTTCAGCCTGGTCTGAAATGCAGCCATTCCTTGTCAATGTCGTAGAAGACCCGGCTACCGTTCCTGAACTGACAACTCCATCTTCAGGACAGTTACTAAACTATCTGGGACCGATTGAGTTCAAGTGGATTGCTTCTCAGGACATTGACTTTATGTCTTCTATTACTTACCGCATCGAATATGGAACGTCCTCTGATCTATCAGGCGCTGTAGTTATAAATGATTTGGTTGAACCAACCTACACAGCCGCTTATCCGCTTGAGAACACAAAATACTATTGGCGTGTTACAGCGATTGATAATACTGAACTGGAAACCGCTTCGCTTATAGAAATCTTCACGCTTGATACCAGACCTTCCGTACCATTGCTCGTTGCTCCAAAACCTGCCGCTCCTATTCCACTTGCAGAGCATCTCGCTGATGGAGTTTTCACCTGGAGTAAATCCACCGATCCTAATCCAAGGGACAAGATTACATATACTATCCAGGTAGCCAAGAAATTACTACCACAGGAACTTAGCGTACTTACTGTTGAAACCATCGAAGAAACCTCCATTCCGGTTTCGACCTGGGCTAATGACCTTAAAGACGATGAAGTTTATGTTTGGCATGTAAGATCGATTGACGAGCACAGCATAGCATCTGCATGGAGCGACACATTATCGTTCTTCTACAATCCTGTCAATGATAATCCGGGCGCTGTTTCGGGAGCGCTGCAACCTGCAAATGATAAAGAAGTTCCGGCTGTTGAGCTAAGCTGGGGAGCGGCTTCCGATGTGGATATTTCTGATCCACCGGAGCGCATCATGTATCGTGTAGAAATGACTTCCGATCAGGCTTTCAAAGAGAACATCAAGACATTTGACACTAAGCAGGGAGTGACTACGCTCGCGCCGCAGGGACTGACTGACGAAACGCGCTGGTACTGGAGAATCAGAGCAATCGACAACGAAGGCGCTGAAAGTCCTGTATCGAGTGTTGCGAACTTCATCTACAATATCGTTAATGATGCACCCGCTAAAGTTACAGAAATCCTCTCACCGGTTAACAAACTGGAAACAGCAAAGGTTGAAGTCAAGTGGAATGGCGTTACCGATAAAGACCTGACCGACACGCCCGAAAAGCTCGTTTACCGGGTTGAATTTGCACAGGATGCGGTGTTCTCCGGTAAAGTTGAAACAGTAACAACCAATCCGGGTGTAACGTCGCTCATTTCACCGAACATAGCGGATAACACGACCTGGTTCTGGCGCGTTTGCGCGGTGGATGATGAAGGACTGGCTGGAACTTACTCCAATTTAAGGTGCTTCACCTACAACGTTAAGAATGATCCGCCGGAAATCCCCGTATTGGCTGAGCCTATGGAAGGAACTGTAGTAACCGCAGTTTCTCTGAAATGGAAAGCGGTGAACGATCCAGATCCGTTTGACGTGACTGAAAGTCTGAAATATAACATCGAGCTTTGCAAGGACAACGGTTTCGCAAGCGGTGTTATCAAACAATCCGTTTTAGCCGGAGTGACTACTTTGAAACCGGAAGGTGTTGAAGATAACAACGTCTGGTACTGGCGTGTGCAGGCTGTAGATGATGAAGGACTGACCGGCGGTTTCTCGAAAACAGGAAGTTTCACTTACAACGTCAAGAACGACGCTCCCGAGGCATTCAAGCTGGTGTCTCCAACTGAAGGAACAATGTTCGAGACCAAGGCTGTCAAACTGACGTGGGAGAATTCTGTTGACGTAGATCCGGGTGATAAGGTTGTTTACACGGTAGTAATCGCCTCGGATGCTCAGTTCACAACTGGATTGGGGACTTTCCGCGATATTAAGCGCCCTGAATTCAGCGTGCCTTACGACAAGATCGGTGAGGGAGGTAAGTTCTTCTGGAAGGTCTCGGCTGCTGATAAGTTCGGCTTAGTGACTTACGGTTCCGGCAGTGACTCCAAACCGTGGAGCTTCTCGGTTAAGAAAGTCGAACCACCGGCACCACCTTCTCAGCCATAGAAATTGGAATTAGTTATTTTTGAAAAGCCAGGTTTTACCTCAGTGCACAGAATAGAAAGGGGGCATACCCAAAATTATCGTCACATCGTCACAGAATCGGCGGAAAGCCATACCTAGTAAGGGTTAGAGGGTGTGACGGAAATGTGACGGAACGAGATCAAAGTGTGAAAGGTGGTGGCGCAGGGATCCCCGCCTGTGATTTAAAGAGTAAAATTAGCCTCATAATATGTTGATAATATACAACATTTTTGCACA
>JAIPJL010000127.1 GCA_021734165.1 bacterium | reverse complement strand
CATCGTCATATACATACCACATACGCTCATCTTCCATTCCATGCCAAAGATTCTCTCCATCATGTGCAATTCCACACCATTCATCATCTGCATTCCACACGAATTGCTGTGCAAATTCAGGTTCCCAGTTTTCATTTACATAAAGCTGAAAAACACGTCCTGTTCCCATGCACCAGAGCTGACCGTCAGGATGATCCGACACCCATTCAATGCAGTCAATATCGCGGTTATTACATAAATTTAGATAGTTGATTCTCGCAATTTCATTCAGATTTTCCCTGTCAAATACATGTATCAGGTTATCTTCCTGGCTGTTTAATAAGAGGAACTCGTCTTCAATGCAAGTGATTCCATCGATAGTAATCATCATTCCGTGAACATCTACAAGGTTGCCATCTCTATCATATTCATAAGCATTATTGCCCCATGACTGCCCAATCCAGAAATTAATACCGTCAAAGCTTAGGCAGGTTGGGTCTTCGTGTATTTGAAATTCCTCAACAATATCTCCGTTTTCAGGATCAAGCGAGAATATATGATCAGAACCTCGGGTTATACCCCACATAAGTCCACCAACCCACTGCAAGCCTGATGTGTTTTCAAATGGAACTTCATATTCCGCAACGATATCTCCGGCAGAATCCCTCTGAGGTGAGTGATAGACACTTCGTAGAATGCGATTGTTTTGATCCCTTTCAGGTTCACTGATTATTTCGATTGATGACGACCAGCGTAAAAGAGCTTCACCATAATTATATATACCGATTTCATATTCCTCATAAACACCGGCAATTAGACGATCTTCAATCAGGTGAGGTCTTATAACGATCTCCGGTGGTGCAGCGGAAACGGCGAGAAGTTGAATTTCAAATTCCTCGTTATCCGGATCATCGCAGTATATCGTCATAATTTCATCGTACTCTTCCGACTCTTCAGGAGCAAAGGAGAATACTACTTCCTGACTCTCGTCAATAGCAACGGAAAACTCGGTTGGTTCAGCGTGAAAGACGTCATTCTCACAACGTATATCATTAACCTCAAGCGGATCGGTTCCGATGTTATTTATAGTTACCGGAACGACATATACACCGTTTGTGAACACATCGAGATAGTATTCATTCCAGTTAATAATATTCTCATCAACGCCAATTTCCCAATCTACAACCATATCAGGCGCTCCCTCAACATCAAGTGTCACGGTCACGTCGATCTCTTCTCTTTCCGGATCGTTTGACAGTACATGGATTCTTGCTTCATAATGTCCACCAATACAGCCTTCGGCGTTAAGATAAACATTAACATTAATATCATCGTCATATTCGAGTTCGCCATTTTCTGGTTCATTAACGATCCAGCGTGTTTCTATTATACCATCATCGAAGACATACCACCGATTATCATCCCAGTTACCGCCACACCAGAAATCTTCACCATCATGACAGATTGCATAGTAATAGACATTATTACAGGCAAAGTTCTGAACTGCCTCGACGTTCCAGTCATCGTCAACATTTGTTTGATACATTCTATTTTCAGTCTCACCCCAGAGCTGACCACCTTCATGTTCATCAACCCAGGCTATACCCCAGATATCTCTATTTCCCATAGCCTGTCGGTGTGCGAATTCAGTAATCTCCTGCATATTTTCGATATTGTACACATGGATGCGACCATCATCCCCGGCGTTTAGGAGTAAATGACCGTTATTATCAAATGTTAATCCATATATCCACCAATAATTAACCTGAATGTTATCAACCTGCTCACCGTTTAAGTCATACCTTTGTATTGTATTATCTTCAAAATGACCAATCCATAATAGTTCACCATCAAATGCCATCGCAAGCGGTTCATTGTGAATTCTATTATTGACCACCACTTCACCATTATCAGGATCGAGCGCTACTAATCTTCCTTCTTCGTAACTGATTCCCCATACTAATTCACCATCCCAGGCAAGTCCGGTGTGAGAACGAATCGGGACTTCATATTCAGCAAGAATATCACCCGGATCGTCACGCCGCACTGGGCTACCGGCGCTGCGTAAAGAGCGGATATTTTCGTCTCTTCCAGGTTCATTGATGATTTCAATATCTGTTTCCCAGCGCAGTAGAGCTTCACCTTCATTGTAAATATTAAATGAATGCTCAGCTTCATCACCTGTGTAAAGCGAGTCATCTATTTCAAGCGGAGTGACCGCTATAATGGGAGGATTAAATGAATGAGCGACAAGTGATATTTCAAATTCGGCTTCATCATGGTCATTACTGTATATCGTCATAGTCTCGTTATATTCATCAGATTCAACAGGAGCAAATGTAAGTATGACATCCCTGCTGGTACGGGGATCCAGAACGAAATCAGCAGGTTCAACAGAAAACAATTCGTTATCGCAATCTATATCATCGATCTCTAACACGTCAGTGCCGGCATTAATAACTTCAACAATAATATCGTATTCGCCGTTGACAAAAACCTCGTCATAGTATTCGTTCCAATTTATAATGTTCTCATCAGCGCCAATTTCCCAGTCAGCATCAATATCAGGAGCGCCCTCAACCTCAAGCGTGATACATATTTCAATTTCTTCGTCATCCGGGTCGTTAGACAGAATGTGAATACCGGCTTCGTACATTCCACCGAGGCATCCTGTTGCATCAAGGTTGACAAATATATTGACGTCCTGTTCCCGCTCAAGCTCGCCACTCTTTGGTTCAAACGTAATCCAGCGTGTTTCGATTACTCCATCATCATACACATACCATATACGTTCATCTTCCATTCCATGCCAAAGATTCTCTCCATCATGTGCAATTCCACACCATTCATCATCTGCATTCCACGCGAATTGCTGTACAAATTCAGGTTCCCAGTTTTCATTTACATAAAGCTGAAAAACACGTCCTGTTCCCATGCACCAGAGCTGACCTTCAGGATGATCCGACACCCATTCGATGCAGTCAATGTCACGTTGATCACATAAATTTAGATAGTTGATTCTCGCAATTTCATTCAGATTTTCCCTGTCAAATACATGGATCAGGTTATCTTCCTGGCTGTTTAATAAGAGGAAGTCGTCTTCAATGCAGGTAATTCCATCGAAATTTATCATTACATGACTATCTACTAAATTACCGTTTCTATCATATACAAACGCAACATTATTCCATGACTGCCCAATCCAGAAGTTAGTACCATCAAAGCTTAGACCTGTGGGTGAGTTGATTATTTGCAATTCTTCAACGAATTCTTGTGTTTCAGGATCAAGCCCAATCATCAGATTACTATTTGTGGATGTACCCCACATAAGTCCATCCACCCATTGTAATCCTGATGTATTTAAAAATGGAACTTCATACTGAGCCAATACATCACCCGGATCATCACGTCGCATTGGACTACCGACGCTGCGTAAAGAGCGTGCATTTTCATCTCGTCCAGGTTCGCTGATAATTTCAAGCGTTGAAGACCAACGAAGATTTGCCTCACCTTCGTTTGAAATATTAACAGAATGTTCCGACGTCTCTCCGGTTACAAGCATATCCTCTATTTCAAGCGGGTTGATAATGATAATTGGTGGACTAAACGACTGTGCAACCAGTTGGATCTGTACTTCTTCTTCATCGTGGTCATTACTGAAAATGGACATTACTTCGTGATATTCACCGGATTCTTCTGGTGAAAAGATGAATATCACATCCTGACTTGTGCGAGGATCCAGTACGAAATCTATCGGTTCTGATGTGAATAAACGGTTATTACATACAATATCATCTACTTCAAGAACGTCTGTACCGACGTTTAATATCTCAACAGGTATTTCGTAAATGCCGTTATTGAATACTTCTATGAAATATTCATTCCAGTTAATGGTGTTTTCATCGGCGCCAATTTTCCAGTCTGTATCAATATCCGGAGCGCCTTCAACCTCAAGCGTTATTGTAACTTCCATTTCTTCACATTCCGGATCATTTGAGAAGAAATATATCCCTGCTTCGTACATTCCACCGAGACAACCTGTTGCATCAAGCAAGACAAAAATATTTGTGTCTTCTTCACGTGAGAGTTCACCCTCTTTAGGATCATAACTAATCCACCTTGACTCTTCGACGCCATCATCGAGAGCATACCATCTTCTCTCATTTTCCATGCCATGCCAAAGGTTTGTACCGTCATGTCCAAGTCCGCACCATTCATCATCCACGTTCAACTGAATGTGCTGCACAAGTTCAGCCTGCCAATCGTCGTTGATATAGAGTTGATAAACATGCCCGGTCGCCAAACACCAAAGCTGACCATCCGGATGTGATGGTACCCATTCTATACAGTCTATATCTCCGTTATCACACAGGTTTATGAATTGAATTTCTGCAACTCTCTCAAGATTATCCATATCGTAAACATGAATTAAATTATCATTTTGACTGTTTAATAATAGAAAATCATCTTCAACGCATGATATACCGTCAAAATTAATCATTTGGTGACGATCTAACAAGTTACCATTTCTGTCATATTCGTAAGCGACATTGTCCCAGGACTGACCCATCCAAATGTTTCTTCCGTCGAAAGCAAATCCGGTGGGATCATCCGGTATCTGAAACATCTCTTCAATTTCACGATTATCGGGATCAAGTGCATACATCCTATTGGAACCGATAAAGAATCCCCACATTCGATTATCTATCCACTGTAACCCGGAAGTGTTTTCCATTGGAACATCGTAGGAACCAACGACGTCACCGGGGTCATCGCGTCTTAAAATATCATCTGCACCGCGCAGAGTACGTGTGTTGTCATCTCGTCCGGGCTCACTGATTATCTCCATCGTTGTGCGCCATTGTAAATCCGCTTCACCGTCATTAGAAACATTAATAGCAAACTCAGACTGCTCCCCTGTCATCAACATATCTTCGATTTCCAGAGGAGTAATAATGATCATTGGCGGCGCAAAGGCATGCGCTCTTAGATTAATTTCGTATTCCGGTTGATTCGGATCATCGCTTGAAATAACCATTACATTTTCGTAATCACCTGCGTTATTCGGTCTAAATATAAAAGATACACTTTCAGTTTCATTTACACCGAGATTGAACCGAACGGGAGCAGCTATAAAAGCGTTATTTTCACAGTGAATATTATTGATATGAAGTACGTCCGTACCTGTGTTACGAATCCAGATTTCGACTCCATATTCACCGTGATTATAGAGCGGATCAAAATAATCATTCCAGTTTATTGTATTTTCCTCAGTTACAATATGCCATCCAACTCTGATATCAGGAGCCCCTTCAACCTCTAATGTAACATGTACAGTGATAAGTTCATCATCAGGATCATTTGTGAATATATTAACATCCGCTTCATAAACACCATTAACACAGAAATCGGCATTAAGCGTAAGAGTAACATCCGTCTCCTGGTTACGCGCTAATTCACCTGATGTTGGATCAATAACTAACCAGTTTGATTCTGGAGCGCCGTCATCATGCACATACCAATTTCTTTCATTTCTCATTCCGTGCCATAGATTTTCACCATCGTGCGAAATTCCTACAAACTCTTCATCAGCATTCCATCTGAAGTTTTGAACCGCTTCAGCCTGCCAATTATCGTTGACATGAATTTGATAGGCGTAATTATCCACAAGACACCAGAGTTGACCGTTTGGATGTTGAGGAACCCATTCAATACAGTCAACATCATGATTATCGCAAAGATGTAAAAACGCGAAATCAACGATTTCCTGATGAGTTTCCATATCAAACACATGAATTCGTCTGTCATTACCGTTTAGAAAAATATACTGCGTTTGATCGCAGGCAATGCCATCAAAGGTGATAAGGGAGAATTCATCGATCTGATCACCATTCCGATCATAAATATACACCCTCTCATTCCAAACAGCGCCAATCCAGAAATTCATACCGTCAAATGTTATATTTGCAGGACGATCATGGATTTGAAAATCATGAACGATTTCTCCATCTATAGGATCAAGCGCATAAAGGCGATCCTGGCTAAACGCAAGTCCCCACATGAGTTCACCGTCCCATTGTAAGCCGGTAGTGTAATCATAAGGAACTTCATAAGAAGCAATTATATCTCCCGGATTATCGCGTGATGGAAGTTGGTGTTCACCGTTTTTCCCGGAAGTTTGATATACAAAGCGAAGATTACGATGTGACAAATCTTGTTCAGGCTGCCCTGTGAAATCTATTTCTATTTCCCACTGCAAGACTGCCTCACCCCGATTGCGGATATTAATTATATGCTCTGCAGATTCACCGGTTATTAGGAAATCCTCTATTTCCATCGGTTCAACTATAACTTCAGGTGGTGCAAAACTTTGTCCAGATAGAGCTATTTCGATCTCTTCAGTATCAGGATCATTGCAAATAATTACCATGGTGGAATTGAAATTACCTGTTTCACGGGGCGCAAATATAAACTGAACATCCTGTCTTTCAATTGGTTCTATAACGAATTCATCAATGTCAGGATTGAAATACTCATTCTCACAGGATATACTTTCTATAATCAAATCTTCTGTACCATTGTTCCTGAATGTAATATCAACCGGATATTCACCGCTTGCGAATATTTCTTCAAAATAGTTACTCCAGTCAATTTCATTATTTTCGCAGCCGTGTGCCCAACTGAGTTGCAGATCAGGCGCTCCTGTCACATCCATATTAACAACCACTTCAACATCTTCGTCATCAGGATCATTGGACATAAAGTGAAGACATGCCTCATAATTACCACCTATAAGACTTGTCGCATCCATTGTAATTATAATATCAGTTTCTTCATTCTCATTAAGTTCACCTTGATATTGGTCAGAAAGAATCCAATCACTTTCCAGAATACCATCATCATAAACACAGATTAAATTATCAGCGTAGCTGGATACCCAAAAATTAGCGCCATCATGGGCAAATCCATCATAAGGTTGAGTAGAATGAGTATCAAACGAAGAAACAGGCTCATTCCCAACAAATTCCCAATTTGCCGTATCTACCTTGAGTTGTGATAGACTTCCACCTGAATTAACCCAAAACTGTCCATCCTGATGATCAGAGACCCAGTCTATAATCCGCCACCACTGGTTGCCGATGATAGGTCTTATGCTCCCAATCTCAGCGATTCGTTCACCGTCTAAATCAAAAACGCATAGTATCTGCTCTCCTGCATTTCCCGCTACAAATAGCCGGTTATGAATAGGATCAATTGCTACACCGACGGCGTCATCGCCATTTAGATCAAGATCAAGATTTTCGAGACGGTTACCTTCAAGATCAAATCTTCCCAGGTATTCGTTCCAGAGTTCCATTACATATATAATACCGTCATTGACAGCCATATCCATCGGAAAAGTAGCTACACTCTCCCAGCTTACTGCGATCTCAGGAACTTCATTTTCCGCAGGATCAAAACCATTCAGATTGTAAGCCGTAATTACGCGAGGTGGAGCATATTGTTGCAGCCACATCCAATTATTATCAGCATCATAACCAAGGTTTTTATACTGATTGACTCCATAAGGAATCTCAATCTCATAGAGAACTTCTCCAGGTTCATCTCTTCCGGGTGAATGTCTGAGGTTACGAGTGTTAAAATCTCTATCTGGTTCAGTGACAATCTCTATCTGCAGCTCCCACTGCAAAGGAGCTTCTCCGTCATTGAAAATATTTATCGAATGTTCGGAACTTTGACCTGTTAACAGTCTGTCTTCTATTTCCAATGGTTCAATAACAATTCCCGGTGGCTCCTGCGCTTGCCCGCGTAAATTTATTATCCCTTCTTCATGATCTGGATCGTTGGAAATTATGATCATCTCGCCAGAGTATTCACCTACTGTATCTGGAGTGAAAATAAAGTCAATCTCTGCGCTTTGGTGAGGATCGAGTTCAAGGTTCTGGACAGAGGGTCTGAAGGCGTCGCTTTCAGAATATATCTCTTCGATGCTAAGAATATCGGTACCAATATTCCTGAATGTAACTTCAACAGGATATACGCCATGTGAATAAACCTGGTGATAGTCATTCCAGTCTATATAATTATCCTCCCAGCCTATTTCCCACTCAATTACGAATTCAGGGATTCCTGTCACGATGAGGCTGACTTCAACTTCTATTTCCGGGTTATCTTCATCATCAGATAAAACGTGAAGAACAGCCTGATATTCTCCACCAAATAGTAATTCAGCATTGAGAGCTAACTGAACATCCGTATTCGAATTTGCTTCCAAAGCTCCGGATTGTGGATTGAACGAAATCCAGTAACCTTCATCAACGCCATCATCGAAAACATACCATCTATCAGTTTCCCAGCTTCCATGCCACATATTGCTTCCGTCATGAGCAATTCCGACAAAGTCATGATCAGAATTAATTCTAAAATCCTGAACTGTTTCAACCTCCCAGTTTTCATTTACGGAAACCTGGAAAGCACGTCCTTCGGATAATCCCCAGAGCTGACCATCTGGATGTTCCGGCACCCAGACAATACTCCATACTTCCTGATTATCCATGGACTCGTGGTAGTCAATTTCAGCAATTTCCTCCATATCATTATTAAAAACATGTATCAGGTTGTCCACTCCGGTATTGACAAATAGAAGTCTTGCTTTGTCATGGGCAAGTCCTTGTATTTCATTGTATTCAATCTCAATTTCATCAACAAGATTACCATCGAGATCATACGATAATATAAGATTTTGCGGATAATTGCTTACAAGTATTCGCTCGCCATCAAATGTCATCGCTAAAGGTTGATCGCGAGTCCCGGTATTTACAACAACCTCTGCTTCGACAGGATTATAAGCTCTCAAAACATTACTGATAAAGTCGCAACCCCACATCAACCTACCATCCCAAGCCAGACCGCTCGTATTTTCTACCCCGGCTTCGATCTCTTCAAGATAATCACCTGGATCATCCCGCAAAGGAGTATTATCTCTAAGCTGGTTTTCGATGACTTCAAGCTGAATCTCCCATTCAAGCGCATGATCGTTTTGATTTTCGATGTTGAAAGATGTCTCGCGGTGATCTCCAACATCGAGTTCAATCTCAAATTGTTGAGGATCGACAACCACACGCGGAGGATTCAACTGATTTCGAATTTGTTTTGGATGACCAGGATTTTGATTTCCTCGCTTTACATCCTGTGAAGATGACAGAGGAATCAGTGGAATGAAAAAAATGAACAGTAACAGTAAATAAGGAATGGAGAAACGCCTCATTTTGTACTCCTTTCAGGGGATGCAGTACATGAGAAAATCAAATGCAATTCAACAGTTTATTTCGACCGGCTAAAACGAAAACTACCGGATAAAAAAGTTTCTTATTAAGATAAAAAAGGTTTCTCTACTATAAATATACATATTCATTTAGCGGTATGAAATAGAACTATACTTGACAGGGTGGTCTTTTTAAAAATATTGCTGTATTAATAACGAATTGCGAAATACACAGGCTACGCTCAAGAGTCGGTCCGATAATGAGATTTACTGTTAGAATATCAGAATAGTTGAGTTACCATCCGATTTCAAGTCCGCTGTACAGCGGATGTGACCAGGCAGTTTGTAAATATATGATATATAAGCGCTTACCGTCAGGTCACACTGCGACTTTATCGCATCAAGACCTGACGGAACAGACGAATTTACTATTATCGGACAGGCGCTGAAGCGCACACTCATTTCATTAAAACGATTTTCTGAATGCTGCTGATTCCCGTAGATTCGGCTTTAATTATAAATACGCCACTCCCCCAGCTCTCACCCGAAATCGACCACAAAGACTGACCGGCGTTAAGCAATTTTGCTTCACTCCACATCTTGCGTCCTGCCAAATCAAAGACTGTAATTCTTACATCTCCGCTTGAACTTAATTCAACAGGTACATTGATTGCGTGATTAAATGGATTAGGATAGGGCGTTCCAAGGCTAAATCCTTCCGGCATTGGGATT
>JAIPJL010000126.1 GCA_021734165.1 bacterium | reverse complement strand
GAATAATGTGAATGACAGTAGGTGAAGGGCTATAAGTGTCGTTATGATAAGTTTAAACACAGAGCACACAAAGATCACAATGATTTTTTCCTCTGTGTCCTCTGTGCGCTTTGTGTTAAGTAAATTTTTTATCTTCACATCATAAATCCAAATATTATCCTTTGGAATTACAACTTAACTTCCGATTTCTTCACAATCTTTATCGACTTAATCAGAACTGCATATTTTTCAGCGTCTCGCGGAGGTTCGCGGCGTGTTGCGCCGATTGCTTCCACAACATCCATGCCTTTGATGGTGTTGCCGAAGACTGTATATTGACCGTCGAGATGTTTAGGCGCTCCAAGGCAGATGAAAAACTGGCTGCCTGCTGAGTTAGGATCTGAGCTGCGAGCCATGGAAAGTATGCCGGGCTTGTGGCTGATTTTATTAAATTCAGCGGGAACACTGTATGGTGGACCGCCCTGACCGTCGTTGTATGGGTTATCGTCCTTGGAATTGGGATCACCGCCCTGAATCATGAAACCTGGGATTACCCGGTGAAAAGTTGTACCGTCATAGAAGCCGACCTTAGCGAGCTTTTTAAAATTTGCGACATGCAGTGGCGCGACATCGGGATAAAACTCAAGTACAATTTCACCCTTTTCGGTTGAAATAACAGCAACTTCATCAGGATCACCAACCTCGTCCTTAGTAGGCGGCGTTAATTTCATGGCTGTGCTTCCCGACGTAACATCGTCGGATTTTATATTTTTTGAATCTGTCATATCTCCAGCTTGTTTTGTTACAGTTGTTTGGGACGAAACTTCTTCTGTTTTCTGGCCTTCAGGTTTAGGTTTATCGCAAGCGGATAGTCCCAGCAAACCGAAACAGATCAGTATAACAAATAAACGACTCAAGGATCCTCCAGTTTATTTAGTTTGAGTATATTTTTTTTCTTTCTATGTTAATTTTATAAAACTTATGTTTAAATTACAAGAGGAATTTACACTTTAGGAGAAATAATGAAGATATATACTCGCGGTGGTGATGAAGGCAAGACCAGCCTTTTCGGAGGGAAAAGGGTTGGCAAGGATTCGCAGCGAGTCACCGCTTACGGAACGGTTGACGAGCTGAACAGCAACATCGGCTGGCTCAGAGCGCACGGATTACCCAAAGCTCAGGACGAGCTGCTACATCGCATTCAAAACGATCTACTGATAATCGGCTCGAACCTGGCGACGCCTGAAATAAAAGATGGCGTTTCCGGTAAAGGAGTTCAGTTAAGCGAAGGATCTGAAACCTTCATGGAAGAAGCAATTGACGCAATGGAGAAGGAGCTTGAACCATTGACTCACTTCATACTACCGGGAGGCAGCCCACCGGCGGTAGCGCTGCACGTATGCAGAACCGTCTGCCGCCGTGCGGAGCGAGAGGTTGTCAAACTCGCAAGAGACTCAGCCGTCAATCCAGCAATACTCAAATACCTGAACCGCTTGTCCGATCTCTGTTTCGTCATGGCGCGCTTTATGAACAAGACTATAGGTTGTGGGGATTTGAGGTGGGAGAAGTAAGGTAAAAATCAATATAGACATTGGATTTCATTAATTATATTATGATAATTCCTATATATTACTGGTAGTAATAGAGTTGATCTGTAAGGGATTATCTGTACAATTCATATCATGGTAAATCTTGCTTTTGTTGTTTTTTCATTGAAAATGTTTGATCTTCCTCCTGAGAAATTTAGTAGTTCTTTTTTCACAAATCACGAATCACGAATCACGAATCACTATTATAAATCAAATCTGATTATTACATTCTAATAGAGTAACTTCGTCGATCCAGCCTGAAATCAGCATCTTAAATAAAAAACAAATCAGTTTGGGAGTATTTGCATGGGAACAAGACAGAATAGAATTCACAGACTTGTCGGCTCATTACGTGAGCGAGCTAAGGAGCTTAACTGCCTTTACGAAATAGATGAACTCCTGAAAGATTATAAAAGAGACCTCCGTTCGGTATTTGGGGATATTACTGATGCAATAACGAAAGGATGGCAGTACCCAAATTTGTGCCGTGCGCGGATTATATATCTCGGGCAGCATTATCAATCACCGGATTTTGTAAGTTCTAAATGGAAACTCTCTGCATATATAGAGGTGCAGGAAAAGAAAGTCGGTGATCTGGAAGTCTATTACACTGAAGAAACACCATTGGATAAGAGGGGATATTTTCTTCCGGAGGAAGAACACTTGCTTATTACCATCGCAAGGCGAATTGGTGATTTTATTCAACACAAAGAAATGCGTAGGATTATTGATGATGTTGAGAGGGTTGAATCAGGAAATGTCGATAAGAAAACCAAAGAATGGCGTCTGATTATTGAAATGTTTCAACACATGGATAGCGACCTGTTCGTTCGAATTACTCACAAAATGTTAAATTTCCTTTGCTGGAACGGTATAAATGAAGCGAACGAAGTACTGAAAAGAATCAGTTCAGATGAGCTTTCCGATGAGTTTACATCAGGAGGTGAAAACCAACCACAGAAGAAAAACGATTTGAATCTGCTTGCGTTTAGCAGTGAAATATTTGATATAGCTGATAAACACATTCATGATGCAGATCTTCTAACAAATGTTCAGAAATGGGTGCAGGAAGACCGCGCCAGTTTTCTGATTAAAACACTCGTCAATCTTGATAGTACACTCAGTGATATTGCGGATGCGCTGCGGCGTTTTATACACCTTGTCCCAACCGGAATTAGACTCTCGGATTCCACATTAAAGGGTGTGAGAGTATCGCTTGTTAGGCAAATTGTTTCCGAGCAGCTTGATTATATTAGCATTGCTAAAAACTATGCGGAAATAGAAGATTTCCAGGATCTGATGAAACGTCTGATCTATCCGGTAGGCAGTCATGGACTAATTGGAGGTAAAAGCGCAGGTGTATTCCTCGCTTGGTTAATAATTAAAAAACACATGTCGGACGACGACGATTTAAATGGTATTCGTGTTCCGAAAACATGGTGTATTACATCTGATGGATTACATAATTTTATGCATCATAATAACTTAGAGGAGATCACTGAGCAGAAATATAAAGACATAGCGCAAATTCGTCAGGAATATCCAAATGTTATACGACTATTCAAGGATTCCCAGTTCACGCCCGAAATCATCCAGGGACTCTCTATGGCGCTCGATGACTTCGGCGAAAAGCCAATCATTGTACGCAGCTCCAGTCTCTTGGAAGACAGTTTCGGAGCAGCCTTCTCCGGAAAATATAAAAGCCTTTTCCTCGCTAACCAGGGAACTAAAAAGGAAAGATTGAAAGCTCTTATGGATGCAATTGCAGAGGTTTACTCTTCTACATTTGGATCTGATCCGATTGAATACCGCGCCGAAAGGGGTCTCATTGATTTCAAAGAAGCAATGGGAATCATCATTCAGGAAGTTGTCGGAACAAAGGTCGGTAAATATTTCCTGCCTGCTTATGCAGGCGTAGCTTTCAGCAGGAATGAATTTCGCTGGTCACCACGCATCAAGCGTGAAGATGGACTGGTGCGTATGGTTCCAGGTTTGGGAACACGCGCTGTTGACCGGATTGGTGATGATTACCCTATACTGATTGCCCCCGGTCAACCGGGACTTAGGGTTAATATCACCACAGATGAATTTATTCGCTATTCACCCAATCACATGGATGTTATTAACCTGGAAGAAAACTCTTTTGAAACTGTTGATTTACGTGAGTTTATACGTCAAAATGGTGATGAATATCCTGAAATTATGCAATTAATCTCAGTTATTAAGGATGGAAGCATTCGACAACCTTCCATAATTGATACTGACTTCGAAAAAGATGAGATTGTTGTTACATTTGAAGGATTAATATCTAATACGAAGTTTGTTAAGCTGATGAGTAGAATATTAAAGCTATTGGAAGGCGCTTTGAACAATCCAGTCGATATTGAATTCGCATCGGACGGAAAACACTTCTATCTACTCCAGTGCAGACCTCAGAGCTACGGTGAGGATTACATTCCAGCGAAAATCCCTAAAGACATCCCTGTAAATGCAATCGTTTTCAAAGCTAACAAACACGTATCAAACGGTTCAGTTCCGGATATTACTCATATCGTATATGTTGATCCTAAGACTTATAATGATGTTGATGATATTTCTGTGTTAAAAGAGGTTGGAAGAGCAATAAGCCATCTTAACAAACTGCTTCCTAAACGTCAATTTATACTAATTGGTCCAGGACGTTGGGGTAGTCGCGGGGATATTAAGCTCGGTGTAAACGTCACATATTCCGACATCAATAACACTGCTATGCTGATAGAGGTCGCCTATAAAAAAGGTAATTATGTTCCGGATTTATCATTTGGGACTCACTTCTTTCAGGATCTGGTAGAGGCTACTATTCGCTACTTACCTCTTTATCCGGACGATGTGGGAAGTATTTTTAATGAAAAATTCCTGAATGCGAGTCAGAATATTATTTCTAATATACTTCCTAAATATAGTTCACTTAAAGATATAATTCGCGTAATAGATGTCCCAAGTGTAACGGACGGAAAAGTACTGAGAGTATTTATGAATGCCGATCTGGATCAAGCAGTAGGTTTACTCTCAACAGCTACAGGAACAACAGAACCACAATCGCTCCCTAAAAAATATTCGACACATCAAACAACAAATGAACACTGGCGTTGGCGGATGAATATGGCTAAACGGATCGCTTTGGAAATCGATCCTGATCGTTTTGGTATTTTAGCATATTACATCTTTGGCAGCGTTAAAAACGGAACTGCCAGATTCGATAGTGATATAGACATAATGATACATTTTAACGGAACACCTCAACAACGCGGAAATCTGATACAATGGCTTGAGGGTTGGAGTTTGTGTCTTGATGAAATGAATTACCAACGTACCGGATACCGAAGCGGTGGATTACTCGATGCGCATATTATCTCTGATGAAGATATTCAGAAAAAAGGTGAATATGCCTCAAAAATTGACGCTATCACTGATCCGGCAATGAAGATCCCATTATCTCGATAGACTATCGTAACTTTTGTGGAAAATATTATTTACCGACGCCTTCTATATCAAGTGAGTCACAATTGTTTTTTATTGAGTTATAAACGTTTTCGATTGTAGTAAACCTGAAATCACGCAAAAGGCTTCTGAGTTTTGTCTCAGTACTGCTCAATCGACAATAGTGCATCATTCTTTTTTTTAAATCAATTCCTTTTTTCACACGTGGTTGATCGGGATCAAGCTCCCAGGGATGAATATATACAGTTGCGGGAATTCCGCCTTTATTAAGTTCATTAATTGCCCATTTAGTAATACCATAAGGGTAAAAACGTAGATACCCGCCTCCACCTGCAGGAAGGCTTTTACCAAAGATTTTCATCGTAGGAAGCGGAAACTCTATTATTTCCAGGTCACTATTTAAATTGATTCTGATTGGATTTCTTGGAAATGCCGTAATCCCATATCTGCTTCGCTTGAAAGGAAATATACTGCTGTCATACTGAAAACCAATCTCCGCAAGAATTTTCAATGCCCAAAGAGTGTCTTTTACGATGGTAAAATTAGAAGCTCTATATCCCTTGACTTCCTTCCCTGTTATATCTGTAATTGCTTTAACGGAATCCTCAGTCTCGCGTTGAAATTCATCAGGAGACTGTCTTGTTATTAGTTTATGATCCCAGCCATGACAAGCGATCTCGTGTCCTCTTTCAGCGATCTTCCTGATTATCTTAGGATGTCTTACAGCGATATAACCAAGTATGAAGCATGTAGCTTTTGTATTTGATTCATTTAGTATATCAAGAAATTTATCAACACCGACAGCAAGCCTGCTTGGAATGTTATCCCAATCGTCTCTTGCTATACATCCTTCAATATTGTAACATTGAAACCATTCTTCGACGTCAATGGTTAATATGTTGTTAACCTGCATTAAATGAGATTACTTTCATGTTTGATGTTGTGAACATTAACGCTCTAAGGTTGACTTAATATATTTAATAAATTATATTTGTTGTTTCGACAAAATTAAGACAAATTATGCGCCCATAGCTCAATCAGGCAGAGCAAGTGACTCTTAATCACTAGGTTTCAGGTTCGATTCCTGATGGGCGTACAACATAATTCGGGGTGTGGCGCAGCCCGGTAGCGCACCTGCTTTGGGAGCAGGGGGTCGCTGGTTCAAATCCAGTCACCCCGACTAAGTTTAACTGTAATTCGAAGTTGGCTTTTGTTAAACCAACTTTTAATTTCTAATATAAATGTTGTACTTTTGTTTTTAACTCTCTATACTTTTTAACCAGTCGTTGATACACGCCTGTTTCATGAAGACCGGCATGTGTGATCAGACAACCACTTACGAATTCAAATGCTTCATCATAGTCCCTGCCTACCAATATACTTTCCAGCATCCATTCACCAATTGATAATATTAAAAACGGAGAAACTCTGCCGGTATTGATCAATTCCTGATACCAGCATAACTCATCATTATTAAAATGTTCTAAGTTTTTAACATGTGACATAATTACACGTTGTAATGTGCTGCCCTCGATAATTCCCTTTTCAAGATTAACTACCTTAGTTGGTCCGGCTTCCTCCATCCTGCGATAATTAGTAATGGCTTTAATAAAAAAATCTCTGCTGATTCTATAATCTCGCTCACGCAATGCCATTGATGATAAATGATAGTACCTTCCGGCTATTAAACAGAATCTGTCTGCCTCGTAGTTTTTGTTTGATTGAATCATATCTAATGAATTTTCTATTATATTTGATACCCGTTTATTCTTGACTTTACCTTCAACGAGTAATGCATGAGTGCTTAAAATATAAGCCATGATTAATTTCTTAAGTTCCGGTTGCAAGATATCTTTGCATATCTGCTTGGCTTTCCCAAGTACATAATAGTAGTTTGTTCTCTTAACATGACAGCGTCTCTCGATCTCTGCTAATCTAATATAAATTTCTGCAATTCTCGGTAGATTATAATAATCGTGACTTTTAATTCTCTTGATGTATGCAGATGCTAATTCTCTACTGCTGCATAATTCATAATTCGCAAATGCCGCTTTTGAACCATCCCATAAATCCAGATTGTCATCTTTACTTGAAGTAATTCTTAAGCTTATCTGTTTTAGGTAGATTTCAAGCATAGATAAATCAGCTTTTACAAAAGCGGGATTAATGAGGAGTTTGTAAGGTCCTATTGTATTGAGATCACTCAAATAATTATAAATAAAGCGTTGCAGATATGGATGCAGTAAGAATATGCTTTGAGAAATATACTTGCCAATGGCTCTCTTCTTGTGTTTTCTGAAAATTGACAAACGATTCAAATCCTCCAACGCGACCCATCCATCATTAATTCCCACTAACCGATGGTAGATCAGCAAAATCAGAATTTGCACCCACTGTTTTTTCCTGACTTCGTAAACTGAGTCACTGGTTTTAATGATAACTCGAGGTTTAACCGAGTCATTTTCAAAAAATGCGATTTCGATATTTGTATTAATAGCCACGAGATATTAACGTTTGAGGAATTTGAGGAAAATGCTTGCACCTGAGTTTTTCTGGTTTAAATTGTTGCGTATGGAGTTATTCAACTAATTGGCTGCTTCTTATTTAACAGTAGTTTGTAAGTGAAATACCAAATATAGAAGACTGCCCTTCAGGATAAACCGATTCCTGACCAATAACCTATACTTCTAAGTCTTTGGTTTGTTGTGAAGAAGCAGCCACTCCATGCAACCACTTGAAGCGTTGAGTCTCCGTGTGGAGACTCAACCGGCATATCACATTCACCACCAACCGGCGAATTAAACTTTTTCTCCGTTTTAATTGAGATTGTAACTCCAAAATACTTAGCCCTAATCTCAGTTAATATAAATTCAAATGTTTTGTTTTACAAGACTTCTAAGGTTTTTTAGCATATATTGAATAATCATTTGATTAACAGGATAAGAACGTCCTAAAAAACCAAATCTGGAGGATTAGACAATGACTGTTAAGATTAAAGTTTTAGCTTATTTAATTATCGTTTTTAGTACCGCTTATTCTCTCACGAACCGGCAAAGCCACAAACGTCAAGGGCGCTCTTGATGTCGTTCAGAACGCTAACTTTGATGGTACTCTACACGTCGATTAATACGACAGAGCAGTTATGTCAAATACCACTGAATACTCGTCGTCAGGTCACACTGCGACAGTCGTCGCAGCAAGACCCGACGAAACGGAGTTGTTTAGTATTTCAAGGTCGTATTGGCACGAAGGTTCTTAGTCCGTTCCTGTAAATCCAGAATGGGATAGCCTTTTCACGATCCTTAAGTTTTTCAATAGCTGAGGAATAATCATCCATGTTCTCAATCACCATCCCGCCTACTTCAACAATCACATCACCGGCTTCAAGCAAACCACTGGCAGGAGTTTCCGGAACTGTCTTCACTACAAGAACTCCTTTAACGTCTTCCAGACCAAAGCGCCTTCCCAGTACGCCATCGGTTGGAGCCACTTCAATCCCAAGCCATAACTGCTCGGATTTCATAAGCGGAGCGTTGGTTTTGTTAACAAACTCTTTGCGTTCTGCAAGTGTAAATGTTATAACCTTGCTTTTTCCTTCTCGCCATACTTTCATTTTAACTTTGGAATTGGGTGGGTAATCCGCAATCAGGAAACGAAATCCGGTGACGTCCTCAACCGGAGTTCCGTCCACATCTAGAATAACTTCACCACCACGCAAACCACCCTCATCAGCAGGCGTGTTTTCCTGCACACCGTCAACGAAAATACCTTTGATATCTTCATCTATACCGAGCGCTTCACGTTTGATTTCGTCGAGTTCAGAGGGGAAAATCCCGAGGTAACCACGTCTTACTTCACCGGATTCTTTCAGTTGATCAACAACCTTTGCAGCAAGATTAATGGGAATAGCAAAGCCAATCCCTTGAGCGGAGGCGTTGATTGCGGTATTGATCCCGATAACTTCACCGCGGATATTAAGTAGAGGCCCACCAGAGTTACCAAAATTGATCGAGGCGTCGGTTTGGATGAAGTCCTGATAACTTGGACCACTTGCGCCTCCTATAGCGAGGTTTGATCTACCACGTGCGGAGATGACGCCAACTGTGACCGTCCAATCCAGTCCGAAGGGATTGCCAACAGCAATTGCCCATTCACCTGTGCGGATTTTATCGCTGTCTCCGAGTTTGGCGACCATTTCGGGGCTAACCTTGTGATCAAGTTTGATCAGGGCGATGTCAGTTTCTTTGTCTGTACCGATGATTTTCGCTGAATATTCGCTCTTGTCCGCAAGTTTAACGGTAATTTCCTCTGCATCCTCAACAACATGGTTATTCGTCAGGATATGACCCTCTAAATCGATGATAATACCTGAACCACCTTGTGTGACATGTGGCGTCTCCATACGTTTATCGGGAGGCTGCCCGAAGAAAGGACCCCAATCAAAGATATCGAAAGGTATATTCTGTCGTCCTTCGAGTACCTTTTCTGCGGTTATATTAACCACCACCGGCTTAACGGCTTCAGCCACATGAACGAAAGGACTAGCGCCATCTTCATCGATAAGTGGAATTTTATCAACATTGGCTGCTGAATAGCTGCCTGGATTCTGCGCAACTGCGCGAGTTGGGGTTTCCCAACCGGTTGCGAGCATGAATCCTATAGCTATGCAGATTCCCGCAAAACCGAATGTTATTAATGTTCTTTTAAGTATGCTCCCAGAGCCGAGTGTTTTCATGTTTTCCTGTTTGTATAAGTTTTTAGGTTGTTACGTTTAACAACTTCATATATTAGACGAAAAAAGAATCGGAATGGTTCCCAACAAACAAGCTACTAGTAAAAAGTGGAAGTTAGCAAATTACAATTCATAACTCATAATTCATAACTCAAAATTTCTAAAATTTCTGTCCAAAAAATTCTCTCCGTCATAACCCTGGATGTAATTATTGTCAGCAGCGCGTTCAAGTCTTTTCTCCGAGAGACAGCAGTAAGTTTCATCGATCTCTACACCGATAAATCGTCTTTTCAGTTTCTTTGCAACAACCGAGGTAGTGCCTGCTCCGAGAAATGGATCGAAGATCACATCACTTTCATTCGAACTCGCAAGAATAAGTTTAGCCACCAGTTTTTCGGGCTTCTGAGTGGGATGATCGGTGTTCTCCGGCATCGACCAGAAAGGCACGGTCAAGTCGCTCCAGAAATTGGACGGATGAGTAATTCTGAAATCTCCTTTGTCGGTTTT
>JAIPJL010000125.1 GCA_021734165.1 bacterium | reverse complement strand
ACATGTTGTTCAAGGGTACTAAATCCATCGGCACAAAGGATTTTGAGAAGGAGCTACCTATAATGAATGAACTTGAGCAGGTTGCTATAAGGATGAAGGAAATCCAGATAGCGCTTAAATCATGGCGCTATGAGATGTTCGATGAGTATGCAACCAAAATCAAAGCTGAACTTCCGCAAGAGTTGCGTGAAGAAATAGGCGCTGACGAAGCTGCCGGTTGGAGAGCTGTACTCAAACAACTACCTTATAACACTAACGGACTGCCTGAAGAATGGACAAACAAAATCTGGCTGCTTGAAGATCGTGAATATCAGTATTGGACGATGTATCGCGAATTACTTGAACAACGCGCTCAAATGGCGGAATTAATCATCAAACAGCGTGAATATGTGAATCAGGCAGCGCTTGAAAAGATATATGATACACACGGCTCCCAGAGATTTAATGCTTTTACATCTTACGACCAGACAACTTACATGGTCGGATTGCCTTCAAACTGCCTCGAACTGTGGATGTACATAGAATCCGACAGATTTCAGAATCCTGTCTTTCGCGAATTCTACAGCGAAAAAGATGTTGTGATAGAGGAAAAGGAAATGTACGCTAATCAACCAGGCAGTATTATTTATAATACTTTTATGAAAACCGCTTATGATGCTCACCCCTACGGCAAACCTATACTTGGTTGGATGTCGGACATTGAACTGACACTCCGTACCGATATGGAAGAGCATTTTAAACGTTTCTATGCTCCAAATAACTGCCAATTGACAATAGTCGGAGATGTGGATACCAAGAAGGTTTTCAAGCTGGCGGAGCAGTATTTCAAATCATGGCAACCAAGCCAGGTTGCTGATGAAATGACAGTAGTTGAGCCGGAGCAAAACGGTGAACGAAGAGTTGTTATCGAGTATGACGCCGAACCAAGATTGATGATAGGTTATCACGTGCCGGTCGAACCACATCCCGATGCTTATACTTTGTCAATGATTTCATCAATACTCTCAGGTGGCAGAACAACACGCTTTTATAAATCTATATTCGATAAACAGGGTTTAACAGCTTCAGCTCCTGGCGCATGGCGTGGACCAGGTGACCGCTATCCTAATCTATTTATTATCAACGCAACACCAAAATCACCACATACGACTGCTGTAGTTGAAGAAGCCATTCTGTCAGAGATCGAGAAACTAAAGGATGAAAGCGTAACTGATAGAGAACTGGAACGCGTTCGCAACCAGTTAAGTATGCAAAAAATTCAACGACTTGGCTCAAATAGATGGCTCGCTTTCGCGCTAAATGGCGCTTATGTTGATCGTGGTGATTTGCATTCGATTTCTGATGATTTTGATCGACTAATGAGTGTTACTCCCGAAGATATACAACGAGTTGCGAGTAAGTATTTTACCAAGAAAAACAGAACCGTAGCATTGATGGTTAAACCAACTGAGGTTGCGGACGCAACAGAACTTGAGACAGGAGAATCAGAATGAAACTTAAATATACTATAACACTTATCCTCACCATAACGCTTCTGTCAGCATCGCTTCCAGCAGACATATTAGCAAAGAAACCGCAAAGCTATGAGGACGTCAAACTTCCAAAGTTGAAATGGCAGATTCCGGAATACAGCGAATTCAAGATTGATAACGGAATTGAGGGACTGGTTGTAGAAGATGATGAAATTCCGATGGTTTATTATACTATCGTTTTTCCAGCTCCACCAGACCCTCAAGACAAGGTCGGACTCGCTGAGATGACCGCATGGACACTTCGCAACGGTGGCAGCACAAACATCCATGCAGACAGTTTAAACGATATTATTGAGTTTGAAGCTGCTTGGATTGGTATTTGGAATGATCAGGAGCAGATGCGGATAAGCGGATACGGACATAAGGACGACCTTGCGTTTTTGCTTGGACTCACCCGTGAGTTAATTCAGCATCCTGCCTATCCTGAGGATAAAATCGAGCTGAAGCGAAGTACTATGCTCGAAAATATCCGTCGCAAATATGATCGTCCCAACGGAATTGCACATAGGGAAATTGAAAAGCTTATTTACCCGAATCATCCCTGGGGACGTGAAACAAGTGAAGCAACAGTAAATGCTATCCAACGTGATGATTTAATCGCCTATCATAACTTAGTTATCAACTTTTCTGATGCTGTGATTGGTTTCTCAGGTAATATCAGAAAGGATGACGCCAAATTATTGAGTGATAAATATTTCGGAGATTTTAAATCCAATAAAGGTAGTATCGCTGTTTTGCCACCTGTTGGCGATCAGGCGGAGACAGGCGTCTATTATTTTAAAAAGGATGTCAGCCAAGCATTTGTTACCGTTGGACATCAGACGATTGATTACTATGATCCTCAACGAATCGCCGCTGAATTGATGAATTACATTCTTGGAAGCGGATTCGGTTCTCGTTTAACTAAACGTATCAGAGTTGACGAAGGATTATCCTATTCGGTATGGTCGGGGCTCTGGACGCCTGTTCCGGTTAAAGGAGAATTTCGGGCTTCTGCTGCAACCCGCCTTGACCAGGCTGGGCGCACATTGGCATTAATGAAATCAGTAATTGCCGAATACGCTGAGAATGGTCCAACTGAAGAGGAATTTAACGAGGCGCAAAAAAAATACGTCAATAGTTATGTCTGGAAATACGAAGACAGCGCAGACATACTTTATCGTCTGACATATTTAAAGTGGAGAGGTCTTCCGCTTGATACTCCTCAACGTGATCTTGATGCATATCAGAATCTTAAGATCGAAGATGTACGAAAAGCCGCTAAAGAGCTGCTACAACCGGATAACCTGGTGATTGTGGTTGTCGGCGATGAAGAAAAAATGGACCGACCGCTGGCAGATTTTGGTAAAGTGCATGAATTGAAAAAAGACGAAGGATAGAAATCTAAGAATAGGGTCACGTGGGGACGAGTCCTTTGAAATATTGCCTTTGAGTGTCATACCTGCGAAGGCAGGTATCTATATCTGCTTGATATTTAAGCAATTAACATTTTTAGATTCCTGCCTTCGCAGGAATGACACATTTTTGGCATTAACACCGAATAATTCAAAGAACTCGTCCTCATGTGACGCCAGCCAATGTTAAAAATGTAGAAATCTCATGACCGAACATGATCACAATCTGAGACCTTCTTCCTATGAACTGGTAACACAAACACTTCGTCCAAACCAGTGGATTAAAAACAGCTTTATCTTAGCGCCTGCGCTGTTTACACTGGTAATATTGGATTCATCACACTGGACTCCGCTTCTGATAGGATTCTTTGGCTTCTCATTTACCGCTTCAGCGATCTATGCATTTAACGACATTTGCAACCGACATGAAGACCGACTTCATCCGATTAAACGAAATCGACCGGTAGCTTCAGAATCATTATCTGTAAAGAATGCGGTTTTCTTGTCTGTTATCTGCTTTTTGATAGGAATAACTCTATTATGTACGCTTGGGCAGACAATCGCACTGGTTGGAATGGCTTATGTTGTAATTATGATAGCTTATTCGCTTTTCCTTCGCAATCTGGTCATCATTGATGTAATCATCATCGCAATTGGTTTTGTGTTAAGAGTTTTAATCGGCGCTTTTATTATTGCTGAACCGCTTTCTCACTGGCTTGTGTTATGCACATTTACAATTGCGCTTTTCCTTGGTATGATTAAAAGAAGACAAGAACTGGTTGGCGTCTATCCGCTTGTTACAGCGGATTATTCACCGGCACATGAACGAGAATCCGATCAGTCAAATGAAAAACAAACACGATCCGTTCTTGCCAAGTATCCTCCTATTCGTATAATTGATGGCTGGATTAACGTATTATCCGGCATGACAATACTCTGCTATGCGCTATACACTGTGGATCCGCATACAATTGAAAAACATCACACCGGAGCGCTGATCTATACGCTTCCGTTTGTGATCTATGGCGTCTTTCGTTATCAGCAGGTTTCTTCTGCGAGTGGAGCCGGCGAAGATCCGGCGGGACTTGTAATTAATGACTTAAGGTTGAGATTAACTGTTTTGCTCTGGGTGGTGACAGTGGGGGTGATTTTGTATTTTGCATGATTGATTATGGATAAAAAACAAAATACAAAATATTTCGCATTTATCACTTGACTGAGTGACTGAACGACTTTATAATATTGTAGTAGTTATCTGTCAGGTGAGAACACCTGACAGCGCTCGCAAGACTCAAAATTTAATAAACTGTACGCAGTGGCTCCGTTTGCTAAACGGAGTGGGAATCCCGTGAGATTCGGGAGCGGTCCCCGCCGCTGTAATCGCTGACGAAGGCAGCATTTTGCCACTGAGATACTCAATCTGACAAGTTCAGACTGAGAACTTGGGAAGGCGTTGCCGGAGGATGAAGCGTAAGTCAGAAGACCCGCTTGTGTACAGTAACTGTCGTTGGGTGAAACGATGGTACTTAAACAGTTCCTTCGGGGTAGGAGGATGGTTTGAAACAATTTTTCCAATCGTCCCGCTCCTTTGTGGCGGGATTTTTTACTCTAATGATCAGATTCTGTCTTCTGTCGTTGCTCTGTATTAGCGTCGGGCAGGCTGAGACCTCTTCTTCACTCATCAGCGGAGTCGTTACCGATTCCTGCGGCGCGCCAATCTCTAACGCTCATATCACAATACTGGACACGAAGTACGGAACTGTTACCGACAATGATGGAAACTATAGCATTCCTATCACCAAATCCGGTAATTACTCCTTGGCAGTATCGCACATCGCCTACGTCAAATCTATAAAGCGTGATATTCTTGTTTATCAGGATCAAAATCATAATGTAGATTTTATCCTCTCCCCTGTTATAATAGTTAATCCCGAAGTAACGGTGATCACTGCTCGGCAAGACCTAAGTTGTAATTTCGAGCAGAAGATTACAATTCAACGAGATCACTGGCAGAACAAGGGAGCACATAAAATAAGCGACATTCTACGCGAAATTCCAGGTGTAAAGATATACGAGGGTGATGGCAGTCAGCGAATCTCACTAAGAGGCTCACCTACCCGAACAGTTAAGGTTGATCTGGATGGTATTCCACTTAACGATGCAGGAACCGGTGAAGCGGAACTCGGTCAGATCAATATCGATCAAATCTCAACAATTCAAATCGATTTTGAAGGAATAGGCGGCAGAGTTCATCTGAGAACTGAGGAATTCAATTCCGATAATGACATTGATAATACTTTATCTACTGCAACGAGTATCGGCGCTTATGGCAGATCAGAGTTTAATGCCGGATATAATCACAACTACAACAACCTTGGTGGTGGAATATTACTCAGAAATGAATCAAGTAAAAACGATTTTAAATATAAATTGGATGACGGAGCATCATTCAAGCGAATCAATAATCAGATGAATACTTTCAGCAGCTCAGGGAAACTCAATTATAAAATCGATGATTGGAAATTATCCAGCAGTATCTATTGGGAGGATACTCAACGCGGAATTCCGGGACTACTTTATTCACCGCCTACACCTGAAGCAAATCTGCAAAGTGATCGCATATCAGGATGTATCGGTTGTAAGGGATTCATAAAATCTGTTAAATGTCAGTTTAATTGCTTTATCTTTAAATATACCAGCCGATACAGCAGCCCGCGCGAGCAGTACAATCGCTTGACTGATGACATTGTTTACCAATATCCTGAAGATAACAAACAAGTTGGATTAAGATACGGGCTGTCATCTAATTCCGAACTTCCGTTGAACCACGGAAAACTGTTACTCGATTATTCTTATCAACAAGACAGATACAAGGGCAAAGATCTCCTGCGTGACAAGGTAACGATCTCTGCTGTTGGTTTAGGTTATGCTAAGCGTTCAACAAACAGCGCCAATCTTAAATGGCAGTATTGGAAACAGATTTCAACCGTCAGATTATATTTTAATCCTGGATTTGATTTAGAACACTTAGACGACGAAAATAATTATAATTATACTGAAGTTTTGCCAAGTATCAACACTGCATTAGAAAAGGAGCTTGATTATTGCATCCTTGGATTGAATCTCGGATGGGGACGAAGCATTTCTGCGCCACCTTTTAATGCCTTGTTTCTGGTTGAGAATGCCTATGCTGTTGGTAACAGCAAACTTAAACCGGAACGTGGAGATGCGTTCACAGGCGGAATAAACCTAACGTCAAAGTATTCATCAAATGACCTATACTGGCGTTTTGATCTAACCGCATTTCATTCTATAATCAGGGATTTGATCGTATGGCGAAGGAACTATCAGAACAAGTACTATCCTGATAACATGAATCGAGTGAGAAGCATCGGATTCGAGATAAACAATACAACTGCACTGTGCAAAGGCGCTGTTTCGTTGAACAGCAGCTATACTTACAATCGTTCGATAAACGATATTCCCGGCGACACCAACTTTGGCAATCAGACTCCTCTAACTGCAAGACACAGCGGTTCAGGCTCGATCAGCATCAAGCATAAACACGTAAATTTACATCTCGCCGGTCGCTGGGTAGGTCGCCGTTATTCAACCGAAGCAAATCAGGATCCCCGTTCCACAGCAGGCAGAGGGCTTGCGCCTTACGCTGTATATGATGTATATTTGAGTAGGAGTTTTAAACTGAAAAAGATTTTATTAACTTGTGAAGCAGGTGTTGATAATATCTTTGATGTTTCTTACCGGGTAATCGAACGCAGTCCCATGCCCGGACGGACATATAATGTTAAGATTGGTATGACTCTGTAAGTTACGAGTTACAGGAATCAGAAACGAAGCCACGTAACGACGCTCTCAGCAGTTATGAAAGTAAATTTTTAACCATAAATACAAATGGAGTAATCATGAAAACTCTCTTTAAGCTTGTAATTCTTTCCCTGATTTTATGCGTGGGAACATTTCTTACGAGCTGTGACAGCAGCTCAACAACACCCAGCGGACCAGATGGCTCAAACCTGGTTCTTGTAGCCAATCAGTACGCTAACACACTCTCAATTGTCAATATCGATGACGGTTATGCGCTTAATAACAAAATCGGTGTTGGAAATAATCCAAACGATTTAATCTATTACGACAGCAAGATTTACGTCATCAATTCGGTCTCTAACGATATGAACATTCTCCGCCTGACAGACGATAATGAATTCGCAACCGTCCATGCTCCACTTGACCTGGGCGTAAACCGCGGTAATTCACCTCAGTACGGTACAATCGGAGGCGGATTTATGTTCATAACCAATTTCAACACTGATGATGTAAATGTTATTGAACTCGACAGCCTGTTTTCCACTGCATACATACCAGTAGGCACAGCGCCTCAGGATATTCTCACAGTTGGCGACAAGATATACGTAGCTTGCTGCGGTTATAACATTAACACTTACACCTATGGTGAAGGTTCGATCTCGGTTCTTTCGGTCGAAACAAAAACCAGATTAAGATCGATCATCATTGGTAACGGTAAAAACCCACAGTACCTTGCATTAGATTCCGATAACAGGGTTCACGTTGTGTGCAGTGGAAACTGGGATGACATCGTTGGTGAAATATTTGTAATAGATACTGAGCTTGATGAAGTTGTTCAGGTTATCAGCATGAGAGGGACTCCCGGTGAAATAGCGATAACTTCTACCGATCAAGCTTACGTGGTCGCAGGTGGTTGGGAAGAAGGTCCTGGTTTGGTTTATCGTTACAATGCTCACACCGGACAGATACTTAACGGACCTGAAAATCCTATTGAAGTCAGCGCCGGAGCGACACGCGTGGTTGTTGATGCTGATGATAATGTCTATGTCGCCTGCCAGGCTGCTGATAAAGTCGATAAAATCGTAAACGGCGTTAAAGTTGGCAGTTACGAAGTCGGTGATGCTCCGGCTCCGATGGTCTTCATGAGCCGATAAAAAAAGATTACGTTGATTAGTTTACAGATGAAATCAGGAGTAATACAATGTACTCTCATCAAAAACAACGTTTTTGGATTCTAATAATCGCTTTCATTTTCACATTCAGTTTACTCATAACTGGATGCGGGGGTAGGCTGATTCCCCGCGATTTGAAGGATTATGTATCTGAAGAGCTTAACACTCCACGCCGTAATGTGGATGTAACTCAGCCTTATAAGACCACATTTATCTACCGTCTCCCTGACGTAAATATTAACGACGCTTACCTGTTGGCAGAAGAATTTATAGATTGCGTCGTTGATTTCGGACGTAGAGAGGGTGTGAGTGACTGGCTCAATGATAGTTTGATGTTCCATATCAGACTTGATTCGGATGCGGATGTTAATCTAAAATGGGCAACATCCGCTGATAAAATGCGAGAGCGGACTAAAGGCAAGATCAGTACACAGGAATTGATCGATTCCTGCACTAAAGAAGAAAACTGGGTGTTTGCTCCTTAGTAACTCTTTACAAAAATAGCGTCATCGGCTACACAGCGGATGACGCTATTTTCGATTTACCAACTATACTTTAAGTGGATTCGCCGACAGGAATGTCGGCGCTCCCCAAAGATACACCTGCCTCAACACGCTTTTTACTTGCTAACTTGCCAACTTTATTTCATCAAAACCATTCGCTTGGTGATCTTCCTGCCACCCGCCTCAAGACGATAGAAGTATATTCCTGAAGCAAGTTCATTCGCATCAAAGCTGACGAAGTGTTTTCCTGCCGACAACTCACCATCTGCAAGCAATGCAACCTGCCTGCCGGTAAGATCAAACACTGTGAGCTTGGTATTAACTGTCTTATCTAAAGAGAAATTAATCCGCGTCACTGCATTGAAAGGATTCGGATAAGCATTTTCCAGATTAAATGATAACGGTTGAGTGTTATCACTCTTTATGCCTGATGTATCATTAACTGTGAATCTTAATGGTTTGAGAACCGGATCTGCATTTGCATTATGCTCAATCAATAAACCGACATCAAACTGCCGCAGATTATGAAGTCCATCTGCATTCATGTAAATACTGATCTGGCTGCTCGAATTAGCGAGAACATAACCACCGGCGTCATCGAGAATATCCACAAAACGGCTGTCGGGACCTATTTCATAAGTTCTGACAAAATTAACCGGACTTCTTGCAACTGTGGCTAAAACCGCTATGCCCTCTTCCCAATCGTATCCAATTGATAGTCCTAAACCGCCATCGCGACCATCCAGCGGAATATCACCGATTATCATGTTATCCCTGTTATAGGGATTTGCTTTGATCAAACGCATAGGATGTGTCTGCGTGCTTTCCATAATATACAGAGGCATTCCATCATTGTCTTCAGGAAACCAGGCTAAACCGGTGATATATGGGGTAGTTCCATCCGGAAGTATTACCCAGAACTGGTCAACAATTTCACCGTTTCTACCTATCTCAAATACTTTGGATTGATGAGTTGCAATAAAAAATGTACCGGATTCCGGTCGATAGGTAATCCCCTTAACAAATCCCAGGTAAGGAATATGCAACGGAATATCCTGAATGTGATTTCCTGCAAGATCAAATTTGACGAGCACATGTGTCTGTGCAGAATCTTCCATGACATCTCCTCCGTAAATGTGTTCTCCATCGAAAGCGAGATCATAGAATCCCCAGCGTCGGTAATTGTGTTGTCTGAATTGCCGGATATTATTTCCATTGCGATCAAAAACCCAAATGTACTCGTTACCGGGACTACTACTGTTTTCTGTACCCGTCACGTAAAGACTGTCACCAATTAATTGACAGCCAAGCGCTTTGCTTATAACGGTGACGTCATAATTATTCAAATTTCCATATTCCGTATCGGATCCATCGTAGTAACGTCTTTTAAAGTTAAACTCCAATGTACCGTTACCGGGATTTTCGATATTAAAGAATTTAGGGCATCCATATTCAGGTTGGGCCATACCTTCTAAAGGTGTAACATCAACTTCAATTTCCGGATGAGTCATCGCAATCTGCACAGACGTTTGCTCACCTTCTTCAATTACCACACCAACGGGCATTACGTTGTAATATTGAAGTTCAAAAAAGAGCGTGTCATTTCCCGTGGCAATTTGATTAATCTCAAACTGCCCATTTTCGTCGGTTTCAGTCAAATACCCAAACCGTCGCGACCTGACTGCTACATTCTCCATGACACGATTCGTGTCTGCAGCATCAACAACTCTCCCGACAACAGAACCATACGAAAGCTCCACATCAACCGTAAAAAGCAGCGCCGTTTCATTTTGAATCGGCAGACATCTGTTTCCATACTCTGACCAGTAGCGATACTGCAAGCCCCCTGTGTTATCCAGGTTTTTCAGACCAATTGTGCAGAACTGGTTATCTGTTTGATGACCTCCGGTATTATCATCAAAGGTCTTATATTGCATCTTGATCTCTCC
>JAIPJL010000124.1 GCA_021734165.1 bacterium | reverse complement strand
CTGCTACTTATGAGTCCAATCTTTTTAATGTTGGTAATGGATCAATAACTTATAGTCCTTACGAGACATCTCCCTACGCTGTTGCCGATTTCGATGAATACATCGCTGCGATGAGGCTTTGGGACGAAGGCAATTACGAACGCGCTGCCTATCTTTTCAGACGAACAGTCGCCGACACTGGAGCTGTAGGCGTCAACTCGGTTCATTACTTGACAGGCTGCGTCGGTGAGATGGAGGATGGTGATTTCGAAGACCTGCGTGATTTCTTTATCGACATCGCTGACCGTCACGATGACGAACGCGTCGCAAAGGTTGCCGAGCGCTGGGCGACGCATTGCCTGACCGAAATGGGCGAATACGAGGATGCTATGGAAGAGTACGGCGGCAGGGCTGATAATGCGGATTGTCTGCGTGATTCTGTTATGGCGATGATCGATTATCTTGCAGTCGAGGAGCTTTACAACGGTGACAGGATCAACGCTTCCGGTGAAGATTACGTCAAGCAGATGCACGATTTGATGAGCCTGCTTGACGAACCTGAAGATGAGTCACTCACACCTGGGAGGTTCACCGTTGCGATGGCTTATCCCAATCCGTTTAACAGCATGACCAACATCAGTTTCAATCTTCGTGAGGACGCTCAGATAAAATTGACTATTCATGATGTGCAGGGACGTGAGATAGCTGTGCTTCAGGATGGCGTTGAAACTGCAGGGAATCATTCAGTCAGTTGGGATGCGACAGGATTGACTTCGGGTGTGTACTTCTGCAGTTTGCAGTCGGAAGGTCAGACGAAGACGGTGAAGTTGGCTATGATTCGTTAAATATCTTCAATGAAAGTAATTTCGTTACAAATACACGGAATGCTTAAAAGGCATAGGAGATTATGTTGAAGGGTGCATCCGCTCAATGTTTCCTGGCAGGAACAGCAGATGCAACGGATTAAGCAGATTGTGTTATCTAATTACGAATTACGGATTTCGGATAGTATGAATAAGAATTTAACTGATGTGTCACACGGGGACGTGTGACACCACTCTGGTTAGTACCTGTCGTCAGGTCACACCACGACTTCGTCATGCCAAGACCTGACGGAACGGTAAAAATGATCTTTAGAATCGCAGGCAAGATCCGCCGGAGGTCGGACAAGTGCCTGCGCCACTGCATCAATAAAAATTAACAGTCTCAATAACGTCTTCTCAAATAAATCGACGATAAGACTATGAAAAAGAGCCCATCCGATTTGCATCGAACGGGCTCTTTTTCATTTTATTCGGAGCGTACAAATCCGCGTGTACTGGCGCGAAGCAAGCTTCGCTACTCCGGGATTACTTGATTCATCTTACTTCACAAGCATTACCTTGCGTACTGAATTGAAGTTTGCAGCCTTCATCTGTACAACGTATATACCTGAAGAAACATCATGTGCTTCCCAAACCGCTGTGTATCGACCAGCCTGACGTTCCGCATTTACCAGCGTCGTAACATGACGACCGGCAATGTCGAATACCTGGATAGAAACATTGGACAGCTCAGGAACTTCATAAGCCATGCGTGTAACAGAGTTGAACGGGTTGGGATAGTTCTGAGCAAGGCTGAACTCTGTTGGTAAAGCTTCCTCAACTTTGACGTCGAGAACAACGAAACCATTATTCTTGTACTCAAGACCGGCGCCAACCTTAATCGTACCTGCGCTTAAGTTAAGAATTAACTCCCTGTCAGCATCCCAAAGTTTCAACTCGAAGGTTTCATCTTCGAGCAAGCCTTCAACGGTTTCAGTGCTGCTGTTGTCACCCCAGACAGGAATACCGCACCTGCCATTAACGAACGTTCCGGCTCCGACCAGTTTACCATCGGCGTCGAAAGCGGCAATTTGATCGCCTTCGTCAATCGAAAGACCTTTGATCGAATTCACAAGAACGCTCATGTTCTCGCCCGTTGAAACAGGTCTTGTCCAGTGGCTTTCACCCGTTGCTTTACCTTTACGAACCGGCATCGCAGCACGGTTTTCGATTTCAACAGGGTAGTTGAAGACTTCAATATCTTCACTTAGGTTGATCTGATAACCCTGTCCTGCTTCCCAATCTGACATACTTGAGAAGCCATATTGTGGTGAGCAGAAATCGCCGTAAACGTCTTTTGCGAGAATAACGCGGTCAATGATCTCGTGGAGTACGTAGAAATTGTTCTCGTTGTTTTCATCAATGAATTCACAAGGCAGACTGTAGTCTGGATAGTATGCCATGATGTTCCAGCCATTGCCTAAATCAATCAGGTCTGCTTGAGCGTCAATAGGAGCGCCTGTCCATGTCACATCCATATCTTCGGTGATGTTGAACTGATAACCTTGGTTGAGATTCCAGTATTCAATATCCCAGAAATCCCATTCCGTAGCGCAGAAATCACCGTTTTCGTCCTTCATTTGGATCATTGACCAGGTTTCTTCTTCCGAATTGTAAAATGTGGGTTCGCACATTCTAAAAGGATCGGGACCAAATTCATTAATCCAGAATTCATCAATTGGGATAATGTTCAATGAAATAAGGTTCCAGCCTTCGTCAAAGTGAACCGTTTGCTCAACAATTGGAAGCGCTGTAATGCTTACAGTGGATGAACCGTTATTTACCCAAACGGCAGGACCATCTGTGATTTCCATTCTAATCCAATCATATTCCTCTTCCACGGCAGGATCATAAACCTTGAAACAGTATGATTCACCGTTTGTGAAACCGTCAAGCTCACCGGAAGCGCCATAAGCATGAACTACTGTTTCAGCATCATCCTGCCAGACAACTCCGCCTGCGAGTTCGTCATCTTCTGTGAAGATACCGATCTCCCAACCGGTCTGAACAGTTTCACCAAGGAATAGGATATTTTCGATGAGAATGTTATGAACACGGTTAGTTTCAACAAAGTCGGAGTATTGCTGCAATCTTGTACCAATACTAAGCTCACAGCGAATTGTGATAACTTCATGGTGTGGATCGTTGGTTGTGATGAAGGCGTCAGCTTCGTAGGTAACGAAGTTATCTTCCATGCCCTCTACACTGAAAATAATATTAACTTCCTGTTCTTCACCATTTGCGACAGAACCTTCATCCGGTTCAAATGTGATCCATTGCAGCTCAGTAATACCATCATCGAAGATGCGGATATCTGATCTTTCGTTGCCGGCAGCCCAGATGTTATGACCGTCATGTCCGGGGCTGTCGTACCAATCGTTTAGTCCGATGTCGAAGTGGACAGCATCTTCATATTCAAAACATGTCCAGTCATCAACGTTAACACCGACCTGGTAAATACCATTACCGGGAACATTAACCCAGAGAGGTGCGCCGGTATTAACATGTTCCGGAACCCATAAAAGGTTCATGCCACCGTCATTGCCGTGGTACTGTGCATGATCGTCGATAGTGGCAATTTGCTCAACAATACCACCTTCACCGTCCAGTTCAAAAACATCGATAGAGTGGTTGCCATCGCTTTGTCCAACGAAGAGCCAACCGTTGTCACTATCTGCAGAAAGACCATAGGTGGAATGGAAGTTATTATAACTACCAAGTAGATTGCCATCCTGATCCCAGAGATAGATGACTTGATCCCAATCGCAGGCGGTGTAAATGACGCCCTGTGCCCAGGTGTTGTAAATCGTCCAGTTTTGTGTTCTGAATGAAAATACTTCTTCGAAGTCTTCGTATTCATCATCGAAAGAGTATGCTGCGACCTGGTTGTTGCTGTTGGTTACCCATACAACTTCATTATCCGAGTCCCAGCCTCCGGCACAGCAATATACCCATTGTTGGTTGATACCGTTGAATGATCCTAACTGGTCACCAGGTTCACCTGGGTCGCGACGAGGCGCTACAGCGCCGTTAATTCCACGCAATGACCGCTGGACAGCGGATGCATCACGCTCTTCTTCTTCAATCTCCTCAATATCAACACTCCAATTGAGGTCGTCTCTGCCTTCGCCTTCTTCGTTACCGATAATAAACGGTACACTAAGGGGATCATCACCAAGCAGCATATCTACTGATAAGAATAGCTGATCTTCATCTGTTTCAATGATATCATCAGATGTAATGTACACCGAAGGTGGAGTCAAAGCCTGACCAAATAAGTTCCACCAGGCGGGACCATCTTCAAGTTCTTCGTTCATTGCATTTGAATAGATATACATGATACATTCGTGCATCTCGCCATCTTCCCTGAGGTTTTCGGGACTGAAGGTCACAATAAAATCGTGATCTTCACCGGGATCGAGAACAAACTCTTCCTCATCCACAGAGAATACATTAGCATTATCACCATCGAATTCGACGCCTTCGATTTCAAGCGCTTCTGTTCCGCCGTTTTTAATGCTAAGGTACATTTCCGTAGAGCCTTCAACATAAGTGTCAGGGAAGATAATATCTTCGGCGCCTTCGAACGGATTTAGGATAGGGTCTTTCTCATCGTCAAACAAAGGTACGCCTTGTACATTCAGGGTCGCATTTACAATAACCCGTTGATTGATGGGATCATTGCTGTTGAAAATAACCTCAGCAATGTATTCTCCGGTGATCAATCCTTCTGCATTAAATGTGGCGTCCAAATCCATATCTGCATTTGGTTCGAGTTCACCTTCGGCAGGTTCTAAAAATAACCATCTGAGTTCAGCTACACCGTCTTCGTAGATGCGGATAGTTACTTGTTCGTTGCCGGCAGCCCAGATGTTGTTAGCGTCATGACCCGGACTGTCAAATTGATTGTTGAGTCCGATATCAAAATGCATAGCATCATCATTATCAACACATGTCCATTCGTCAACATCGACATCTATCTGGTAGATGCCATCGCCAGGAAGATTGTACCAAAGAGGTCCGCCACTCCCGATATGTTCCGGAACCCACATGAAGTTGTTGCCATTATTGTTGTTGTTGTGGTATTGAGAATGGTTATTGATCTGACCGATTTCCTCACCGATACCGCCTTCGTCGTCCAGTTCAAAAACATGAATTGATTGGTCTTCGGCATTCATAATGAAGAACCAGCCGTTTTCGCTATCACCGGAAATATCGTAGTTTGGAAAATTAACTCTATATTGATCAAGCTGGTTGCCTTCTTGATCCCAGCGATAGATTGTTTGTTGCCAATCGGCGGTGGTGTAAATGACTCCCTGTGCCCATGCGTTGTAAATCGTCCATTCTTGTGTATTGAATGAGAATACCTCTTCAAAGTTTTCATAGTCGTCATCGAAGGAGTAAGCCACTACCTGATTATTGCTGTTGGCAACCCACATCACTTCATTATCCGTGTCCCAGCCTCCGGCGCTACAGTAAGTCCATTCGCCATTAATACCGTTAAACGAACCGAGAAGGTCACCAGGGTCACCCGGATCTCGTCGAGGTGAAGCCACACCATTTGTACTACGAAGCTTACGGGCATTCTCATCGCGATCAGGCTCAGAAATTATATCTATTTCAGTTTCAAATATAAGAGAATAACCTCCTTCATTTGTAACATTGATATAATCAACTTCAGTCTCACCGGTATTTAAATTGGCTTCAATTTCACCCTGTTCAATAACAATTACCGGTGGGTCGAATGTCTCAGCGTGAGCTGGAATAGCGTATTCTTCATCATTTTCTGCGTTGCTGATGATGGTCAAAGTTCCATCATATTCGTCAACGTCTTCGCTGAATAAGGTCAGCACAACCTCTTGTTCCTCCTCCGGATCGACAACAAATTCAGTCTCATCGGCGGAAAGTACATCAGCAATGCTACCATCGAAGACTATGTCAGAGACTTCGAGAGCGGTTGTTCCAATGTTTTCAATTGTAAGTACAAGATCAAATCCGGCGCCGGCAAACACGCCGAATGCTCCCGTATATTTCTGATTCCAGTCAATTACCGCATCTTCACCGATTTCACCGGGATTTGCGCCTTCAACATATCCGGCGTCATCATCCCAGACAGGATTAATAAAAGGCACTCCTGTAACATGAATTAAGACTCTTACTCTTGCCGTGGGATTTGCCGGATCGTTATTCATGAAAATAAGATCGGCTATGTAATCTCCTTGGTATAAACCGGCGCAGTTAATGGTAACGTCAATGTCCATATCCGCTTCAGATGCAAGCGAGCCTTCTTTAGGCTCATAAGATAACCAGCGAGTTTCGGCGACGCCGTCTTCGTAAATACGGATATCTGCTTGTTCATTTCCCGCAGCCCAGATGTTGTGTGCGTCATGACCAATCCCGTCATAATAGTTGCTTTGTCCAACACTGAAATGAACAGCATCATCGTTTTCAACACAAGTCCATTCATCTGTATCAACGTCAACCTGGTAAACACCGTCGTTGGCAACATTGTACCACAAAGGTCCACCATTTCCAACATGTTCCGGAACCCATACAAAGCCGGCAGTAGTGTTGTTATTATGAAGCTCTGGGACATTGGCAATGGAGCCAATTTCCTCACCAATACCGCCTTCGCCGTCCAGTTCAAAGACATGGATGGTGAAGTTATCGGTTTGCATAATGAAGAACCAGTTGTTTTCACTGTCACTGGAAATGGCAAAGTTGGGAAAATTAATTCCGAAGCGATCAAGCAGGTTACCTTCTTGATCCCAGCGATAGATACCTTGCTGGTAATCAGCGGTAGTATATATGACGCCTTGTGCCCAAGTATTGAAAATAGTCCAGTCTTGAGTGTTGAATGAAAATACCTCTTCGAAATTTTCATAGTCGTCATCGAAGGAGTAGGCTGCTACCTGGTTGTTGCTGTTGGTTACCCACATAACTTCATTATTGGTGTCCCAACCACCGGCGCAGCAATAGGTACGACCTTGGTTGATGCCGTTGAATGATCCCAACAGGTCACCTGGTTCACCTGGATCACGGCGAGGCGCGCCTGTGCCTTTAACGCCACGTAAAGTCCGCTGGACAGCAGATGCATCGCGTTCTTCAGGACCTTCCTGAAATATTTCATGTCCAATTGTGAAATTAAGATCTGCTGAACCGGCATTAGAAACATTAATTCCATAGACACTGACGTCACCGGTGTTAAGGTCTCTTTCTATCCCGTTCTCATCCGGAGGCTCGATGACAATTATCGGAGGATTACTGCAATTTGCAGTCATTGCAATCGTTACCGTTTCCTCGTTTGGATCGTTGGAACTCAGCGTGAAAGTACCGCTATATTCTCCTTCATCTTCCGCTTGGAAGATCAGTGTGATCATATCATCACTGAAAGGATCAATTTCAAGAGCTTCGGGATCGACTGTCCAGACCGCATCACCGTCGAATGTAATCTCGTCGATAACAAGCTGGTCAGTTCCTTCATTCATCACGCTCACAGGGAAGCTATAAGGGCCTCCGTTGTAAAGATCAGGATCAAACATAGCGTTAAAATCGAGAACCGCTTCGTCAACATTGACATTATCGGCGTCATCAGCAACGAAACCGTTTTCCTCATCCCACTCCAGATCAATATCGGGGACGCCCGTTACGTTCATTGTGATCGTTATGGTTTCATTTGGCGTAGCGGGATCGTTGGTTGTGAATAGAAGTTCTGCAACATATTCACCACCGAGGAGAGCGGCTGCATTGAGGTGAACGTTAATATCGATTTGATCGTCTGCTTCAACCGTTCCCTCTTTCGCCATCTCTTCACCCCAACCGTAATTAAGCCATCTGAGTTCGGCGATACCGTCGTCGAAAATGCGAATATCTGAAGACTCATTACCGGCAGCCCAGATGTTGTAGTCGTCATGACCTGGGCTATCATAATAATCAGTTAATCCGGGATTAAAATGGACAGCATCTTCGTTCTCAATACACTCCCACTCATCAGTATCTACGTCAACCTGGTAAAGACCATTACCTGCAACGTTATACCACAAAGGACCACCATTCCCTATATGTCCAGGGACCCACATGAAACCACCGCTAGTGTTGTTGTTATGAAGTTGTGGAACATTAGCGATAGAACCTATCTCATCGCCAATGCCTCCCTCGCCGTCCAGCTCAAATACATGAATGCTAAAGTTCTCGGGGTTCATAATAAAGAACCAATCATTTTCGCTGTCCGCGGAAATATCACAGTTGGAAAAATTGATTCTATATTGATCAAGCTGATTACCTTCTTGATCCCAGCGATAGATCACCTGGCTCCAATCAGCAGTGGTGTAAAGAACGCCCTGTGCCCAGGTATTAAAAATTGTCCACTGATTTGTTCTGAATGAAAATACCTCTTCGAAGTTTTCATAGTTATCATCGAAGGAGTAGGCAACAACCTCGTTGTTACTGTTGGTTACCCACATCACTTCATTATCTGTATCCCATCCTGAAGCTGCGCAGTAAGTCCATTGCTGATTGATGCCGTTGAATGAGCCCAGTCGGTCACCCGGCTCACCCGGATCTCGACGAGGCGCTCCTGCGCCATTAGCGCCACGTAAGGAACGAATATTAGCGTCTCTTTCGTCATCACCAGGCTCATGGGTAATTTCGTGTTCAAGCCACCAGCGTAGCAGCGCGTCACCATCGTTGTAAACCTCGATGGTTTGATCATCGGTTTCACCGGTAACCAGATCAGAATTAATTACATCCGTCTCTTCATTGTTAATAGTATAACGGAAGACCGGTGGAAGTTCTGCTTCAGCATGGAGATAAACATTATATACATCTTCATCCGGATCGTCTGAGACAAACACCAATGTAGCTGTATATTCGCCAGGATCTTCAGCGTCGGCGTCGAAAGTAATGGGAAGTTCAACTACTTCATCCACAGCGACGCCCATGTCTTCAACTTCGACTGAGAAATAACTCTGATCATCTCCGTCCATGTAGATATCTTCAATTTCCAAAGGTTCTGTCCCGACATTGCAGACTTCAATAACCATTGTATATGGACCACCTGAGAAGAGGTCTTCATATCTCCGATTCCAGTCAACTACTGATTCATCGGGATTATCTTCGTTATAACCGTAAGCTTCTTCCCATTCGATGAAGATATCCGGCGCTCCGGTAACGTTGATTGTAACCGGAATTACAACTGTTTCACTTTCAGGATCGTTAGTGGTGAACGTGATGTTAGCTTCATAAGTTCCACCAAACAGACCTTCGCAGTTGATTGTGACAACCGTCTCACCCTGATCGTCAGGCTCAACCTGTCCCTCTGTAGGTTCGGCAGCAATCCAGGTTGACCAGGAATGGTTGGAACCAAAACCGATAGCAGCTCCATTTTGACGACCACCTAAATACCAACCGTGATCACCATCACCATAATTAATTCCTGCACCTCGATCCCAATTACATCCTTGGCCCCATTGCATAACACCCAATCCGTTATCGTAGAGGATAAGCTGAGAGAATTCTTGTTGTTCTTCTTGTCCACACCAGGTTATGATCGCCATATCGGATTCGTTAGTCCAGAACCAGACAGTTCCCTGCCAGTAATCGACTTGTCGTAAACAGATTGTCTTATCATTTTCTTGACCTTCATTAGAGTTCATCGGATATTGTTCAACCGGCAGCCAGGGGCGTCTGCCGCTGAAAGTAAACGATGCCCAGGTATCGCAATTAACATTAACCTGATCATATTCTAGATCCCAGAACGGGAATGTGAAACCGAGATCGATAGCGCCGGTATTATCGTCATCACCCAAATTAAACGTTTGAGTTTCATCCCATTCGGTGATATCGATCCACTCATACTCAGGTCCGTCTTCTTCTTCGTTGTCACGCCACTCGTAATCCATGTCGTCCGGTTCACTGCGTTCATCACGATTTGGAGTATTTGCTGAAGCGCTACGAAGGCTGCGGATGTTGTTATCGCGCTCTTCTTCGTCACCCGGTTCACTCGTAATCGCAACCTCAAGCGACCAAGTCAGAACCGCATCACCATCATTACCGATAGTAATAGGATAATTTTCAATATCACCTGTATTGTGATTCTCATTAATCTCATCAGGCTCAAAAACTGCTACCGGTGGAGCGTTTGGTTGAGCAAGAAGCGCTATCTCAAACACACCTTCGTTGCGGGGATCATTAGAGGTAATGACCATCGTGCCTTCATACCTATCAGCATCAGGAGAGCTGAAGTTGAAAGTAACCTCTGTTTCTTCGTCCGGTCCGACTGTAATATTTTCAGCGGGAACCGCCCAGAACTCCTCAGTTTCCGAACTAATGGATTCAATCTCAAGATCGACTGTACCGATGTTGCAGATGTTCACCACATAACCATACTGCTCATCGAGGAAAATGTCGTCGAAAGCATTATTCCAGTTAATAACATCAGGATAACCGACTTCTTCCGACCAGACGACGTCTATATCAGCAGCGTCAGAGATCTCCATTGTAACTGGAATGTTAATTTCCTGATCTTCACTGGTGAAGATATTTATATCTGCTGTGTAAGCACCTCCAATCA
>JAIPJL010000008.1 GCA_021734165.1 bacterium | reverse complement strand
CTTTGTGTCCTTTGTGTGCTTTGTGTTTAATTTTCCATCACGTTCCGTCACATTTCCGTCACACCCTCTAACCCTTACCCGGCAAGGCATTCCAGCGATAGTGGGACGTAGTGACGCAAATTTTACATACACTTGGCGGCAATATACAACAAATTCAGTCAAAAAGCAATACAATTATCACATATATACCAATATTTCAAACATTGACTACTACTTTTTCTTTTTCATCCCCTCTACGATTCGTTCAGGTTTTGCGGGCAGTTCTGTGATCTGCACTCCTGTTGCGTCGCGGATGGCGTTCAGTATAGCCGGTATTACCGGCATGATAGCGCCTTCTCCAACCTCTTTTGCGCCAAAAGGTCCGTTGGGTTCGTTGGTTTCGATGATGATGGAATCCAACTGCGGCATGTCCAGCGAAGTCGGGATCTTATATTCAGCGAGATTTCGGTTAAGCACACTTCCTTTGTTGTCGAACATGATCTCCTCCATCAGCGCCTCGCCCAAGCCCATAGACATTGATCCCTGCATCTGACCTTCGACCTGGGTGCGGTTGATCGCAAACCCGCAGTCATGCGATCCGGTTATTTTCTTAACGTCAACCTCCCCTGTCTCCAGATCAACCTCCACTTCCGCAATCTGAGCCGAGCAGCCGAATGCCGGTGACGTCCCTACAGTAGCTCCTTTGAACGAACCGCCGAGCTTGGGTGGTTTATACTTACCCGTTCCGACGATGCTGCCATGCTCCATGAAGGCGATGCGAGCCGCTTCACGGAATGTCAGATACTCATCAGTCGGATGGTCAGTAAATCCTACGTGCTCCTGCAGGAATTCCTCGCGGATGCCACTGAAATCAACCTCGCCTTTCCTACTTCTGACCAACCCTTCTTCAATATAGAGATCAGTTTGCTTTGCATTTACTCTTTTTGCGACTGAACTGAGGATTTTATCGCGGCAGGCTTCTGCGGCTTCCTTACAGGCATGCCCTGCCATTAAAGTCGTGCGACTTGAGTACGCTCCAAGGTCAACCGACAGATCGCTGTCACCAGATTTGACTTTGACTTCGTTAAGCGATATACCGAGCACTTCCGCTGTGATCATAGCGAGAACCGTGTCCGATCCCTGCCCTATATCAGCAGCACCGGATTCAACAATTGCAAAGCCTCCGGTTTCACTGATACGTGTCACAACCGTCGCATGATAAGTCTGCGAACGGTAGATGGGATAGCCTGCGCCTGATACGAAGAATCCACAGGCTGCGCCGATGCCGCGGGCTTTATGGTTGTTATTACCTCTTTTAGTCTTTTTTAACTTATATATTTCAGCCCAGCCGGATTTATCTCTGACCGCTTCAAGGCACTCGCGCATTCCAAGGCTGGACATATAAAGCTCGTTGCAGGTGGTCTCTCCTGCTCCCATGACGTTTTTAAGCCTCAGTTCAATTGGGTCCATACCCAGCTCTTTCGCTATCAGATCAAGTTGCATCTCGAACAAGGCGCGCGCATGTACCGCTCCATGACCGCGTTGAGCGCCGCTGGTGGGTTTATTTGTAACTACCCGGTAACCATCATAATCCATGTGTTTCAAGCGGTATGGTCCACCGAGCAGAGATCCGGCGTAGTAAACCGTTGCAATCCCAAAGCTGGCATAAGCGCCTCCATCCAGAATGCAATTATGCTTGAGGAATAGTATTGTCCCGTCCTTCTTAACGCCGGTGGTCATGGTGTGAAAAAACTGGTGTCTGGCGCGTGAATGAAGGAATACCTGCTCTCTGTCAAACGTCATCTTGACAGGTTTACCCGTTATCATCGCCAATTTACAGGTAACAAGCTCGGCAGTGGAGCAGGACGCCTTCGGTCCGAATCCTCCACCAACGGCAGGCTTGATAACCCTGACCTTCTCAAGCGGAATCTCAAGCGCCATAGCCAGCGTGCGCTGGATATAATGTGGAGCTTGCGTGGAGCTGTACATAGTCAGCCTTCCGGAGCCATCAACCTCAGCAAGGATCGCCTGTGGTTCTATAAAAGCTCCATCCTGCATCTGGGAAGTCAGCTTATCCGTTCTGACAACATCAGCATCTTTTTCGACTGATTTCACATCACCAAAATTCCAGTTCACCTTCGCACAGATATTGCGCTTGTACTTCTCGTGAAGCTGCGGAGCGCCTTCTTTCATGGCTTCAATACCATCAAGTACATAAGGAAGCTCTTCGAATTCCACATCGATTAAGTTTATTGCATCAAGCGCAGTATCTTTGTCAATCGCCGCAACCGCAGCAATTTCATCACCGATATAACGAACCTTGTCAAGGCAGAGTATTGTCTCATCATAGCGTGCGGGAGATACGCCATATTTGATCGTTCCGGTGTCTTTGCCTGTGATGACTGCTTTAACTCCGGGCAGACTCTCAGCCTTCGATGTGTCGATGTTCAGGATGCGTCCGTGAGCGATGGGGCTGTGGAGTATAGCGCAGTAAAGCTGACCGGGACGCGAAAGGTCGTCGGTGTATTGGGCTCTGCCTGTGACTTTGTCAATGGCGTCAACGCGCGGCGCGCGGGTGTTAAGGATTTTGTAGGTCATGGTTTAACTTGAGTGTTTCATTCAGGTTCAACCCCTTCAGGGTTGTTAGTTTTGTTATGTAATCATCTCCACCGGCTAAGCCGGTGGCTATTCACATTTAATCCGCCAAAGGCGGATTAGTTTAGTCTATCTTTAATCTCTTCTGAGCAGCTTTGAAGTATTCTTTATCCAATTCGATACCGATGAAGCGTCTGTTCAGCTCCATAGCAGCGACGCCAGTCGAGCCAACTCCCATGAAAGGATCAAGCACGAGGTTGTTTTCGTTAGATGCAATCCCAATCAGATATTTTAGAAGCTTCAAAGGTTTCTGAGTCGGATGTTTGGGTTCTTTTACCCTTTCTAATCCCATGCAGATCGGGCATTCAAAGTGATTGTGCATTTCGCTCTGCTTACCGAAATTCCAGGTATGCCCCTTATTCCACATGCACACGATCATCTCACAACTGTTCAGGAAACCAGCTTTACGAAATTTCGGAACCGGATTGGTTTTGTGCCAGATGAAGTACTGAAACGTATCAAACAGCGGATCGAACACTTCATGCCAGCGTCCAAGCATATTATATGAGCAAAACGAAAACAGGTTTCCACTCGGTTTCAGTATCCTTAAAAATTCGTCTTTATAATCAGCAGGATCAAATTTTCCGTCCCATTCGGCAAGATCATTGTTAATGTCCGATCGCCAGCCAAACTTCATATTACCGGTTGAATACGGGCCTAGGTTATATGGCGGATCAGTCAGAATAAAATCAATTTGATTATCGGGAATATTCTTGAGCAATTCAGAGGAATCACCGTGATACAAAGTTAAGCGATCATTCAACAGCTTTGCTCTCACTGTCTATAATTCTTACTAATTGATCAAGCGTTCCCGAATCCTTTTTTAATTTTAACCACTCCTGAACTTTTCGCCAAGAGCTGTCATCGGGCCAGTCCCACTCAGTAAGATCTTCAGCAGAAAGTACTTTGTTTACATCGTTTATAGTTATATAATCGGGATCTTTTAGCAGTCGTATTTCGTTTTTGTTCTTGCCATTAATGTCAATAAATCCACCTCGTTTGAGCCTTTCTACAATTGCTCTCACATTACCGGGCGGCATTGTATAGATTTCGCTCCATTCCTCAAGCATCACAGGTTTTCTCTGCCCCCTGAACGCAAAAGTAACCTGAGTTAGAATCTGATAGGCAAGCGCATCCTCCTGATCCCTTGAAATAAGCACATGTTTCCGTCGAATGCGCAAAAGGTTAAAATGCTGGGTAACATAGCAGACTTCAACTCCCATTAAAACAACAACCCATGAAAGGCTCACCCAGATCATCAGCAATGGAATAATTGCAAGAGAACCGTAGAAAATATCAAACTTTACCAGCTTGCCGGTATAGAAAATAAAACCCATCTTCACAATCTCATAAACGATTCCAGCAGTTATTGCGCCAACAATCGCAGATCGTGTTTTAACGGAGGCATTTGGGAGGAATCTGTACAACAGGAAAAAACCGAGCATTATCATCAATACGGGAAGAGTTCTGCTGAAAATGCTCTCTGCAAAACCTACATGCTTCACTGCTTGATGTACAAAAGGTAGAGCCTTCAGGTATGTTGTTAAAGCCAGAGAACTGATGACCAGGACGGGAATAATACTGACCAAACCCCAGTACAACGGAATCCGATTAAGCGCTCCTGCTCTGGAATTACTTCGCCAAATCAGGTTGAATGTGCTTTCAATAGCGCTGAAAATGACATAAACAGTAACCACGAGAAAGATCAAGCTGATACTTCCTACGGCTGACCCGCCCTTTGTCAGAAGCAGTTCTTCGATTCGTTGAGCGACAACAGGTCCGCTACCGGGAGCGAGTGTACGCAGCAGGAATGGTCTGATATACTCCATAAACCATTCGCCCCCCCCGAACATCTTGAACATGCTGAAAATTATTCCCAGCATCGGCACGACTGACAGCAAAGTCACAAAGGTCAATGCCATCGCTCGCAGGAACAGATTATCATCAATAAATTCCCGGACGGTCAAGTGAATGAAGCGTCTCAGATTTTTGAAATTTGATTTTATTTTGTTTAGGTCTATTATCTATCTCTCTATGAATCTATTTATTCAACGCTTTAATCCGCTCCAACACCGGTGGATGATCGTACTCTAAAAACACTTTTAACGGATGAGGTGTAAGATTTGAAAGATTGTTTACGCTAAGCTTCTTCAACGCTGTTGTGTAGCTGCTGTTGTCGCCTGTTGTTTCAACAGCAAACCTGTCAGCCTGGAATTCGTGTTTACGCGAGGATATATTCGACAAAATGCTAATAACCATTGAAATCGGTGTGTAAAGAAAGCCGAAAAGCACCAGACTCGCATAAATGGACGTTTCTTCCATGCCGAAAGCATCGAATAAACCACGATTATTAATAAATAGACTGAGAATAAAAAGCATCAAACCACTGCTCAGAATTGCTGCAATTATTTGTTTAGGAATGTGTTTAAGCTTGTAATGCCCGATTTCATGAGCCAGGACTCCAAGCAACTCACCGACTGTATGTCTCGCTATAAGAGTATCATATAAAGCAATCCGTCGAGACTTGCCCAAACCTGTGAAGAACGCATTCGACTTTGTAGAACGCTTTGAGCCGTCCATAGTGAACACACCCTTCATCTTGAAGTTATGTTTCTCTGTATATTGCTCAATTGCGGATCGCAGCTCACCATCTTCTAACGGTGTGAATTTATTAAACAATGGCATGATCAACACAGGCGCTATAAACATCATAATTATCTGGAAAAGTGTAAGCGCGCCCCAGATATAAAGCCAGGCAAGTTCTCCTGTTTCAGCGAAAAACCAGAGTATCATCGCAAATATAGGTACACTTATAATAACAAAGATTATTGTTGCCTTTATCACATCAACAATATAGGTTCGTGCCGTGGTTTTATTAAAACCGAATTTTTCTTCGATGACGAATGTGCTGTATATTGAAAAAGGAATATGAATAATTTTCGATCCGATGGTGAGTATAAACCCGAATACCAGTCCTGTCGGTATCATTCCCCAACCAATACTTCTTACAAGTTGATCAATATAATTGAATCCACCAGCCAACAGAAAAGCTAATAATAGTATCAGATTGAATGTCCCGACAATAAATCCGAACCGGGTTCGTGTACGAGTATAATCCTGAGATTTTGAGTATTTCTCTGCATCGTAAAATCCATCAAACTCTTCCGGTAAATCAGGTTTTAAACGCTTCAGATTAAGGTATTCGACTACCAGGTCGAGTAAAAAACCTCCGACTATTACTGCGAGAATGAATATCAGATAGGCGTTAATTGTTACCATCATTTACCTCTGCGTTTTCAGTAACTTTTTTGTTGTATAATTCCGGATATAATTTTTGCGCGCAATCGGGACATATTCCATGGCTGAACACGGCGTCGGAATGCTCGGAAATGTATTTCTCGATCTGGTTCCAGTAACCCTTATCATCACGTATCTTTTTACAATTAGCGCATATAGGAACTAATCCACTTAGTATTCTAATCTTTGAAATTGCCTGCTTAAGTTCTTTGATTAATTTCTCTCGCTGTCTCTCTGCCATTTTGCGATCAGTAATATCAGTAGCGACGCCAACCACGCCAACAATCTCACCTGACTCATTCTTCTGGGGGATGATGCGAGCCTCTAGCCAAGTTCGTCTAATTTTTATTTCTGTTTCGAATATTCCACCTTTCAAGACTACTTCGAGACCATTTTGAAGTCCTATAGATTTTGGGAAAACATCTGACAGCAGCTTGCCAACAATATCGCCTGATTTCACACCTAAAGAATCAAGAACATTACCCTGTATGAAAGTAAATCTGTGTTCATCGTCCAATATATATAGTACAATAGGTGCATTTGTTACCGCATTCGATAGTCGCTCTTCACTTTCCCAGAGAATCTGTTTAACTTTTTCATTTTCCTCGATTGCGTTGTGAAGATACTCATTTATATTTTCAATCTCCGATTTATAAGAACTGACTACTTCGTTAAAATCATCAATTATACGATTGGATTCAGTATCCTTAGCGGTTAATAAATCAATCCTGTTATGTAAATTTCGTTGTGATCTTCTTACAAAAACTCCAGCAATAATTCCTAAAAATGCTCCAACAACTATCAGCGCCAAAGTTTCAAACGTGGACAGCAGCTCTTCCAAAAAATAAAATTTGAGCAATGCAGTAAAAAACGGGAATAGAATTGCTCCTGATAAAAGGTTTTTTACCATTACAGTTGGTTTGGTTTTAGAATGTATTTGTTTTACGTTGTCTATTTGGTTGTCCTTTGTTGTATTTTGCTACTGTAACATGACTTACATGTCAGACGAGGATGTCTGACGCCACTAAACTGGCGTTTTTGAATAGTTTAACTTAATTCTTTCATTCGCCTCGCAGCATCCTTAACCGCATCGATAATCTTCTGGTAGCCCGTGCAGCGGCAGAGGTTTCCTGACAACGCCCTTCTTATTTCGTCTTCAGTGGGATCAGGATTGTAATCAAGCAGCGCCAGTGTGCTAAGTACCATTCCGGGCGTACAGAAACCGCACTGTATAGCGCCAACCTCTACAAACGCCTCCTGAACAGGATGAAGCTTATTGCCGTCAGCCACGCCTTCGATAGTCAGGATTTCATGTCCTTCCGCTTCAACCGCAAGAGTTAAGCATGAGAATGAAGGAACTCCGTCTATGAGTACCGTGCAAGCGCCACAATCACCTATACTGCAACCGATCCTTGTGCCTGTAAGTCCAAGGTCAATCCTGAGAGCTTCAGCGAGTGTGCGACGTGGTTCGACAGCGATTTCGTGATCAAGTCCGTTGACCTTCAAATGGATGATGCGCTTCATGACGATGCCTCCATTCTCTCTGCGTTAAGCGCTCTGGCACGGCAGATCATTAAGGCGCGTTTGGTTAGGACTTCCACCATGGATGTTCTGTAAGTAGCCCCACCGCGGTGATCGGTAATCGGTTTGGCTTTCTTTGAAGCTGTCTTGGCTGCTTTTTCGATGTTGTCATCAGTCAATTCTCTGTCAAGCAGTAATTGACCTGCTTCAGGGACTAACAATGGTTTGGGAGCGACGGCTCCAAGTGTGATTCGAGCGCTTATAACTATGCCATCTTTTATGATTACCGATGCGGCTGCTCCTACAACAGATATTTCAAGCGCTTTGCGATTGGCAAGTTTGATATAGGCGCTGCCATATTGAACATCCGGCAGATCAAATATTATCTCTTTGAGGATTTCATCCGGCATTATTATCGTATTACCGGGTCCGAGGACGAAATCGTCATGCTCGACGGTTCTCTCACCACGCTTAGAGATTAAGACTAACTTTCCACCAAGCGCCATCGTGGGAATAGCGGTATCCGCTGCAGGACGGGCATTACATAGATTACCTCCGTAAGTTCCGCGATTTCTCACAAGCGGTGATCCAAGTTGCCATGCTCCATCATGCAAACCGGAAAGTTTTTTCTTAACAATATCTGACCGCTCAAGATCGGTAATTGTGGTCATTGCTCCGATAATTATTTTATTTCCCTCAGACCGAATACCTCTCAGGTCAGCTATGCGGGAAAGAGACAGTAAGTATTCTGGAGGTTCGTTGAAAGCAGACTGAACCGGTTTGATATGGCAGCGATGCTCCTGATTGTGTGGATTATGCACATCAAGGATGACTTTATCGCGCAAATCGACAAGAAGATCGGTGCCACCACCGAGTAATTTCAGCCGTCTGTTTTTATAGCCACCCATAATTTCCAGCGCTTCTGTCAGGCTGGTTGGAGATAAGTAATCAAATTTCGGAAGTCGCATAAGTTAATTCATCAATCCTTGTGAATTGCTATTTGAAATGTACTATGTCGGGCTTGAGGACAAATCCGACAACACTCCTCAAGTTAGTTTAATATACTTAACCATTACACGTGTTACAAGCTGATTTTGGACGCTTAACCTTTAAGAGCAGTTCTGACGATTTCCTCAACTGGCAGATCATCTCCCTGATCAGAGCAAACCTTTCTGACAGCGCTATCCGCCTGCTGAAGCGTAAATCCCAGCGCTTCAAGAGCTTTAATAGCCTCACTTTTTGGTGAGACCGATCCACCGGCTGATTTATCGGTAATTTCAGATGATATTCCTCTTAATCGACCTTTCAACTCCACCATCAGCCTTTCGGCAGTTTTCGCGCCGATACCTTTAACAGCCGTTAAGCGTCTGCTTTCACCATCCAACACTACCTGCAAAAGGTCTTGTGGTGAGAACTGAGAAAGAATCGCCAGAGCCATTTTAGGACCAACTCCGTTGACATTTATCAGAAGCTTAAACAGGTCGCGTTCTTCAACGGTTGAAAATCCATACAGATCAAGTATTGCTTCCCTCACATAGAGGTATGTAAACAGGCTTATTTCACTGCCAACGCGTCCAACACGTTCAAATGTTGTCAAGGGTATTGCTGCGGCAAGCGCAATCCCTCCGATTTCAACAACAATCTCAGCGGGATTTTTCTGAAGGCATTTACCGCGAATTCTATCTATCATTCTGACGTCCTTTTAACATATTCAAAGGTGACTTCTCACGGATAAGGCAGCACAAAGCAACCGCGAGTGCGTCAGCAGCATCTTCGGCAATTTTAACGTCCTTTATATTTAATAGTTTTCCTACCATGAACTGAACCTGCTGTTTGGCGGCTCTGCCGTTTCCGGCGACCGATTGTTTAACAGTAGCAGAAGTGTACTCCTTAACAGAAAATCCACCCTGCGCAGCAGCAAGGATAGCAACGCCTCTTGCGTGCCCAAGCCTTAATCCTGATCGAGGGTTAATCCCTGTAAAAATATCCTCTATTCCAACAATATCAGGCGAATACTTTTCAAGGACAGAAACAATTTCCCTGTGAATCCTCTCAAGTTTTTCCGGCAGGAGATTAGACTTCGAGCGAATCACCCCCCAACTTAGGGGGGTGATTCGATTGCCAATTTTCTCGACAACGCCATAGCCGGTCGCTGAAAGACCGGGATCAATTCCCACTACTATCATTAATCGTCAAAAACATCGTCGGGGAAGTCAACATTCGACCAGACCTGCTGAACGTCATCGTGCTCGTCCAGAGTATCCATCAGCCTTAGCAATTGTTTTGCCTTCGTACCTTCAAGAGGCACATAAGTCTGTGGGATCATCTCCACTTCGGCAGATTCAACTGTGTAACCTGCTTCGGCAAGCGCTGAGCGAACAGCATCGAAATCCTCAGGAGACGAGCTTATAAGAAATGCTTCATCATCGAGTTTAATATCTTCAGCGCCTGCTTCCAATCCAACCATCATCAGTTCATCTTCATCAACTCCCTCAGCAGGAACGCTAATTTGCCCCATACGGCTAAACATCCAGTTAACAGAACCGGTTTCACCTATATTGCCGCCGTTTTTTCCAAGCATGTTGCGTATTTCGCTAACAGTTCTGTTTCGGTTATCTGTGACAACCTCAATAAGTAATGCGGTGCCTCCCGGTCCGTAAGCTTCGTAAGTAACTTCTTCGTAATTGACACCAGGTAGTTCACCGGTACCCTTCTTGATTGCCTTATCAATATTAGATGATGGCATATTTGCAGCTTTAGCTGTATCAACCGCAGTACGCAGGCGTGGATTTCCGTTTATATCTCCACCTCCCATGCGAGCCGCAATGGTGATTTCTTTGATCAGTTTAGAGAAAGTTTTACCGCGAGCTGCATCGGTTTTTTCTTTCTTGCGTCGAATTGTTGCCCATTTTGAGTGTCCGGACATTTGCGCCTCACTTAATTCCTGTTTTCAGCAACCCAAGCGCTGATATATTCTATCGGTTCACTGACAGGAGTGCCGGGTCCGAAAAGTCTTCCGACGCCCATTTTCTGAAGTTCATCCATATCTTCAGAAGGAATAATTCCACCTCCCGTCAGCAGAACATCCGTTAAACCCTTATCGTTCATTAGTTTTTTAATCCTTGGCAGAATTGTCATGTGAGCGCCTGATAATATTGATAGCGCAATTACATCTACATCTTCTTGTAATCCCGCTTCTACTATCATCTCAGGCGTCTGCCTCAAACCGAGATATATGACTTCCATTCCCGCATCACGGAAAGCTGCAGCGAGCACTTTGACGCCACGATCATGACCGTCAAGTCCGGGTTTTGCAAGAAGAATCCGTATTTTCTGCTCTGTATTGATGTTAGGCTCCTTATTAAACCAATTATAGGAAGATTAGATTACTTGTTTTACAAGTGGATAGAGAAAATCACATTAGTTGCATAACTTTCTCATTATCACTTAGGAAATATAATTTCAAACCACAGAGAAGTCAAGTATTGTTACTGACTAAACAACTACGCCCTGCCGTAAGTTATGGCAGGGCGCAATTTCTTTTTTACTATTGTTGAGCTTAATTGACCTTACTCTACTGACTGATATCGGTTACAGCCCATTCAATGAACTCCTTTGCCTGATCTTCATAGGCAAAGAATAATTCAAAACCGAGGATCATTGTTCGCCATGGGTAAACCGGTGAGTAATTTCTGACAGCACAGGTTTTTCCCTCAAATGAAGAAACCGGGTCGGCAGGTCCTTTCCATGTGCAGATGGCTTCTGAACGCCACCCAGGCGTCATAATCCAGCAGTTATTCATTAATCCGTTCCAACGGGAAGGTAGTTTTTCGGGATCAATTGTAAGATCCGGACAACCAAATTCCGAATTACCGTAAATACCCGCAAATTCCTTATCCGGATTTTTGTGTCCTTCGGTGATTCTGAGATAATCCGCTGCAAAATCAGCTTCAAATGTTAAATCCAGAGACGCCGGATCAGCAGCAAATGCTTTCAACGAACTCCAGCCGGAAATGATCAACTTGCCACCGGCTTCGAGATATTGCTCAAGAATACCAAGGTTCTCACTAAGCAGAATGGACGAATAATCACCGGCATGCCAGATAATAATGTTTTTATTATAGACATGCAGCGGTGAAATTCTGCCAACAGAGTCAATATCCACAGAAGATAAAGTCCAGCCATCATCCGGTAAATCGGCAGTAATTCTTGCCCAGAATTTATCGTTTGTGGAATCTGCAGGACTGCCCGGTCGATCATTGCCTGCCGCTGTTTCATCAACGATCAAGATAGTCATTCCTCCAAGATCAGGCGTGACTATAGCGAGCTTATTCTCATAAATTTCACTCAGAGCGCCGGTATAATCCCGACACTGCACCTGGAACTGATATTCACCGAGATTGAGATTGGTAAACTCAATAGTTGAACCGCTCCATGTTTCATCCGACCAATCAGGCCAATCTATCCAGGCTGCCGTATCGCCAATAGCACGATAACGCATTCTGTAACGATATGCCTGAATAATACCGAAGTAATCTTCTGCTGTAGCCTGGATACTCATGACGGTTGTGATGTTATCGTCATAAAATATTGATCCGTCGGGGAAGAAGTCCGTGCCTCCGTAAGAAGCAGTAAATGCTGTTACCTTTGGCAGTACACCTTCAGCAACGAAAACGTTTCTGACAAACGCATTACTTATTGCACCACCGAGGTCTTTGACTTCAATTGAGATTGAGCGTTTTCCTGCCCGTAAGAGAGAAATATCAACAGGATAAACATTTATCGTATCAATAGACTCAACAATGGTTCCCAAAGCTGTCTCACAGAACTGGAATTTAAGACGAGAATCCCAATTTGTGACAGGCGATCCATCGATATTCAAGCGAACGAGTGCGTCAGAGATGTTCTGATCAGCCCATTCAATCTCAAAATATACGCCTCTGCCAACCGTGTCACCTTCTTCAAAATCAGCAGTGAATTTACTGACTTCCGGCATATAATTAACAGCCCAGAAGGTGCGGATTGCTGGTGTCGGATCTGAATCACCAAGATCATCAACAGCCGTTATTCTGATTGTGTGGTTCTCCAACAGACGTGATGCATCATTAGAGTCAGGTTCTGACGCTTCAAAAGCAATGGCGCTATCTGTCGATGTTGTCCAGACCGCCAGTCCGTTATCAATCTGGACATAATAACCTGCGATAATTCCATCAGTATCACTACCGAACCATTGTATATTAAACAACTTTGTCGGGGATACATAATGGTCATACTCCGTTCCTTCAAGCGGAGCGACTACAATCCGGGTATCCGGCAGCTTATTAGGTAGTGGCGCTCCTGGATCCTCCGCTTCGCAACCCAACAGCAACGCCAGAATCAGAAGCAACGGGGCGATTATCAGGAGATTTCTAAATTTCATGTTTACCTCCGCTGTGGGTTAGAAATTAAGGATTATTGAAAAACGATGCGGTGTGCCTACAAAACTGTCTGTTGCATCAGCAATTTGACCGAAGTCCATATAGGCATAATCAAATATGAAATCAACCTCTCCGGGTAAGGGGAGCATGATTCCAAAACCGCCCGTCCACCTCTCCTCGTCATAACCGAGGACATTTTCATACCTGACCTTATACCCAGCGCGAAGCGCTAAGGTTTTCAGGTATGTAAACTCCAAACCAAAATTTATCCGTTCTCGATTGTCATTGGGATGACTCATCTCAAAAGCAATCAAACCATCAAAATCGGGATGTTTGGGAATGCCAGTCATCTCAAAGAAATTAGCAGACAATCCCAGACGATAAATTGTTGGTGGTGGAGCGCTAGAGTAACTATTTGAATTCGGCTCTTCGCGATTTCTTCTGCCCTGATCGCGGTAGTCAAGGAAACTACCATCATATTTCACGTCAGGACCGAAGTTCTGTACCGACATGCCAACCTTCAGCGTTCTCAACGATGTTTCGTAAAGCGTCCCGAGGTCAGCAAGAGCGCCAGTGTACTTTGCATCGTCAATACCTGAATTAGCAACTCTGAGGTTAAGACCGAAAGTAAACCTGTCTGTAAGCCTTTGAGCCCAGGATACACCAGCGACAATATCGTAACACATGAAATTCTCACCAGTACCTTCAGGATGAGAAATCGTTGTAACCTTCATGTCACCGGTAGTCATCGACATAAGATGTAAACCTAAACTGCTGTTACCGAAGTTTCTTGCCACTGCAAAGGTGTTGTACTGAATATCCGCAGGCATGTTGATCTGTGACAATAAAACCGAAGAACCCTCTAAATGAATCAAACCGGCGGGATTCCAGAATATCGATTGAATGTCATCAGTAAAGGCAACGGCAGTTTCGCCCATTCCAATGGAACGAACATTGGTGGCAATTTTCAGTACCTGTAAACTTGTAGTTCCCACCTTCTGAACTTCTGTTGCTTGAGTATTACTAATGAATAACATCAGTAACATTAGGACGAGAACACCGAACACGATGTAGTTTCGGGGCATCGATATTCTCCTTGTTTTGGAAATATATTTAATCATCATCGCCCCACTTTCTCATAGTAAACCACATACAGAGTTACTATGATCTTCGTATTGGTAGCTTCACCGCCGAATCTGAAATGAAGTGAATGGTCTCCTTCAGTCATTTTCGACAGATAACGACGTACCGGATACTGGTTTGAATACGCAGTTCCTCTCTCAGGTCTTGTACCATGGATAAAAGGTCTGCCAATCGTCCAACCACTGTCAGCAGCCCAAAATTCATCGAGATTAAACCTGAAACTAATACCGCGCATTTTAGTCGTATCATCGGGTTCTGGCGCCAGGAATACTCCCTGACCCCAAACCATGGAGAGACTGTCTTCAAGCATATTGGCACGCATTTCCGCCCAGTTGGTTTGACCTGTATCATTGTTTGCTTTAAGAATTTCAAGAGTCGGTGTTAAACCATCAAGCGTTAGCAGTAGTGAATCGTATAAAGCTGTCTCAAGCCAAGTGGGATCGATCTGCGCCGGATCCATTATTGCATTTGCTTTAACTGAACCGGTAGCAGGATCAAAAAACGTTGTATCCAAGTTGAAATAGGTTTCAGTAAGCTCTACGTTTTTATTAACAAAGATAGCATCAGGATAATAATTAATGCTGTCTGTACCAAAACCAAGTGAGAGACTGTAAAGATTATCGAGATAGACGTCAAGTATGTCGCGATAAGCAAGACACTCGTTTATAAGCGCCTGATTCATCGCTTTTGTTACTCTATTTCCTTCTCTTTCTACTTTGATCACTTCATTCCGGATACGTAGTGAATCGCGTAGCTCGATTAGAGAGTCAATCTGATTTGCATAATCATCCTGAAGAAGTAAATACTCTTCCTTCTCAGCAATCAGATTATCAAGATATTCTTGTTGTTCTTCATCTCTTGGATCAATATTCTCAAGACTGTCAATCTTTACTTGGACTAAATTGATTAAGCTGTCCAGATCATTTATCTGAACTCTTAGAGCAGTAGTATCAGCAGGAATTCTATTAATTCTCCCTGGAAGCTCATTCAATTCGAGACCGAGGTTTATTATGTTAACATTTAGCGCTTCGTTGTCGGTTTCAAGCGAATCAATTTCATTGCCAAATCGCTCGAAATCGGCAAGATGTTCTTCCGGATCAAAGAAGCACGAAACTTTTATAAAACCTTCTTTCACAGTATCAAGCAGTGTGAAAGAAGCATCAATTAGTTGTCCGTTAGACGTCAGTGTATCCACCAGGATGATTGTTTCAGAGTAAGTCGTATCGGAAGGTGAGGCAACAGGTGTACGTTCGTCATCGCAGGCGGTCATGAAAAACATGCCTGCAAGCAGACAACCGATCAAGGTCAGAACAGGTATTTTACTTGTTTTCATTGTTCACCTCACTTCAACACGACAAATTTGTCGATCTTGATATCATTCCCTTCAACGGCTTTAACTATGTAGTAGTAAATACCGCTGACTATCTCCTGGTCGTATTTATTCTCCATATCCCAGATGAGAAGATCGTTTCCGGCAGGATGATCAAGTGATACAATATGATCGCCGGATAAGGAAAAGATATTAAGCTCGGCGCCGGTAGCAGGCAGGTTCATAAAATACAGCTTGCGAGGGTATATCTTCACGCCACTTTCGTCCAAGCCTCCACTGTATTCCTGAGAATGACCACCACGATACGGATTCGGAACCACAAAAACATCCTGAACGGAGTTGCCGATTGTGGAAGTCTCTTCTGTGTAACCAACAACTGCCGTCTGGTAGGTTCTGCCAATCGGAGTTATCAAAACACCCGCGCCTTTGACGCCCTGATCGAACGATCTTACAATGTAGTAGTATGTCCATCCCCGCAGTACGTCATAGTCATCAATCCAATACTCCCTGTTCCAGGTTGTGTCGGGCGGCGAGACGTTATTGTTAACACTTGTTACAACCCAGCGCCAGTTAGAGCCTTCCGGGTATAAATCGTAGGGCATACCGAGATTAAGGTTTTCACGTTCGAAAGCTGGATCATCCAATATGTTAATGAGGTCGTACTGCTGGATGGTTGTCCATTTATTGGTATCGCTAGACCTTTGAAGAACGTAGCCCTCGAAGTCTTCATCACCGGTGATAGGATCTTTCGAGCCTTCTGCGTTATCCTGCCATGTAACCCTAATATGATCTGGGTAGGCAGTAATCGAAAACTTAGGTTGATCAGGCGCGGCAGGTCCCTGGAAGTCATTATTATAAATGCGCTGTGCCCAAACAGCATTCCTGAGCGCATCTTCCTCTGTTTCACCGGCTACAAAAGCCACCGTCACAGGCAGTGAACTGTCCGGTTTCAGGATGTTTGACGTCTCGCCGGGAAACCAACCACCTGTTTTCGGCCCAAAGCCCATCAGAAAACGCCAGTCACCAAATGCGGTTGTAGGAGGTGAATTATCAGCAGAACTTGCTGAGATCATATCGTATTTGTGGAAGTTCAAATCAGGATCGCCACCCGCGACACGCTCAAAATTCCTGAAGGCAACATTTAAATCCTCCAGGGGCGCCGGTGAACGCAATACCTGCATTCCAAAAACACCGGGCTTTATACCGTCGTTGTCATTCTCATCATCACCCTGAATCATCATTCTTATTTCTTCTTCATCAAACACACCCTCATAGTAGTAGTTCCAGTCATCGAGCGAGGCGGGATCACCGCCTTCGCCTTTAGCGCCAATATCCGGATCAGCGAACAGGCCAAGATAGACATCTTCAATTGGAACTTCACCAATATTGCGAATGATTAGATCTACAATGATGAAATCTGCGGCATATTCTTCACCCCAGGCATAGGTTCTCTGAAGAACCTGAACATTAAGCGGTGTATGCCCGTCGTTGTCGGGATTTTGTACGAGATCGACATTGGTGTCATCATAAACACAGAAGAACTCCTGGGTGCCACGTGCGCTTCCGTCCTCGTCGAAGACTCCGTCACCATCATCATCTGGCGAACCCGGTACAATGTCACCGTCGAAATCATCATCAGCAGCATCTACCTTGCCGTCAAAATCATTGTCAACGAAGTCTGCGGACATGTCACCTGCAGGATCTTCATCGATATGAGGTTCAGGATCGTAATTACAATTTCCATCACCATTATCGTCACCGTCGAATGTATCCTCGTCTGTCAGTCCATCACCGTCATCATCAATACCATCAGCGGCTTCCTCATCAACGAGTCCGTCACCGTCATCGTCCCTACCGATGTTACCTCCACCGAGGTCCCAGTTCGATGATGGTTTACCATCACCATCGAGATCGTCGGTATCTTTATTCCAGTCTCCATCATCGTCGATTTCTTTGGCGCCTTTGGTGTAGCAATACTTACCGCCTTCAGCGGTTTCAACGACGCTTAATGATTTAGAAGTCCTTAAATAGTAAGGATATTCTATTTCACGTCCTGGAATTTCTATCGAAACCTGCTGGTTGTTTCCGCTCCCATCAATGTAATAATGGGAATAATCTGTAACGGACGGTGAAAATTCGTTAGTGCCGTTATCACCGTCGGTACCGGTTGAAACTAACTTTTCTCCATTTTTGATAGCGCCTACCCAAATACCGGAACTGAAAAGAAAATCTGTTTCCGCTCCGAGTGGAAATTCAAAACCGAAGTATCCGGGTACGCCATCTGGATTTCCCTGTTCACCCCAATTCGAGAGCGTCATGCGGACGTTCCCGACATCATGAACAAACAGTACTCTTTCGCCTTGTACGTCAGCAGCTATTGTCGCGTCTGATTTGTATCGCACAGGTCCGACATCGGTTTGGCGCGCAAGCGCTGAACCGGCTAAAAATAAGCTGAATGCCAGGAACAGAGTTACTGTTGTCAGTGTCCTAAAAGGTTTTTTCATATATTCACTCCTTCCTGGTTCAGAACTCTAATCCGAGCCCGATCCTCACATAGCGTGGATTACTCCACGCTTCAGGATTCGGACCGGCAAATGGATTCTGCGAATCATTCGGTGATGAACGATCATTCACCCATCCCGGTTCACCCGTGTAGCTGTCAAACGCTTCCGGCGCTCCAACCCTGCCATAGTAGTCGTCAACATTCTGGATATTTCTTTCATCGAGTAAATTACGAACTTCCAGCCAGATTGAGGTGCTCCATTTACCAATTCTGAAATATTTCGTAATGTTGAGATCTGCTACATAAGTCCAGGGTGTGCGCTCAGACATATATTTCCCTTCGATGAGCGTTGTTGATGCATCTGTGGGAGTATATGGCAGTCCGCTGCGTGCATTCCATATCAGATTGAACTGCCAGTCACCAGGCGCTCCGTTAATACCAAAGAGTGGTTGATGAGGACCGTATTGCAGCCCAAGATTAGCTACTATGGAATGTCGTTGATCCCAACCTGCCGGCAGAGCCAGTGGTGGTTCAACATAGTTGCCTCGAATTGCCTGAGTACTGATGTTGTATGAGTTCTTGGCATTTGTCCAGCTTAAGGTATAAGTTACGCGTCCAGACCAGTTACTACCGTACTCTTTCGAGAGATTAAACTCTATTCCCCGCGAGAAGGCATAGTCTTGATTGTCATAAACAGCGTAATTTGAACCGATCAGAGGTTCACCGAAGTTCTCAGGATACCAGTATTTACCTTCGCGAGTGTTGATCCAGTTTTTGACGTCCTTCATAAAACCTGTCACATCAACAAGGTAACTACCAAAGGGATTCCAAGAAACACCGAGTTCGTAAGAGACTGTTTTTTCAGGATCGAGATCGGGATTACCCATTCTCGGCGTTCCGCCTGTTTGTGGCTGGTTCACCGCTTCATAAAGGTTATCCCAAGCTGGTCTTTGATAAAAATGTCCGTAATGTGCATGGAGATATGCGTTCTCGGTTATTGCATAAGAAACACCAAGACGCGGCGACACAAAGCCCTTAAACTTTTCAGGAATCTTAAAAGGCACATAGTTGTTTCTATCCGCAACCGTTGTATCCAGCGCAACACAGTATTGAACCTGGTCACCAGGCATGTAGTAATCAAAGCGAAGTCCAAGATTGAACGTCACATCCTTGAACTCCATCTTGTCCTGAAAATAGGCTGCTCCATCGTTGGGAAAGACATGATAGATGTCGGTATAAATACCTGTGCCGAGGTTGTCAATCGAGGGATAAGGCAAATTTATCAGGCTCAGATCGAAGTAATTCATATCGACGCCAGCCCGCAGTTGATGATTCTGATGAATCTGACTGGTGATCTGAAACTTTGCTGCCCAAACGTAGGATTCTTCTTTTAACCAGTATGGTACAGGTTGACCGATATTGTCCTCCGTACCGTCACCGCTGACCAGAAAACCTTCATAGTTATTGTAAAGGTTCGAGGGATTGCCTTCGTCCCACGTACCGTCACCATCCCTGTCAACGAAGGGCTCGCCTGGATCATAACGACCATTGTACTTCCCGTCAGCTCCCGGCAAATCAGTATATTCTTCCTGTAATTCACCGTAATCCGCCGGTGATTTATCTCCAACGGTCATTTTGCGGGAGGCTTTATAGCGTGACAGTTTTAAATGATAGTAAGTACTTCTGCTGAGAGTTTGATCCCATCCGAGAATAAATTGCTCGTCATCAATGCGCCGAGTTGGTATATGATCCGCTGCATTGTATTCATACCACTGCAAATCTTCATCAACTCGACCATCGAGATCATCATCGATTCCGTTTAGCGCCTCCTCATCGATGAGTCCATCACCGTCATCATCGGGATTCAACTCTGAAGGATTGTATTTCTCGAAGACATAGGTATAAGTAGTATCGTTTCCCGTCCATGCTTGATAAGTTTTATTAATGTCTTCCTGTGAGAATTCATCATATGGAAAATACCTACTCTGCCGCATGGTGTAAATATTGTACCACTCTTTCGTTGACCTGTATGCAGCTTTCAGTTTCATCTTAGGATTCATCTGGTAGGTCAACTGAAAGTTATTATTCATAAATGCCTGAGCACGGGTTTCATCAAGAGCCAAACCTCCAAGCATATTATGATTATACCAGTCAGAAGAGTTTATCCTTACACCATTGCTGTTTGTATTTCTACCGGTCATATCCGCTGCTGCAAAGAATGTCAGAGAACCTGGAATTTTCAACCCAATCATTGGCAGCAGATACTGTGTAATAGGCTCGGGACCACCAAGAGAACCCTCAAAACGATCATAATTCTGGTAGCTCGAAGGAGGTTGATAACGGGTCGTTACTGTCGTATCAAGAACATCGAACTCTGTGGTATAATCCTCGAATTTAGCCGGAGACGAGGATAAATCGTCACATAAGTATTTAATTTTACCGTGGTATTCCTTTGAGCCTTCTTTAGTGACAACATTAACAATTGCCGATTGAGCGTTGCCGTACTCTGCATCAAAACCACCGGTCAGGGCGATCATCTCCGCCACTGCTGGGCTTCCAACATTCAGCATACGCAGATTGTTCATAGGGTCTTTAACCTCCATGCCGTCAATCAGGTATGCTACTTCACCGCGGCGACCACCGCGGATGTGTATATTAGCTCCGCCACCAACAGCGCCACCGACATTAGCCAGTGCGCCTACATAAGTTGTGACGGGCATATTGTAGATCTCATCGCCTGTAGTTAGCTTGGTAGTTGCTGTCGCATCGTGCCGCAGAACCTTTCGAGGCGCTTTAACGGTTACCTCCTGACCCTCGATTACCGTGGACTCCAGGCTGAATTCAAGTGTTGTATTGAAATCAGCGTACACTATAACATCTTCCTGGGTAATTGATACATAACCCACGTAACTCACTTTTATAGTGTATTGTCCGGGTTTGAGGTTCATAATATAGAATTCGCCGTCAAGCGACGTAGCAGCGCCGTAGGGTGTTCCCAGAACAACCACATTAGCGCTCGCTATCGGTTCACCGGTGCGCGCGTCCACAACCGTTCCGGAGATCTTACCAGTTACCCCACCCAATGTTATACTACTCAAAGACAGAGAGAGTATAACAATAAGCAAGATCGGGGCATTAAGTAATTTGCGCACAACCTTCACGAAACCTCCTGTGTGGATTACAGTCGGATTTGTCTGTGAAAACCTGCTGCTTAGGTCAATGTCTTTTAGGCAGGAAGACCTGGTAGGTAGCTTGAATAATTAAAATACCACAGCAGCCGGACGCCAGTTACAGCATCCGGCATACCGTGGCAGATTTTCAGACATAATCGACTGATAACTTACTTGATTAGCGCAGCAAAGTCATTTTGCCGACCCGGCGCACACCATTAGCCTCAACGGTGTAGATATAAACACCTGTTGTGATTCCATTGCCTTCCCAGGAAACAACGTTCTTACCGGCAGCAGCTTTACCGTTGTAAACCTTGCTGACCAATCTGCCGTTAAGATCAAAGACCGAGATTTCAACATTAGCAGGTCGATTGAGTGTAAACGGAATCACTGTTGAGTTGTTGAATGGATTAGGATAATTCTGACCGATCTCAAAATCCATCGGAAGAGAAACATTATCCTTAACCTCAGTCCAACCCTGATTGACTGTCCAGGTGCGAGTATCATCCATGCCGAGGTTGCCTGCTTCGTCCCAGCCGTAAGCATAAAACTCGACAGCGTCACCCGGTGACAGAGCACGTTTTTCCATAGTTGAGTCATTAACCATGTATCCGAGTGAATCAGGCAGATGATAGAAATAACATCCAAGACCGTGATTATCAATATGAACGGAATCGTAGGTTATTTCAGACATTCCCATCCAGAGTGTATCTTCGGTAACGAGGTAGAGGTCCATCCAAACATCCCAGGGACCTTCGCCATCGTAATCATAGATACCGACTTCGTCCATTACATCTACGGTAACGACTTTAGGCTCTCCGAGCATAACTGAGGAAATATCAGCCACTTTGATTTCGGGTGGCACGAGGTCTGTGTAACCGTAGCGACCACCGAAGACCAACCAGGCTGCATTATCAGGACCAGCCATCAACTGGCAATGTGAAAGAGGACCACCTTCTAGACCGGTATCCCAGATGTCCCAGAGACGCATCATTTCACTCCAGTTTTCACCATAGTCGTCTGTAGTGACTACTGCGTAACCAATCGGTGTAATGTAGGGATCGGGATAAGCCCAGATGTTGCAGCCTGCAATCAGAGTACCTCCGGTCGTAAAAGCGCCACCGGCAGTGTAGAGCATTTCACCCGGATAGTCAACCTGCATATAATTGGTAGCATCAGTCCAAAGGTTACCGCCATAGCCGTTTTCATCAAAGGCATACCAGCAGGTATGGTAATCTAATGTATCAGGACGATCCACAGGTACACCTACGTTGCTGAATACCCACGGAATTCCTTCAGCAGTATCGAAAACAAGGCTTGGATAGCGTTGTGCGCCTCCAACATCAACGGTCGTCCAGTTTGCGCCACCATCAGAAGTAGCTGTTACGGAAACAGCAGATAGGTCTGCGTTGCGGACACAGAAAAAAACATACCCGGTAGTTACATCCTGAGCAATAGGATCAACTGCTGCTGTGTAATAGCTGACCTCAGTACCGGAAGCAACTCCCGGATCCATGTTAACAATTTCACCTGCGAGTGCTGCAGGTACTTTAATCACATACTGGTCGTAATTTTCGGTTTCAGCATTCGGCATCTGATGGATAACATAGAAATACTCACCAACCATTGATGTCATATGGGGAAATGCATATTCAACATCAAGTTCTTCTGAAACTAGGAATGCATCTGACCAGTTGGCGCCGCCGTCGGTTGATTTTGAAGCGAATAATTCACCGTAAGAGTCACCTTCATCGGGAACAACAGGATTCCACCAGATGGCGTAGAGGTTGCCGTCCGCATCGATACCGGCGTCAGACCAAAGGAAATCTTGTCCTTCGGCTTGAGCAGCGATTAGATCGCAGGCTACCTGACCATCAGCAGTGACACCATAATGATAAAGGCCATTAAGCTTCTCCATTGGGTTAAACTCACCAAAGCCGTTATTCACGGCAATAATGTGAAGGATGTTGTTAGCGCAGACTACCGTTCCGAACGCCTCAAAAGCGCTGGCGTAAACAGAAAGCGTATCTTCACCGTCAATCTCCCACATTCCAAGATCACCGATTCCTGTAATATCACCCCAATTAGCGCCACCATCAGCGGTGTGCATGAAGCGGTATGTCCAGAAGGCGTCTTCATCATCCCTCTGTGGGGTGTATGCCCTGTGACTCGGTAAAACTTTCAATGAAAGCTCACCGGTTATGGGATCGGGCATAATTTTCGCATTCGTTGGGAATGCGACCGTTAGCAGCAGCGCAAGACTTAGTACACAAACGGTAAATACTTTGCATTTCAGCATTGTACAGACTCCTTTAAAATTGTACTGTTTATTTTGTAATTATTGTCCTATTAGGTTGATGTAATCTTTAATGAACACATGCGTTAAAACGATTAAATCCAGAAGCTGATAATGATCACCCGTAACTCTACGCAAGAAACCGTGTTCAAAATAAGAATCAAATGTAGCTGTCCAAGGAGGTTGAGCACACCGGTTAACAGGTATGTTGAGCGGAAATATAACAAGCAAGTCAATGATTGTCAAGTAGATTGGCTGTTTATAAGGATACAAAGCTTAAATATTCTTAACTTAAAACTAATGTAAATCTAATAAATTCCTAACAAACTTCACTAAGGTAGTATTCAAAATTTAGTTATCTCCGATAACGATTACCAGATTGTTCTTTTTTTTCATATATTACAGCTATGCAAAGTAAGAATATATTAATCTGTCCACTTGACTGGGGAATTGGACACGCAACGCGCTGTATTCCGATTATTCGTATGCTCTTAGGAGCAAATATGAACGTGATAATCGCTGCCGATGGACGTCCGTATGCACTGTTGGAAAAAGAATTTCCCGATCTTGAGATGATCAGATTTCCTGGATACAATGTGACATATCCCGAGAGCAATGGAATGACTTTGATGATGATCCGTCAGACTCCTCAGATGTTATCCGGGATAATGAAAGAACATCGAACACTTAGGCAAATTATCAATAAGAAACAGATTGATCTTGTGATTTCCGATGGCAGATTTGGTCTTTGGAGTAAAAATATACCCTGTGTTTATCTGACTCACCAGCTCATGGTTAAATTTCCTGGTGCATTTACGATGTTTGAGCCTTTATTCTATCATTGGCATTGCCGGGTGATCAAACATTACACTGAATGCTGGATTCCAGATTTTCATGGACATCTAAATCTTTCAGGTGATCTGTCACATAAATATAAAGCTCCATCCAACGCTTATTTTGTGGGAGCGCTTTCACGATTTTCTAAAAATCCCAGCAAGAACAGTAATGCGGAAAAATATGGTCTATTGGTAATGCTTTCTGGACCTGAACCTCAGAGAACGATCTTTGAAGAACTTGTAATAGATCAACTTATGAACCTGCCGAAGTTAAATACTTTGATATTGCAAGGCAAATCTGAGGAAACAACCGATAGACAGCTTGCTGATCATATCAGGATTATATCACACCTAAGCACAAACAATATGAACGAAGCGCTGCTATCAGCGGAAATGATACTCGCCAGACCTGGATATAGTACTATAATGGATTTGGTTACACTCAGCAAACGAGCGATCCTCGTGCCGACGCCGGGGCAGACTGAACAAGAGTATCTCGCTGACAAGGTGATGAGCGAGAAGATATTTTACTGTGAGAAACAGCAGGATTTCAATCTTGAAAGAGCTTTATTGGAGGTTGAGAAGGATTACAACGGCTATGGAATACAAATACCTGATAATCAAGTTATTTTAAATAGAGTCAAAGGGCTACTAAAGGTTTGACCTAAATGCTTTCTTTAACTGATTAGCAATCTCCTCAAGATTTCCCAACACATCTTTCTTCAAAGGATCTAACGGAATAACAGCGCCGTCAATTATTTCTGCAATCGACTCTGCGCTTTTAGCATCAAACTGCGGTTGAACGAAGATAATCCTCACATTCTCGGACTTAGCTTTAGTAACAAGCTCATTTAACTGTTTGATGGACGGGCTTTTACCTTCAATCTCAACAGCTTCCTGATGAAATCCGTAAGCGTCAGCGAAATAACCGAATGACGGGTGAAATACGTAGAAATGATAACCTTTAAAAGGCGCTAATATGTCAGATATTTTTATATCAACCGAATCAACATCTAAAAGAAAATCTATCAGATTTTTTCTGTAATCATCTGCGTGAGCATTATCGTACTTAGCAAGCATTTCCGCTGTATTTCTTGCCATAATACGGATATTATCGGGCGCTAACCAGATGTGAGGATCGAGGTTATCTTCTGAGTGTGTGTTCTCTGAATGTTCATGGTGATGACGCCCTATCTCCCGCTTATTAATGCCCTTATCCATAGCGGTAAATACAAGCTGTTTATTGCTCTTACGTATTCTATCAATCAACGATTTCTCAAAAGGCAGACCTATGCTGAAAAATATCTTAGCCTTGCCAATATCGATCATCTGCGTTGGAGTTGGTTCGAAAGTGTGAGGGCTGGCGCCGGGTTTTACTAGAATATCAACGCTGACATGCTCACCGCCGATGCGCTTAACAATGGCGCTCTGGGGTGGGATAGAGACAAAGATATAAATTTTATCTGAGCTTACAGATTGTTCTGATTTCTGACTATTACACGATGAGAGTAGAAGTGTAATTAGTAGGACAATCAAGAATTGTAAGTATTTAATCATCTCTTTTCTATCCTAAATAAGCAGCCGTAAAACTCATGTCCTGACAAGCTGGACAGGATTCATACTACAGTATTTTCATCTGAGGATCTTTTTCGTCAGGGTATCCGAACATCTTACGAGCTTTGCGTGTTACTTTCCTGCCGCGTGGTGTGCGCTCAAGAAAACCCTGTTGTATAAGGAAAGGCTCATATATCTCCTCGATTGTGTCAGCTTCTTCAGCAACAGCTACTGCTATTGTCCCAAGACCGACAGGACCTCCGTTGAAATTATCAATAATAGTCCTAATGATACGAACGTCCATATCATCGAGACCATTGGGATCGATCTCTAATCTGTGGAGTCCATGTTTGGCAATCTCCAGCGTAATTATCCCCTCACCTTCAACCTCAGCAAAATCCCTTAGTCTTCTGAGTAAACGATTAGCAATACGCGGTGTCCCACGCGCTCTGCGCGCGACTTCCATAGCGCCATCTTCGTCAAATCCGACGCCGAGGATTTGAGCAGATCGCTGTAAAATAGTGAACAACTCCTCCGTGCCGTAGTAATCAAGACGCGAAATAATCCCGAAGCGCGCCCTCAAAGGAGACGTCAGTAATCCTGCCCTCGTAGTTGCTCCAATTAGAGTAAAACGAGGTAGTGTGAGTTGCACTGAGCGCGCTGCAACGCCTTTATCGATCATTATATCGAGAGTAAAATCTTCCATTGCAGGATAGAGGTATTCCTCTACGACGCTGTTCAAGCGGTGGATTTCGTCAATAAAAAGAACATCGCGCTCGGTCAAATTTGTTAACAGCCCTGCCAGATCACCCGGTCTCTCAAGCACCGGACCTGATGTGACGCGAACCTCAACATCAAGTTCACGCGCAATAAGATGAGCTAAGGTCGTCTTCCCAAGTCCTGGCGGTCCGTGGAAAAGACAGTGATCAAGAGCTTCACCGCGATTCTTTGCCGCCGTCAGGAAGACCTTTAGATTCTCAACCACCCGTTTCTGCCCGACAAAATCATCCCAGGCAAGTGGTCTTAGAGTTTTATCAAAATCCAGATCACCCGGAAGCGGATCGGGAGATGCTATGCGTTCTTTTTCGCTCATCTGTATAAAAATATCAAATTATTACCCAAATCTATCTTTGTAGAAGAATTAAAGCGTAGAAATTACAAAAGTTTACCTTCGCTATCAATCTTTTTTTCAAGTATTCTACCAATTGAAAAACCTGAAATAAGACCAACTATACATCCTACAACTGATCCAATTATCAGGTTTTCGATAGATTGTCCTATCGCACAACCAATGCTAATCCCAAGCAATCCACCGAAGATTGTACACATCCGTATATAGGTGTTAGTTAATGTATATCCGTGATCTTTCTGGAGATGTGAAGCTATTTCGTCAATTATATTGAAATAACCGTCCTTATACTCATCAGGTTCTTTGTTGAAATCATGAAGCATGCTTGTTAAGCCGTCAATTTTAGCGAAATACTTTCGGCATTGACGACATGAGGCTGAATGTATGGCAATCTGACCTGCAACCTTTTTTAAATCTTCGAGCTTATCTCTGATATCCTTTGCATCTTTACAATCGAATCTCTCCAGACAACGATCAATCTCGGTGGAAATACGATTGTGCCAACTGCTTTCTTCAAGAGTTGTTGTCACAAGTTATTTCATCCATTCAACGACTTGTTCTATACTTTCATCTAATAAAACATGACCACCTTCGAAACCAGCGAAAGTAACTTTGTATCCGTGAGATAAGAGAATGTCTCTGGCTTTCATAGCATCCTCGAAGGGAACAGCGGGATCTTCTTTTCCATGTGCGATGAATACCTTCAGATTTTTCGCATTATCAAGCTGTTTTTCATTAATAATATCGGTATCAAGCCAGGCTCCAAAACAGATCAAACCTTTAAATAGTTCGTGATTGCAGATACCTGTTTGATATGTAAAAAAACCACCCTGTGAAAATCCAAACAGATAGACGTCAGCAATTCTATATTTATTTTTTAATACCCTTACTGTCTCAGCTATGTAATCCTCAGTTGTTTTTATCATCTTAGAATTCAGCTTTTCATCTACCTTGGCATTCAAAGCCCAGCTATAGCCAAAATTATTACCACCGGCAACTGCATAGGGAGCTTGTGGAGTAGCAAAAATAAACTCCAGACCGTCAAAATGCTTCCAGGTATCTACAAAATTCTCGCAGTTTCCACCATAGCCATGTAGTCCGACAACAAGAGGGTAACTTTTCGTTGAATCATAATTTTGCGGGAAATGAAGATTACATTTTAGATAAACCTTTGAGTCAAGATAGATAATCTTACTTGAACTATCCTTTTGTTTATCCTGCTGTTTTTTCTTAATGTTCGCAATCACCGCTTTGAAAGCTTCACCGTCTTTGACTCTATCAAAATCGGTATCATTCGAGATGTGATTGAGATCGGTGAAACCGGCTTTATAAGCTCTCTCTAAATTTTTAGCAGCGAGCTTTTCGTTGCCGAGAAGACCATAGCAACAGGCAAGGTTATAGATAGCCGTTGCGTTTTTATAATCACGTTTAATGTAAGCAATATAGTACTTAGCGGCATTATCATAATTCTTCTCTTGATAAGCTTCCCAGGCTTTTTTCAAATATTGATTGGTATCCTTATCAAGGAAGTCTAATAAACCTTCCTGAGTTGGATCAATCAGTTCAGGTTCTAATGATCCAGCGTTGATTTTCTCATCTGCTGATAGTTGAAATAAAAATGGCAATAAAAAGCAAAGAACCAGTATGCTCAACATTAGACGAATTGAAGTCTGCATTTTGAAATCTCCTTTAGCTTTATTTTTTTGTCATTTTCATTTCATGTATTCCTGCTTCTTCTTCTCGATCCATTCTTTTCTTTCAGCAATAATCTGTTCCGGATCATATCCGTCTATTTCAGGATCGAACATCCCTGTCGGAACTCCCGATAAATTCAACCGATATTTTGATCCATCGGTTTCTCTGATAATATATCGCGCATCGACCAATTCTCTTCTTAACGAAACATGATCGACGTCAACCTTTTCACCAACAAGATTTAGCCAAATCTGAAGCTTCTCATTGAATTCACCTTCAGAGTAATCAGTATCTTTTTCCAGAGTCAACGAAATACTTTTAAGCAAAATATGCTTATTCGCTTCTTTACGCGGAAGTCCTGTGCCGCCGCCTTTCAAGCAAAGATCGGAAAGACGACTCTTAAACTTCTCAGCGCCTATTTGGTAATTACTCAAGATAGTTTCCTTAATCTAACAATTACAAATTTAATACACTTTCCGTAAAGTCTATGGTAAAGTGTAATGTGTTCTCACTTGTTTACTGATTTAACGAATAATCATTTCTTTAAACGCTTACAATGGTAAACCATTGCAGGCTTTCAAATATCCTCCACCTGCGAAGCTGCGATCTACCAAGTATTTCTTCGATCTCATCAATACTATAACCATCTCTCAGCCTTTGTATGAATCCGGCTATCCATGATCGCTTATTATCACACAGCATAAATCTACCCGCCGGCGCTAACACGCGTTCAATCTCATTAAGCATTTTCACAGGATCTTCAACCATGTGAATTACATTCAGACTCACTACAATATCAAAAAAACAATCAGGATAAGCTAATTCGAGTACATCTCCAATCTCAAGTATTAGTCGTTCCTGTAAATTTGATCTTTCACTGAATAATCGTGCAATATCCAGTAGTGGTTCAGATAGATCAATCCCTATAACTTCCGCTTCAGGAAACGCTTTCGCCAACTCGATAGCCATCTCACCGGAACCGGTTCCTGCATCAAGAATACGTCCTGATGCAAATCCGTAAGTTTTCAGTTCTTTAGCAATTCGCTGTCCGGTTCGCGTGCCGCGATGTGCGGACTTTGACGCAAATAAACGGGCATCCGCCGGATCCGTTATTATATTTGGGAAAGAGGGCTTAGTTCTCGCAATCAATGCTTATCCGGGAGGCCATGTCATTTGTCTGCCACCGAGAAGATGCAGGTGTATATGGTAAATTTCCTGCCCGCCAGAGTGTTTGCAGTTAAAAACGAGCCTGTAACCTTTTTCGGATAAACCCAGGTCAGTCGCTATCTTTCCAGCGGTAGCGATCATCCTTCCTGCAAGCAGCGCATCATCCTCTTTCAGATCAAGTACTGTTTCAATATGACGTCGTGGAATTATTAAGACATGATGAGGAGCCTGTGGATTGATGTCTCTAAATGCTACAATCTCATCATCCTCATAGATAAAATCCACAGGGATACGCCCATCAGCAAACTTGCAAAACAGACAATCGGTCATAGTTACTCCTCAATTATCTCTACATTTGCCCTTGGTAATGTTATCTTTTCACCGTCATCGAGTTCAAGTTCAAGCACTCTCACCTTAGCGCCGCTCTCCATTCGCTGAAGCTCCGCAGGCAGGGCTGTGACTTTTCCTATCTTTCCAAACCAAGGCTGTCTGATGACCCTTAGTTGATCGCCGATTTCAAGACCTTTTACCGCTTTTTCGATATCCTTGTCAGGCGCTTTCTCAGTGGATGGAATGATAACTTCGGGACGAATAACTCCTGCTCTGATCTGAGTAGCGCCTGAAACCGAAGCTCTGCGTCCGTCATTTTCCCTTAGCAGCTCAAAAGTGCGGTTAGCCATCGCAATATCACCGAATCCTTCGGTTAAGATAAGCGTTGTTGCTATATCTTCCTGACCGGTTATTGCCACGCCCAGTTCATAACCAAGCAATCCTTTAAGGTGAACATTTTTAAAACAGCCTGTCACTACGGCAACAGCGCCGGCAGCCATTGCTTTCTTAAATCCTGCAAGTGTTAACTTACCACCTCCGACAGCAATACAGCCGGTGAGGTCACCTGTTATTCCATCTTCATCGAGTATTTGATCGGGGCTTGAAACTAACATCTTTATTTTACCGTGACGTTCGCCGCCAATACCGAATATCCCCTGTATGATAGCGCCACTGGTCTCAACCTCTATGCCTTCGTCCTCAAACACCTTTGATACAGTACCATCAAGGTATGCAAGCACTTCAACCGGCATCGGAGGTTCTCTGAGGATCAACTGCCCTGTTATCGGAGATGCATTTTCCAGAACTCCGTCTATCGGCGAAAGGCAGGTTGATTTGAACAGTCCAAAAAATGATTTGGAAACGCCAATGACCTCATCCTTCTTGATGCTGGTGCCCGGTTTTACAATAAGAACTTCATCAATGTCAGCGGGAAGGATACCGAGCTGTCCCGCACAATTAACAGGATGCACGTTACCCGGCAGTTCCGTTCGCGCTATCACTTGATCGGCATTTACGGTATCGCCCATGCTGACAACAACATCACCTTTCAGCGGCAGCCGACGCTCCCTGACAATATGTGTTAATCGGGCAACTCGCAGCCCTGGTGTATATGAATGTGCCATTATTCCTCAAATATAATACTTTAAATTGATATTATACCAAATCGTTGAGACTGAATCAAGTCATAGATGAGTCTTTCATGCCTCAATTTTCAACCAACTTGACTTATTACAGTAATTATGCTATATTCTGGCATGAAAAATGATGAATTAAACGCAAACGGATTGAAAGGCGTCTGGACAGCTCTTGTCACACCTTTCTTTGACGAACAAGTTAACCTATCGAAACTGACGCAACTCGTCGAATTCGCTGCTAATGCAGGATTAACAGGTATCGTCCCGCTCGGCTCAACAGGCGAAACTGCATCACTCACTGAAGACGAGAAAACAGAAGTCATAAAAACCGCCGTAAATGCAGCCGATAATAGACTTAGAGTGATGGTCGGCGCTGGAACGAATAATACTCCCAAAACCATCGCTAATGTTCAACAGGCTAACGCGCTTGGCGCAGATGCTGCGCTCGTAGTCACGCCGTATTACAACAAACCGACGCCCGAAGGACTGAAACAACACTTCCTGCAAGTTGCTGATGCTTCACCTATTCCGATAGTACTTTATCATATTCCAAGTCGCTGTGGAGTCGGAATTCCTGTTGATCTGGTATTGGAATTAAGTCAACACCCTAAGATTATCGGCATTAAAGAAGCCGGTGGTGACGCCTGGAGATCCGGTGAGATCGCTCGGTTGACTGATGACAGCTTTGCAGTTTTGTCGGGTGATGATACTCTGACATTACCTATAATGTCGGTTGGAGCCGTGGGAGTAATATCAGTCATTTCAAATCTTGCTCCAAAGCGATTTCGCGAGATGATCGATCATTGTCTCATTAACGATTATAAATCCGCTCTCGAAGTTCATCAGAAACTCTCACCTCTTCTTAGTGCGCTAAGTCTGGAGACTAATCCGGCGCCAATCAAAGGAGTGATGAACCTGTCCGGTTTAAAGGTCGGAGATGTTCGCAGTCCGCTGGTTCCGGTCAAAGCGGAGACCAGAGAAGTAATCGGTGATGCCCTGATTAAGCTGGGGAACTGGATTGATTAGTGTATTACTCTTTGGCGCAGCAGGACGGTTTGGCAGATTGATCACTGAAGAACTCGCGCAGCATGAAGATATTTCCCTGGTTGCAGGTGTTGAATGTGCGGGACATGAAGCAATCGGAATTAATAATATAATACCCGATTCGGATAACCTGCCTGACGCCGACGTCTGGATGGACTCCAGCATTGCAAACGCAGCAATGGTACATATACACAAAGCATCAAGACTTGGAAAACCAATCGTTGTAGCCGCTACAGGTTTTTCAGATAAAGATAACAATGAGATTCGAAATCTGGCTGAATCATGCCCGGTATTGATAACTCCGAATCTGTCAACAGGCATTGGCGTAATGGACAATCTGGTGAATAAGGCGTCAAAGCTTCTCGGCAAGGAGTTTGAATCGGCGCTATTTGAAATGCATCATTCAGCTAAACGTGATGCTCCATCAGGAACTGCCCTACAATTAGTTAAAAGCGCCGGAATTGACAACAAACCTGAAAAAGTTGCAGCGCTAAGAGCTGGCGGCTTAGTAGGCGAGCATCAGGTACATTTCGTTGGTGAGTTCGAAGAATTGGTAATAAGTCACCGAGCATGGTCGCGACAGGCTTTCGCTAAAGGCGTACCGCGCGCTATAAGGTTTATCTATAATAAAGAAGCAGGACTTTATTCGATTAAGAATCTTTATAATACGGACTGAAGCGTAAATTGCCTGTAATTATCCAGAAATTCGGTGGCAGCCTGCTTGAGACGCCTGAGCACATCAAACGCGCTGCTGCATATATCATCCAGACAAAGATTAATGGTGACGATCCGGTTGTAGTTGTTTCAGCTCCCGGAAGCACGACAGATCGTTTCCTTGAATTAGCAAGGCAGGTTGCAGATAAACCGGATGAACGCGAAACCGATATGTTGCTTTCGGTAGGTGAAAGGACTGCTATGGCGTTACTGGCGATGGCGATCAACGCTGATGGCAGGTTTCATGCTGTTTCTTTTACAGGTTCTCAAATCGGAATTATCACCGACACCAAACACACCGATGCGCGCATCATCGAGGTGAAATGCCTCCGTATTAAAGAATCATTGACGAAAAAACAGATTCCAATAGTTGCCGGTTTTCAGGGAGTTTCTACAGATAAAGAGATAACTACGCTTGGCAGAGGAGGCTCCGATGCGACCGCAGTAGCAATTGCCGGCGCTTTGAAAGCCGACAGGTGTGAGTTAATCAAGGAAAGTGGCGCTATTTACAGCGCTGATCCTCAACTGATTCCCGAAGCGGTCTCACTATCGGATATAGATTATAATACTCTCGAAGCATTAAGCTCAGCCGGAGCCTGTGTTGTGCAGCCACATGCTGCATCCCTGGCAAAAGAGCACAATGTTCGATTGGAAATTACAGGTGTTGAAAACCAACGAGGAACACTGATTACTGACCGCTGCCTCGAGATCAGCAAAGTTGTTTCGGTTGTTTTAGATGAGAATCTTCATTTAGTAACATTAGATAAAAATCAATCACTCGCTGGAATCGACAAAATTCATTTTGCCGTTCGTGAAAATGACAGGATGTTTATTGCGGTAAATAACGGTAATTGTCCTGGTAAATCTCAAACAGTGGCTGTTGTCACAGTAGTATGCAGCAATATCATGATTGATGGCGCATTAATTGAAATTATTTTAGATGCAATCTCCGAAGCAGGGATCATTCCTGTTACTATGATTGTAATAAACAGAAATTTATCTATTGTAGTCGAACAGACATGGGGGACAAAGGCATTACAGACTATTCATAACTGCTGTCTGAAAAAGGGGTTAATAAAACATTAGAATAATCCCACAATCAGGTTTACATTTGCTTAAACATTTATTATATTTAGCTTTACTTTTGACGCTTAATAGCCTTGTTGCAGGCGGCGAGTCAAAAAATCTTGAGGAGGATATGGCAAGAACCAAATCAGGCGATTCTGAGAGTTCATCTCGCAGAAAAGTCGAACGAATTAGAAAAAAAGAACTGGTTGGACAGGATCCGACAGTTCGTGTAGGTCTTATGGAAGAGTATGATCGTATTGACTTCAATGTTTTAGACGAATACGATCTTGTTACGTTGTCCGGTGAAGCTATCGAAACAGGACTTAGAAATGATACCCGTTGGCATGTCGTTCCGGATCGCACCCAAGAGGCGCGCGCCATCTACAGCATTTTAACCACCGCTTTTGCCAAAAGGGATGCTGCTGATAAACTGCGCCGTTCATTATCTCAAAAAAACCATCCCTCACGTGTTGTTGAGGTTGGTGAAGAGGTCTCAATAGATGGCAGATTAGTTGCCAATAATATAAAATACCGGGTCTTGGTAGGTCGCTGGTCAACCGAGCGTGAAGCGAGACAGCATATTGACGAATTTCGCGAGAACTTCGCGCCCCGTATTGTCAGGCAGATTGTAAAACCGGCAAGCGGTACAATCGAGATATTCAACAGTGATTATACAAAAAGTATAATGGTAGATGACGGCTTCAAGATTATGCCCAAAAATCCACAGGCTGTTGTGAAGCTGTTCGATGTGCGAGAGGGTACCGGATTTCACTGGGAGCGGGAAGTTGACAGAATATATCCCGGAGTTATTGAAGTCTGCGTTGATCATCGCGGTATGCTGATGGCTATAACCGAGTTGCCGTTAGAACTATATCTCAAAGGTGTTGTTCCGGCGGAGATGTCCTCCAATTATCCGCTTGATGCGCTTAAAGCTCAAGCTGTTGCGGCGCGTAGTGAAGTATTATCAAAGATAGGGCTCAAGCATCCGAACGATCCCTTTGACCTTTGTGCACACGTTCACTGTCAGGCATATTCCGGCTGTTCTCATTATGCCGAGCGCGCATCACAGGCTGTTGATGAAACGCTGGGGCAGGTGTTAATGCTTGATAACCGTGTCGCTGAAGCAGTTTACAGCGCCTGTTGTGGTGGTCATACTGAGGATAAAGTCAATGTCTGGAATCCTCCTGATGCTGCTCATCTAAAGGGTAAATGGGACGCATCGGAGGACGCTGATCTGCCAACCAATCTTGACTTATCGAAGGAACTTGACATCGAAAAATGGATCAGCGCCCGACCGGATGTCTGGTGCAACACATCAAATCACATGGAATTACCGGATATCCTCTATAATGCGGATCGTCATTTCAGGTGGGAGGTTGTTTATTCGAGAAGAGAGCTTGAGGAGATCATCAGGCGCAAATCCGGTGAAGACATCGGCAATCTTGTTGACATCGTACCGTTGCAGCGCGGCAACTCTGGCAGATTGATGGAGATAGAAATACTCGGTACGTTGAAAAATTTGAAGGTACAGAGAGAGTTGAACATTCGCAACATCCTATCTCACAAATACTTAGAATCAGCATGTTTCACTGTTGAGGTTGAAGATGGCGCCGACGGACGACCAATTAATTTCATCCTGCATGGCGCCGGCTGGGGACACGGCGTCGGAATGTGCCAGGTAGGCGCCGGTGTGATGGCTTCCAAAGGAAAAACCTACAAAGAAATTCTCACCCACTATTATCCTGGGACAAGGATTGAGAAAATTTACGGGAAAAACGCTCAGGAAGATGAGTGATAGTAAAACATAGTTAATTAAAAAATCCTGTCGATTGCGACAGGATTTTTTATTCATCTTAATCTGAGTAACGAAGCTTGCTTCGTTGGCAGACGGAACGTCTGCCATACAGGAGATATTATTGTGGTGTCAAAGGTCTCCTTTGACAAAGGATATCATTCCAAGTGTGGTGTCACGTGTCATCGAGACATTAAAATATCCGGAAAACAAGCCCGTCATCCCTTCAAAGGAGTCTGTCCGATAATAGCAAACTTGGTTGTTCCGTCAGGTCTTGCTGCGACGAAGTCGCAGTGCGACCTGACGGTAAGTGCTGAAATATCAAATGTATATAAACTGGCAGGTCACATCCGCTGTACAGAGAACGACATCACTAATAACAAAGCAAACTTCCTTAATCCACTGAAGGATAGATGCTGTGATGAAACGGCAAAACTCTGTCAATAAATTTAATTCTTCAGATTCATAAAACAAAAAAATAGATATACTATTGACTTACAGACAAATATGCCTTAATTTTGTTTATAGTTTTAAATTCTTTTAGCAGAAATGTTCGTTAATAATGATGTAATGCTCATTTTAAGCATTAAACAATTAATTCTTAATCGTCAATCTTAAACCAAATTCATGCAGGGAGTGACTGAATAAATTCCTTGCGCTTCACAGATTCCGCAACGCTTTATTTTATAATTGCAGGGCGTAGATTTTTGATGAAGTCAGAATATTACATAAAACAGGAAAGAGTATTCGGTTATATCGGGCAAGATTACTCTGTCCTTAATCAAAATATTGTAACCGCATTCAATGCCTTACTGTGCACTTTTTTCAGCGCCGGTGAGGTATTTCTCGTTTAAAATGCAGTACCCCAAAAAAAATCGGGAGTGTCTTTCTTCCGCATAAAAGGTGATGCGCTCGAACGATTTGGAGATCGCCATGCTGGAATGCACAGCATAGTCTGGGAAGGCGGTAACGTTCCTGCTGGTGTGTATTTCTGTAAAATAACTGCGCAGGGTCACGAGAAAACCTTAAAACTTACATTGATCAAGTAACACTAATCTAAGATCGGGGCATCAGTTGATATTCTGATACCCCGATTGTATTTTGATTAAATCAAAGAAAGAAAAAATTAGAAGTGGCGTCAGGTGCGCCACCAGACGCACCTGACAGCGCTCTTGAATACCTGAAATGTTTTATAGGAGATTTAAATGTTTACAAGAATCCTGTTAATCCTGATAATCTTGTCAGGAATTGTCCATGCTCAGCCTGATTCCCTGTGGTCTAATACTTATGGAGGTATGAATACCGATTACTGCTATTACATGATTCAAACCACTGATGGCGGATTTGCGCTGACAGGGATATATGATGACGACGACGATGATGATCACGATTATCAATTCTGTCTGGTGAAAACCGATTCGCTGGGTGAAGAGGAATGGCTAAAAACCTATGGAACTGAAATTAGTGAATGGGCTTGGGCTGTTGCACAAACAGTAGATGACGGTTTCATCATTGCAGGTGAATCTTCAACTAACGAGGAAGGTACAAACGGCTATGTTGTTAAAACCGATTCTGATGGTGAGATGGAATGGTCACGGAATTATCACGATGGCAGTTCGGAGCAATTCCGCATGGTTAAAGTCATAGATGACAGTTCCTACATCCTTGCCGGTTATGGAAATTCCGTAAATGGTGATAATGACTGTTGGCTGGTTAAAATAAACAGCGATGGTGAAGTCATCTGGTCGCGTTGGTACGGCGGTGATCACTGGGATGAATTTCAGGATGTAGATCCGACGCCGGATGGTGGTTTTATACTTTCCGGCACCACCTTTTCATTCGGAGCAGGTGATGCTGATGGATACATCATCAAGGTTGACAGCGAAGGAGAGGTTGAATGGTCTCGAACCTACGGGACAGAACGTTTTGAAATGCTTTCAGAAATTGAAAGGATGCCTGACGGTGGTTATGTATTGGGAGGTTCTGCGGTTATTTCGGAAGAAGATAATGATGATTACTTAATGTACGCCGTCCGTATCGATTCAACCGGTGAAGAAATTTGGTCAAGGACTTTCGATGGTACTTGTCATTGTTATTCGGTGATATTGATCCCTGAAGGCGGGATAATTCTCGCTGGAACAAACGGCAGATTTGCCCTTATCAGATTAGATTTCGATGGTAATGAAATATGGCGTACAGCGTTTGGACGACATTCGGAATGCATTGCTGTTGTCAGAACTCCCGAGGGCGGTTATGCCTTGGGTGGCTCTACGCTTTATTATGGTCGTGAGGGTGTAAGGGGTAGTAATTTCTGGCTTGTTAAGACCGGCATGGATATGGTGCGCTGGCTACCGATTCCCGATACTGCTATGTGTGAACATGACACATTGATCTATGACCTTAGCTATTTCTGCGATTATGTAACGCCATCAGTTTCACCGGACTCTTTGCTTGGTTTCAGTGTAAGGAACGGCATTCACGCCAACGGCGAGATCGTTGACAATCAGTTGATCATCACTGCTGATGAGGGTGAATACGGTCTGGACAGGCAGTTTCGTCTAATCGCCTTCGAGCGCCGCGACGAGAGCAACTGCGACACCACCTACCTTCACATCACCATCCTTGAAGACAGCAGTAGCGCCATAGAAGCCACCGAACCTGATATTCCAATTGAATTTGGTTTGTGTGAAGCTTATCCCAATCCCTTTAACTCCACAACCACCATATCGTTTGGGCTCGATAAATCGGCCCCTACGCGGATGGCGCTCTATGATCTTTCGGGACGTGAGGTTGTGACACTATTTGAAGGATTTAAACAGGCGGGTTGCCATACAGCAACTTTGACAGCAGGTAATCTGGCTTCGGGATTGTATTTTGTGAGGCTGGAGGCGGGAGGGTTTAGTCAATCAAGGAAACTCATGCTGATCAGGTAGAGTTCAGAGTGTGAGACACTTCGTGTTCATGCTTCAGCGTCTGTCCGAATAGTCTGACATTATTTCTCTTATCACCTCGCCAAAAACACCTTCACCCTCGCATTCCCGTTCTCTTTTTAATCAGCTCAAATAAACCTAACTTTTGACATGAGAATTTAGTTAAGAGTATCCCCACACCACTTACAATACTTAGCGTCTTCGTCATGTCCTGATTTCTTGCAGGAAGGACAAATCCTTGACTGTCTCGATGAGCGACGCATTGCCCCCGCAACCTCAACTCCCACTATCCCTGTAGGCACTGCGATAATCGAGTAACCCAGTATCATCAGTATCGCAGCTACCGCCTGACCCAGTGGCGTCTGCGGTGATATGTCGCCATAACCGACCGTTGTTACCGTTACAATCGCCCAATAGACGCTGCGCGGGATGCTGGTGAAGCCGTTCGCCTCTCCCTCTATCAAGTACATCAGCGATCCAACCACAAAGACGATCAGCAATACTGCAAACACGAATACAATGATCTTGCGACCACTCGCTTTCAACGCTTTCAGGATGACTTCGCCTTTGTGCATGTACAACACCAATTTCATTACACGAAACACGCGCAGTATCCGCAGCGCACGCACCGACATCAGGTAATGTCCACCGGGAAATAGAACACGCAAGTAGGTCGGCAGGATAGCTATAAGATCGATCACACCATAGAAGCTGAAAACATAGCGCAAAGGACGCCAAACGCAGATAATGCGAGTGATATACTCAATCGTAAACAGACCGGTTATGATCCATTCAAATATACGGATCAGACTTCCGTATTGGCTGTGAATCGATTGTACACTGTCGAGCATGACCAGGATAGTGCTGATGGCAATGGTAACGATCAGCGCAACATCGAAAATCTTACCGGCGCGGGTGTTGGTTTCGTAGATAACTTCATGCAAAGTCAACCGCCAGCCGTGCAACTTCGTTTTATCGAATATGGGCATAGTTTATTTGCTCATCTCTTAGTCCTTTGGGATTCTGATCATCTTGCGTTCTCCCAGTCTTCTAAACCACCGGATACTACATTAAAAATTGGATGAGGTTCCAGTCTTTCAATTGTCTCTAACCGGCTTAACCAGCTTTGATTACGGATACGCAATTTGGATTTCAGATGCTCCCATTCGTAACTAAGCTGACCGTCTGTTACAGTCATTTTATTAACGGATCGTGTACTATTGATTTTATTTATATCGAAAGTATAATCTCGTTCATCAGATTCATCATACACACTCCTAAGATAAGCTGCGATTACAGCGAGAGGATTAGTACAAGCTCTAAATCTGAAAAGCTGAGGATGATGCCGATAACCTCTGGTTTTACCGCTTAGAACAGCCTGCGCAAGCAAAGACTCACGCCATAATGCGACTAATCCCCGTGAATCGAGATATTTCGGATGTAAGCTCCAGATACGAATTAGTATGAACTCCCTGAATGGTTATACTGAGGAAGATAATGTAAATTATTACTTTTTACAAGGATTTGATTCTGCCAATAGATCCTGAAGCGCTTTCATTGAACAACGAAGCAGGCTTTGTTACTCTGGATGAAGTCTCGTGTCAAAGGTTTCCTTTGACATCAAAACTAATACACAAACTTAAGGAAATCTCTCTTATGCCCCCTTACTTTCAGTCTGTGCGGGAATGAAAATCAGGGGTATGATCGCCCATCTCTCCCTGTACAGCAGGGGGGGAGAAAGGGGGGTTACCTTAAGTTATTTTCAAAGGATTGACACTCGAACGTAGTTTATAAAAAGACTCATTACACTTCATTCGACTTGAGATTCGGAAGCGATTTCTCATCTACGAATATCCGGTATGGTCTTCTAATTACCCATTTATTTTGAGTTTGATTATAATAACCGATTGATTTCTTTCCAAACATTAATTTCAACTCCGTACTATTTGGTTTTTCAATATTAATAATTCGTAATTTAGAATCCGTTTTTAATAGTTTTCTAATTATTCCGGATTTAATAATTAATAAATAAACAGGATGAATTAAAAATGAAATAATACGATCAGCATAATTAATTAATTGAATTATTTTAGACTGCAATCTCCCAGTTATTCCACCATATATACGGATAATTCTGTTATTGCGTTTAACCGATTTAACACGTCCAATTACATCACTTCGCGTTAATAAATAAGGATCGATATGTTTATTATGATCGCCTTTGGTTTCAATTCCCTTTTTTGAAATAGAAATTATCCGGTGTGTAACTTTATGTTTATCATTTGGTGAAATAAATACAATAACATCACCGCATTTGATTTTACTATCTCCGTAAGGTATGATCTCCAGCACGTCAGAAGCCTTCAACGTCGGATTCATGGATGGTCCTGTGTAGAAGGTTGCGTCTAAAATAAAATGCTGAGTTTTCACTGATTCCGGCATAATTTTCAGGAAATCCTTTTAACGTATAAGTATCAATTTAGTTACCCTCTCACGATCCTCAGTTTTCAAACGAAGCAGATACATACCCGAAGGTCTTCCTTCCGCATCCCAAGTGATCTGATAACGTCCTGCCGATTGTTTCTCGTTAACGAGACATACCACTTCCCGTCCTGAAAGATCATAGAGCGCCAACCGCGTAGGGGCCGATTTATCGAGCCCGTACCTGATTGTGGTGGTCGAATTAAATGGATTGGGATACGCAGGATACAACCCAAACTCCAAAGGTAACATATCTTCATCGGCAACAGAAAGATCGACGCCGGTGCCGAATAAATCAACTGTCAGATCACGGCGTTCGGTGTGGATGGTGAGCATTCCGTTGTAATTACGCTGCTCTGTGGGAGTGAAGGTGACATTTAATGAAGCCTCTTCATTTGGGTCTATAGTTAAAACACTGTCAAAGTCAACCGTGAAGGCAAGGCTGTCAGTCAATATATCAAGTATCTCAACGGATTGCTGGGCAAGGTTGCTGATTGTCAACTGAAAGGTGGAATCGGTGTTGAGTTGTACTTCACCAAAATTATGGAATTCAGCGGAAAGTTCCACGTTCCAACGTCCGGTGATCCTGGAAACATCGTAGATCATACCTGGCAGGAATACGTAACTGTCTTCCACATGCAGTTGATTATAATATGCGAAACCACCGGTGGAATATGCTGTATCATACCAGGTTACAAGTTCAGGTTCGGATGGATCTTCAAGATTGAATATGTAAAAACCCATCTTATCAAAAGTTAAAAAGAGTAAACCGTATTTCACCGCACAATCCGTTGGATATTGTGGCAGTTCGATAGTATTAACCAATTCAGGATTTTCAGGATCCTCAATCGAAATCACCGATAGTAAACCTCCCCCTCTAAAGGCAGTAACATAAGCATAATCACCATTAACAACAACCTTCCCTTCAAAACCTTCAGCTTCACATCTTCCAATGAGTTCAAGGTTCTCAGGATCGCTCTTGTTCCAAACATGGAAATTTCTCTCCCATCCGTCACTACGTCCCGGGTTGCTAATAGTATAAGCATAGTCACCCGCAACATCAACACCGAAGAATCTAAATTGGTACTCCAGAGGTGGTAGAAATTCCCAGACTACTTCCGGATGTTCCGGGTCTTCGAAGGATATGACTTTAAATCCTCCGCCCATCTCACAACTAGCGTAAATATAATCACCATCAACTATAATATCTCTGGGGTAAACTGCATCCATTTCGCTGAGTATTCGCGGTTGTTCGGCATCTGCTACTGAATAAATCAATATGGCATGTCGACCGTCCCAAGCCCATAAGACTGCCAGATCATCCTGAACAAAGATACCATCAAAACCATACGTAAATGGACCGGCACCCTCAGTTGAATCAATCTCACCAATCTTCACCGGATTATTGATATCTTCTATATTGTAAATATCAAATTTAGAACCATACTTATATTTACTCGTTACATACATAATATCTTCCTGCACATAAACATCCGAAAGACCGCAGGCTGAGGGTAACCAATGGATTTCTTCGACATTCCTTAAATCTTCAATATTGTATATGTAAAAGCCGGTCCTGCAACATGAAAAAGATGCTGTTTCACTTACTTCAGACCAATCACTGAATCTCTCAACATAGTCTGTTCCAAACAATATCTCAGGTTCATATGGATCTTCTACATTCCAGATATGAGTGCTGTGCATATATAATAGATGATCTCCAAAGTATCTAACAGTATTGGCACCTACGTTCCACGACCGATGATCATCCTCATACAACACTTCCAGATTATCAGGATCCTCGATGGATATTATCCTGAATTTACGATCTGTAACATAGTAAAGGTAATCATCATGAATTTCTAAACCTTTTGGGCTCCCTCTTTCACCGAAATCATACTGACCTGCAATCTGAATATCAGAAGGATCTGTAATGTCGAAGACTTCCATGTATGTGTGAATGCTGCAGCCAGAATATATCAAGTTATCGACAATCCTGAAATCATCGGAACCACGGTTAAAGGTTTGCAGAAGCACCGGATCAGTCGGATCGCTGACATCAACGCTACGGAAACGGTTCCTGCCGCATGCCATGTAAAGAATATCGTCTTGTAGCTGCATAAACTGACCACCCGAAGCTTCTTCGCAATAGCCTATTTCCTGTATGTTATAAATATCTGAAATATCGATTATGCGTAATCCGGCGTATCCGTCAGCAAGATAACAGAGAGAATCCACTATCAGCAGAGCTTCGGTTTCACCTCTTGTCCGATAACGGACGAGTTCGACAGGCGGTTCTTCCATGTTGTTTTCGTTGTAACTGTAAACAAAAAGCCCATAGCGGTTGGCAACATAAAGCAGCGTATCGACGTACGCGAAGGACTCGAAGTCGTAGAAATCCTCGAATTCGCATACAAGGTCGATGCGGTCATCTTCCTGGCAGTAGGCAGTATTCAGGAAACTTGACAGGATGAACAAGATTAACAGGATTTTTTCAATCATTATCTCTCTCCAAATCATCTAAAGTGTTCAACATTTTACAAACAAGGCGATTATACTAATGTGCAGCCAAACGTCTCGAGTTCTTTGAATTATTTAAAAACCGTGTCATTCCGGTGAAAACCGGAATCCATAATATAAGCATTATTAAGTACTTAGCTTGTCTGGATTCCTGCCTTCGAGTCTGTCCGATAATGCTAAAAGCGCTTAGGGAAGCATCATCCCAGCGAAAGCTGGGATCCAGTAAACTCTTAATAAATAAATCATTATCTGGATTCCAACTTCCGTTGGAATGGTGCGTTGCGAGATTTACGCTATTATCGGACAGACTCCTTCGCAGGAATGACAGGTTTAGTATTCTGAATATTTCAAAGGTTTCGGGACGTTTTAAGCCACATCATCAGGTGTTTTTATCTGAATATAATAATAATTTAACACAGGCTCTCATGCCTGCGCCACTATATCAGTTAAAAATTATTAATGACAGTATCATTATCAGGCTTTGGGCTTTTGCAGGCAACCTGTGTGCGAAAACTCGTCACTTGCCGCTCGCTACTTGTAACTTACTTGTAACTATAAACTAAATTACTTAAATATCTTTGTGTTCTTTGTGCGCTTTGTGTTTAGTCTTTCGTCACCGTTCCATCACTTCCGTCACATTTCCGTCACACCCTCTAACCCTTACTGGGTATGGCTTTCCGCCGATTCTGTGACGATGTGACGATAATTTTGAGTGCCTGGATTCTTTCCCGAAAACTGCTGCGAGATTTGACTTTTGTATAAAAAAGTAGTATATTGTCACATGTTACGAGACGAACTTTCATCAGATGACAAACGGGATGTTTGCCCCGCTGACAACTCTCATTTAACTAATATGAGTTTCTTTGATTGACTAAAACCTCCTGCATCCAGACGCACAAAATAGAGTCCAGCCGGAAATGTTGAAGCGTTCCAACTTACAGAATGTTTTCCGTTAGATTGCAGTTTACCGTTAAGTAAAATTTCAGCAGGTCTTCCCATTAAATCATATATGGTTAATGTCACATCAGATTGATGCGGTACTGTGAATACGATATTCGTTGAAGAATTAAAAGGATTTGGGTAGATATTGCAAAGCGCAAATTCAAAAGGAAGCGGTTCTTCAACAGGTTCAACATCCATCGAGCCTGCTCGCAGGATTATTTCCAGGTCGTCCTGGTCCTCTTCATTGGATTCAATAAATAAATATGCTTCGAAATAACCATTTACCTCCGTAAGAAATCGAATCCATATCGTATGAGTTGAATTCGAATCGATCTCAACTTCACCTCCACCAACACCAACGCTGAAAGGCGAGTCATTGGGATCGATGTTCTGTCCCATTATAAATATCGGAACGTCTCCGGTATTGTGGATCGTTAATGGAAGGCTGTCGATTACTCCGGTTTGGAATTCGGCGAACTCTATCACGCTTGGAGTGGCTTCAAGGCTACGATGATAGTAAGGAAACACTCCCATTTCAATTAATGTACTGTCCGGATCTAACGGATACTGAGGACTGCCTGCATCAATGCAGGGACTGCCTGCCCAGAGATGAAAATCCCCACCCGCAGCATCCCTGAAAATAGGATCCTGGTTAATGCAGCCGTCCAACCATTGTACCGTACCGTTATTGTTTACCGCAATACCTTCCAAACCTCCGGCGACATCTGAATACAGGAATGTAATATTATTAGATTCACCAAATCTGAGAAATTCTACTTCCTGCGGTTGATTATCCCACATTATGCAATTTGTAAACTGCGGATTTGATCCATCCCAACAGAACACACCTCCGCCGCTTTCGTTCGCTGAATTTCTTGTGATTGTACAGTTAATGAAACTCGGAGTAGATCCTTCACAAAAAATCCCACCACCGGTTATTGAAGCATTATTTCCGGCTATAACACAGTGTTTTATAATTGGGTCTGCGTTTTGGCAGTAAATCCCTGCTCCGTCTTCAGCGCTGCCGCCTGTAATAGTCAGACCAACTACAGATGATAATGTATTTTCCGATTTTGAAAACTCAATAACCCTGCCGTTTCCGTTTCCATCAATGATGGTTGACTCAATGTATTGTGGATCATCAGTCGTTATAAATTGACTGGCAAGAATTACTCTTTTGCCCTTAAAATTAATATTTTCAGTATAGACTCCAGGATTAACCAGAATAGTATCTCCACCAAAGGAATTATCCATGGCGTTCTGAATACTCTGATAATCCTCCGGAATTCTGTGTAATCGCTCTAAATGATAATAATCATTAATTGCTGAATACATTGGTCGGTAGAATTCGACTGCATTGGCATAAGTTTCATAAGTCGGAACTCCTCCAACAGGGTAGAAGCTCAGGAGTTCTTCAGTTATCACATCGGGAAACTCATCATGCTCGACGTGAAGATAATTCTCATCATCAAGTCGTTCATCATGTATCAGATGCGAGTAATCTCTTTGTGGAGAATACCAGCCCTGGAGACTTGGCATATCGTCAGGAATAGCTATCTCATTATTGTAGAAGATTTCTTCACCAAAATTCCAGATAGCATAATATTTATCGATGCGCATTGAATCGTGTTCGGCATTTCCGATACTGTTAGCAGCTATTGGAACAAGTGGTGTAAGGTGCAGTAGATCAAAATTCAGTTGACGATCAAAAATGGGAGGATTTGGATAGTCATCGTCCCAGGTTGAAAGCAGGCATTGCGAAAGATTACGACCTTCCGAATCATAGCTGTGAACCTGTATGATCAGCTCGTTCTCAACCGAATCGACAATCGCTTTGTGTGCTTGCTGGAAGGCTGATTCGTTAGCGGTGCGGGTTGGATCAGATCTGGTTTTTGAATTATCGTATGATCCCGACTCAGTCCATTTAACTTCTCTTCCTGAGCCGTTAACAAACAAGCCCTGGGCGCCAAGCCTTAAAAAAGTATCTATGCAAATATATGTTGTTATAAAATCATCGTTTGGATGAGGAGCTTCGAGAGATACCTCAGGCGTCTTCGGATTTAGATTAAAAATGAATATACCCCATCCGTAATCAAACGAACCGGTTACGTCATCTGTCTCATCCTCCGTGCCGTTGTCATCGAAGTAATCATTATTAAGGATTTCGCGAAAGATAACATACCTCTCGTCTCCATCTTCCAATAAAACCATTTGATAAACATCCGCAAAATATGAACCTTCAAGCGTATCTAATGCTATTTCAAGGTTGCCGCTGAGGACATTAGCAAAAATGGCATACCAATCAGCTAATATGTCTTCGTAATTTTCAAGGCTGTCAACTATTTGGTAGGTTCCAAAGCCATTCGTCTGACGATCTAATTCGGGAGGCGCATAATCATTGTATCCTGCACGGGCAATCCCCTCAGATATATGACTTACCCAGTTGTCGTAGGCGCAATTTTCCTCGTGCCCCGCGAAAAACTCGAGCAGAGAACCGGATTCTTCTAATATCTCCGCATTGCATCTATCAGTACAAAGTAGCAGTCCTACAGAAATTAAAACTACTAATGTGATCAATCTTTGTTTAATCATTACTTCCTCATTTCTTTACTTCATTTTAACACAACTAAAAAATTGCCGGCTTGAACCATCCCGTAGCAATATTGGCTGCTCGATTATCTTTCTGATTTGTTCTCTATTAATCTTTGTCGGATCGTAAGTAAAGGTGGCTATGTGCTCTGTTGCAATGGTTTCAATTGAAGATATACCTTCCACTCCGTTAAACATATTGGTAAAATAGTTGGCAGTACCTTTACACTTGACACCATCTACTATGCAGACTAACTTAGCCTTACCAGTTTCTCCGAATTCAACTGAGGTTGTGGGCTGAGTGAAAGCAAACCTGAGAAAATAACCTGCAAATAGCAACACAATAGTTAAAATCGGAATAGAATACCTCGGAATAGTCATCTTAGAGCTTCACTTTCAAGGTTAAACAATCTTTTTCCGGACAGGCGTCGATACATTCCAGACAATTGGTGCAGTCGCGATGCCTGACATAAATCATCTCGTGAGGCGCGATATCATGCGGGCAGGCTGCCTGACAGTCACCGCAATCAATACATAATTCCTCATCGCGAGCTATTTTTATAAGTCCCAGTCTGCTGAATGGATCAATAGTGGCTCCCAACGGACATAAATATCTGCAAAAAAACATCGGAATTAAAAAGGAACCGATTATTGTTATAGTGAAAACAATTATTGTAACTAATCCGAGTGTACCGTGACCAAATCCTGAAAATATTATGTAAAAAGGATCATATCCCCGTAAAATCAGTTCACCTGTCCTGTATGTAAAATACAGCGCTAAAATTAAACCGACATACCTGATAAGTTTCAATCTATCATTTAGTTTTGGATTAAGTTTGGTGTTTCTCGGAATAATCTTCAACCCCAATCTGCCAATTAACTCACTAAGGAAACCAATTGGACACACCCATCCGCAAAAAGCTTTTTTAGCAATCAGAGCAAGAATAATGACAGCGACAAGCATTGACAGATTCAATGGTCCTGTAGCGCAACTGAACTGCCCTTCTCTGAACAAACCCCACAAACTTTCCATCCCTCCGAACGGACAGTATGCTTCAAAAGACCGCTTGCCAAATCCAAGGGCAAGGTATGTCGTCAAACCAAGCACAACGGTTAACATACTATAGCGTAATACGCGTGTTTTCAAACTCAAAGCCTCTTCAAAATAGAGCCCCCAGATAGCAAGCTACCCGGGGGCTTGTTAAAATTCTCCGTTTTCCGGATTAGTTACTAACTTTTAAGAGTCGTTGCTTTCACTCGTTCAGCCTGGGACATCGCAGCAAGTTGTTTGACTTTATCAAGATTTAACTTCAAACCTTCGGCTACTTTTTTACCATAATCAGCATCAGCTTTATAGAACAATGCCGTCTGCCGAAGCTGTAACTGCTTTTTAGCGCCTTTAAGATGAGCTACAAGGTTGGCGACAAGATGCTCGCGGTCAGTCTTTGTCATCACCTTGCAATATAACTCACCTGCCTGTACAAAGTCAACATCTCCAAGTTTATACTCGTGACGTGCAGCCATCCCTGCTATATCAACTTTTGGCAATGCAAGATCCGGGTCGGGATTTGGACCACCGAAGCTATTGGGCCAATAATGGTAAACACCACCACCGTTTGCGTCGGAACGCATAGCACCGTCCCGCTCGTTACTGTGTACAGGTGATTTACTGGCGTTGATCGGCAGCAGATGATAGTTTGTACCGAGGCGGTGACGGTGTGTGTCATGGTAACTGAACAACCTGCCTTGCAGCATCTTGTCCGGTGAAGGTCCGATACCGGGAACGAAATTACCCGGTGAGAATGCTGCTTGCTCGGTATCAGCAAAGTAATTATCAGGATTGCGATTCAAAACCATCTTACCAAGCGGCTGCAATGGATAATCACCGTGAGGCCATACTTTGGTTATATCGAAGGGATCGAAGCGATATTTTTTAGCATCCTCTGGCGACATGATCTGAACTGATACCGTCCAGGAAGGATAATTCCCGTCTTTAATGTTGTAATACAGATCGCGGGTTGAATGATCAGGATCGCTTCCTGCCAGCTTTGCAGCCTCTTCACGAGTCAGTGTTTTAATATTCTGGTCGGTTTTAAAGTGGATTTTGATCCAAAAGTATTCCCTTTTCTTATTATACCACATATAGGTATGACCGCTGTATCCGTTGATGTTGCGGTAGCCGAAGGGAGTTCCACGGTCGGAGAATAAGACTGTAACCTGATGAATCGATTCCGGCGTCAATGACAGGAAATCCCAGAACATGTCGGGATCTTTCAGATTGTTTGCCGGATTTCTCTTTTGAGTGTGAATGAAGTCCGGAAATTTCATAGCGTCGCGGATAAAGAATACTGGAGTGTTATTCCCGACAAAATCGTAAATACCTTCTTCGGTGTAGAACTTGACGGCAAATCCGCGCGGATCACGCTCTGAATCTGCTGAGCCTTTCTCACCACCAACCGTCGAAAATCTGGCAAAAACATCGGTCTTTTTACCGACCTTCGATAAAAACTTTGCACGGGTAAATTTGGTTAGATCATGAGTGACTTCAAAGTATCCATGCGCTCCGGCGCCTTTGGCGTGTACTACCCGTTCAGGAATTCTTTCACGGTCAAAGTGAGCAAGTTTGTCAACAAGGTGAATGTCCTGCAGAAGTGTCGGTCCGTGCTGTCCCGCAGTGATGGAGCTGAGATCATTATCAACCGGAGCTCCCTGAGTTGTTGTGAGTTTCTCTTTACTCATTACAATTACCTCCAAAATATTATTGTTCTTTTCAAATTATTACTTGATGACGCTTCGTTCGCTTGAAGCTTATATTCTCAACAGAAACTTCTCAATTATCGAATGCATCCAGAACGATAAAATCAACTTATTAATATTCAGTAAGATAGGTTGAAAACATACTTAATGTCAAGCTTAGAATGAATTTCTCTTGACCAATGTTCTAAAATCTCATGAGAGGCAAGAAATGTTTATCTGTAATATTAGAAGGATTGGATATACTAAAAACATCATCCCTTGACTATATTGCTATCTAATCTTATTCCCGACACCTGCTATAAATGAGATAACAATACAGATTACTCCACCTGCCCTCATAATTAGTGAAATTGTTGTCATTGATTTAGGCAGCCAGATATACGCAAGGAAAAAAGCGCCGGCTATTCTCACCCAGATTCCAACCGGTTCAGGTAGAAGACCTCGGGTTCTAAGCCCACTCAGCGCCACATCGAGATTAAACGGATAATGAGCAAATACTATCATCCAGCCGGGCAACAGGCTAAGGAATACTTTGAAATGGAACATAGATTTTCTTTTAATTCAGTACTTTATGAATAACGCTTTTCGGCTTCACTCCCAAGGAGTGTGGGAAAATTTGTATGAATGTCATTTAGGATGTCCCCTGTTGATCCACTATTTGACTCTACCGTCATCTCCTTTCCGTAGGCATTGAAGGTAATCAATAGCTTTGGATTTTTCGTATTTTTCTCAAACTTCGGAACATCTATCCTAATAATGTCTTCATGAAAAATCTCAATCTTTCTTCCCTTGATTTTTGATTTATCAAGCGCTTTTACAGGTCTGAATGTCCAGATTTTGCCATCGAATCGTGCAATATCATATCTTGATCTCCAAATCCATGATATGCCAATATATAGGATACATATATACAATCACTACTGTCCCGTTAAAAGTCAAATAAAAACAATTGTTTAGAATTTATAATGCTAAAGGTATCGCAACAAAAATCTGTAAGTACTTGATAAAACGGAACTTTCTCAAATAGTGAAATGCTCAGAATTTGCAATAT
>JAIPJL010000123.1 GCA_021734165.1 bacterium | reverse complement strand
TTATATAATCATCATCAAGAGTATCCGAATAACTGTAGCTGTTTTGATTTACTGATATTGATAATGGTTGTTCGGCGCGATCATCGTTAAACTCGGCGTGTCCTTCCTGAATTCCTGATCCGGAATCATTAATTTTGAATCCACCCGAAGTTGCATAAAAATCAAATATAGAACGATCATCGTTGCCAAATGCACAATCCGAAACCTGATCCGGTGACACACCAATCATCAATGAACCATGAAACAATGCCGGTATGCTCTGTTCACTATACCGGAAACTGTTACCGATGTCTGCACCTGTCAGATAATTCCAATAACCAAAAGTGCCGAAATTTGATATTGTTAATGATACAGAACCGTTATCATGGTCATCAAAAGGCGATCTGGCATTTATTATTACAGGTAATAATTGATCAATCACATTGGATCCACTCAATTCGAGATAGCATTCTATCTGATCACCTGCCGAGCTGATTGAGCGCATCTCCACTTCAAAAGGCTGAGTAGAATTTGATACAATATCACCAGGTTGAACTTCTCCAAACCAAAACGGAGTCGGATCAATCGAAACGTGACGATCATCAGTTACAAGTCTTCCGGTTACATTAGCAGGATGTGTCAGTAGATTTGTAATTTTAACCGTAATGAGAATATCCTCGTAAGAATCAATAATCTCATCACCGTTACCCCTGGTACTGTCATCAAACTCAACCGTCACAAGATCGAAACCGGATCTAGCGTTATTTAGCATACGGAATGTATTTAACCTGCCCTGCCCCATCATGCCTTGATACTCCGGATTCAGTCTATCAACCGGATCGCTTGAGTTAATTATTTGCATTGACAACTGAGCAGGCGTCCAGTCGGGATGGACCGATTTCAGAAGCGCAGCAGCGCCTGCAACCAGCGGTGACGCCATTGAAGTGCCACATAGAAAATCAAACCCCCCTGGAACTGTTGAAAAGATAGTATCACCTGGAGCTGTCAGATCAAGCCAATATCCGTATTTACTGACAATAGATAGTTTATCTCCACCTGTAACAGCCCCAATAGAAAGCACATTCTCATAAGCGGCAGGATAGTGAGGATTATTATTACTCTCGTAATTACCCGCTGCTGCGACAACCAACGCGCCCTGCTCATTAGCATATTCGATAGTCAGTCTTTCAACATTAGATGGATCAATAGCTCCCCATGAAAGATTGATTATATCCGCTCCCATCATTGCTGCATAGACTATACCCTCGTAACCGGTTGTAATAATGCCGCCAACACCACACCGAATTGGCATGAAACGACAGTCACCGCTAATTCCCGCAATACCATAACCATTATTAGCAGTAGCGCAAGCAATTCCGGCAACATGTGTTCCATGACTATGGCTGGGATCTGTTGGTTGCGGATTTGAATCATCACCATGAAAATCCCAGCCGTAAATATCGTCAATATACCCGTTACCATCATCATCAACACCTGCTCGTCCGTTTCCTTCATCTATATTTACCCAGCATTTTTGCTTTAAATCAATATGATCGATATCAACTCCAACATCAACCACAGCGATAATAATGTCCTCATCACCCTTTGACAGATCCCAAGCAGCTGGAGCGCTGACTTTCTGCAAATACCACTGAAATGGGTAATACGGATCATTTGGCGGTGCATCACGTTTTGCTCCATTTTCAACCTTAAAGTAACAGGTATATCTGACAGGTTCACGCTCAACCCATTCGACGCCCGGAGTTTCATTTAAACGTTGCAGCCAATCATTTAAAGTTGACTCATCATCAACACTCAAGGAAAACACATCATGCAACAATGGATTCTGTTCTGCTTTACCAGCCCATTTAACTGCGGATATCTTACAATCATTTCCGGATTCATCACGGTTTAAACTGAGCTGCGAGCGCCATTCTTCCGTTGGCTGCCTGTTCTCAGTAGTGTAGGATGGTTCAAGCTCAAACAGGAGTTTGTATTGTGGAGACGCCTGAACATGGAATTGAATTATCAATACTAAGAATATGCTGAGTTTGAATGGAGTTTTCATGTTACCCTGAAATGTGATATGACTGTCGATGCCCTGATATATTGACATTTAGAATAAAAAGCAAAATCCCCCTAAAACAAAGATAATTGTTGAAGGGGGAATTAACAAGGATTAGAAACAATAAGTAACTGTTATTCCTTTTTTTCAAAGCTGTTAGTCGCTCTGCGAGTTAGTCATTTTCTCGGTTTGCAGAGACCCTCTTTTTATCGATTAAGAGAGTTAACGTACAACTAAAATACGGTTTATCTTACTATCTGTCTCCATGTAATACATACCATTCGGCAGATAAAGAGCAGCCTGATTTGAAATCCTGCGACCAAGCATATCAAACATTATCGTATTTGGTTTTATCAATTCCTTTATTTGATAAACACTCGTAACCGTCAGACTTGGCTGTTGTTCTGCCTGTTCACGGTTGGAGCGAATAGGTCTTTCGGAGGTGTCATAGACAGGATCCCATTCTTCAAGCAACGTGCAAACCTGACTGGCAATGCTGTTCTGGAAATTTTCAAGTAGATCATAATCAAATCGATCCGAACTCGCAAACGCTCTGGTTTTTGCGAAAACCTGGTCCTCAATCGGAAACATATAATCCCATAAACCGGTTCCTTCAGAATTCACAAGTCTCTGTGTATCAATCCCATCATTCAGGTTTACATAATCGGATCTGTTTATCGCTATCTCACAAAGTTCGCTGCATGCCTCGCCATCCACTTCGACAGGAACCGAGCATGCCCTGACCCAAAGAGGAACAGCAATGCTGCCGATGGGATTACCACTCATAATCCATAATATTGCATCATTGGGATTTGCATTCGCTTCAACACCCTGAGCGATCATAACAGTACGTGTAGTGCCTCGATTAATCCGATGCGAGGAATTGCCGATTAACTGCCTGTTGTTAATTAGACCGTCTTTATAAGGATCATATTCAGGGATTGACATATCTCTCACGATATGCCGAAACATATATTCAACGCTAAGTTCATTGTTATCAACAGCTTCTTTCATTAAATCATAAGCTCTGTCATGTCGATATGGACCCCAGTTGCTCTGTCTATTGTTTAGCCCTGTCCCTGAATAACTATAGTTAGAACGGACAATAAAACCATCCGGTGTGTCTTCAGCATCAATTCTGTAATATTCATAACCGCCGGTTTCAAACATAGCCGCTCCCCCGAAAGCGTCAATTACTCCGTAATTGCTGTTATGAGTTCTGCCTTCTTCGTTCAAAGAATCAAGCAGAGCTTCAAAATCATCAACAGTCCTGCATGTAGCGAGCGCCAACGCCTGTACCCATCCGTCATCTGCGCCATAACCGAAGCCATTGCCTCCAGGTCCGGCGCTCATGTTGTAACTGTTGCTATTCTCAATAGCGAATCCGGCGGCATTTAATCCAGCCCAGTACTCACCGGTCTCTAAGTTAGCATATGTCTGACCGATAAAGGGGATACCGCCATTATCGACATAATGATATTCCTGGTTGGCGTCATTAACGTCGCGGTTCTTATGCAAAATCGGTCTTCCATCTACTGTCACGCTGCCTGAAGCCAACCAAGTTGTACAACCGTAAGAGGCGCTAACAGCAAGGAAAAATAGTATTGTTAGTAAAACAATGTTCTTCATGGTTTACTCTTTAACCGTGTTACTTTAAATCTTAAAAATCACCTAAGTCTGCGCATGTATTACGCTGTGAACTGATTGTTTGTTGGATTGTTTCAATACCACTCTTAGCAGCGCTTCGGCACCATGTCACTCCGACACCAATACTATCCCTTCACTCCTCAAACGGAAAAACCATTTCTACATCATCAAAGACACAAATAAAATATCCCTGTCCAGGTCGCATTTCACTCATGTTACTATAATCATACTGAGGCCAATAAAAATCTCCGTTTACATCCTTTATAATTCTGAGTTGTCCTCCAAGTCCTTTAAGCGCTGTTCTTACATCTAAGCTGTAATATGGATAGTAAGGCATGATCTGCCATCCTTCCTTAAATCTTATCGGGTATTGCGGATCAAACGAAATTCCAGTGATTCTAAGCTCCGTATCATCCCTAACATTAAGATGCAGACCTTCATTAGGATTCCAGAACTCAATACCATAAAATTCCCATGCCGGTGAAATAAAATCACCATTACTGTTTTTGATTTGCACTATAAGATCGGCTTCAAATAACTGTGCAAATATGTCTTGAATATCACAAGAATTAGGAATTACATTCATTGATATTAAGTTCCATCCGGCAGTTAATTCTATGACCTGTTCAACTTCAGGAGGATCTACTCCGACATTCCACCGTGCAAAGACGCCATTATCTCCGGATTCAATTTCTCTTATAGCAACACCAGTTTCATCACCGTTATAATCCCTGCTGTCCGGTTCAGTATCTGCATCGAATGTATGGTTATCCGAACTTCCGGGATATGGATCACCTGTGTCACCATAATTTTCATCGAGTTCAAGATGCCACTCTCCATCAGCCTGTTCTATAGCTACCAGATTGTGGCGATAACCTTGATTATCAGGCCACCAGGGATTATCATTATTACGCATCGCATCATCAACATGATAAACTAACAGCCCGAAACCCGGTAATGTCGCATCAAAACCGATTGAATCACGATTCTCAATTAAGAAATATTGGCTACCGCGTTGCTCGGGATTCCACATTTTAATAATCCTATTCGTTGTCTCAACCGGTAAAAGCGTAAATTCTGTATCGTACTCAAGCTCAAGAATATTCGCCCAGCCAAGCTGAGTTTTACACCAGGCATCAAAATGTGCGGGACTTAAACCTTCACCACCCCAGGAGCCATAAGACATCATCGACCAGTCACCAACACCCTTTGACTCATAATCCGTATCGTACAGGTCAGGCAATCCAAACAATGAATGACCAAGTTCGTGTCCGTAAACGCCTATTCTGCCATCTTCAGGAACGGTTGAGTACTTGTAAAAACTTTTGTTATCGAGTTCGCCGACGCCGCGAACTGTCCATGCATGCGACCAGATAAGGTCTTGATTATCAGGATCTTCCTCCGCTCCCATTCCAGCATGAACTATAAATATCCCCTCAGCGTCACCGTCATTATCATTATCGAAATCAGCATAGTTAAGATCATCATCGGCAGCTATTAACGCATCTCCCGCCATCTTCTGAGCATTGCGAGGATACCCTCCCAATCCATATCTGCCGTTGCAGTAATAATCATACGTTTGAGGCATCCGATACCAACCTGCTACTTCTCCGATAATATTTACGGTTCCTTGTGAATTTTCAAGATAATAATCACGCATGCTGCCGGTTTCATATTGTTCAACGCTGAAAAGCATATCCTCATAATGTTCAATCGGATATTCATCATTATCGGCTTCGTTATCATCGAAATCAACCAGTATTACCGCAACGCGCAGTGTTATAGGCTCATCGTCGTCACGTCGAATGCGGTTCATTGTCTCGATAATCGATTCTCCCTGTGAGTTCACACCTCGCTGGTGAGCATCAATAAAGAAAGCTCCAAGCTCGGAGCGTGCTTGCGCGTCGGATTCATGGAGCCATTTCGGATGTGGAGGCATAGGAAAAGCGACTGCCGCAAGCATTAGAAGCCAAAAAAGCAGTAAATATTTGTGTTTTACATTCATAATATCTCCATTATACTATAAAGTACGTTAGGTTTATCCTTATGTCAAGCTACTTTTTTATGGTTTCATAAAGAATAACTCCTGCATTAAATTCTAATACCAAATTTTTATATTATATTTAATCAATGAATTTTAAGAAATTATTCAATCGTAAGACTACCTCACCGCGCAGCATCCTGTTTGTCTGCACTGCGAATATCACGCGCAGCCCGGTTGCTGAAGCCATGTTCCGTAAACTCGCTGAGAAATCAGGTGAAACATGGAAAATTGCATCCGCAGGTGTAAAAGCTGTTAAGGGAGCTTCTGCTAACCAGGTTATCTCATTTATAATGTTTCAACGAGGTTTGCCGTTATATAACCACAGCTCGCAACCGGTCACAAAGAAACTGTTATCGAAATATATGTGGATTGTTGTTATGGAAGATAAGCATCGGAAAGCAATCCTGAAAATTGATGAAAATCTTAAAGATAGAGTTTTTCTGTTTCGTGAACTGACAGCCGATGCTAAATTAGATGATTACAATATGCCCGATCCAACCGGCAAAGATGCTCAGGATTTCAGTCAATTATTTGATATACTGGATAAAGAGATGCCAAGATTATATGAAGCTATGAATATAAGGATGTATGATGAAGAGTGGGGTGTTGAATAGTATAAACTATGAAAGTGCGAATTATATTCGCACCGGATGGCAATGTTATTCACTCTCTGGAGTTTGAAAGTGTAAAAGTGTGAAAGGGTGAAAGAACCAGAAAGTTTATTTAATTACAATTTATTGAAAAGTGCTTGCAGTTTGTAAATCTTGGATGACCAAGCCAGACTTATATTTCCATAGGTTCAGCAAAACTGCCTACGCCCAACTGGTCTTTCACACTTTCACACTTTTACACTTTTATACTTTTATACTTAAATTGGCACAACGATTGCAATAGTAAAGTTAGAAAGTCAGAAAACCAAAATTGAAATTAAACAACATTAACATAGGGAGACTACAATGAAAAAAGTATTTTTAGTACTAATTGCTGTTACAGCAATGTTAGCTTTGAGCTTTACAGCCACAGATGCAATGGCAACGGGTCAGATTGTAGGAGGTGTTCTTGACGCTGATGGTAATGGCGTTGCAAACGCTCCAGTTATGCTTATGCAAACAAATGCAGGTCGCGGCGAGCGTCCTTATAGAGCTGAGACTGCTACAAACGAACGCGGCGCTTTCGGATTTGACGAGGTTCCCGCTGGTGGTTACATGGTAACAGCCATGACGCGCGAATTAGGCGGCGCCAGAGCGGAATTACGAGTCATTGATGATGAAGTTACGCAAGTACGCTTAGTACTTCAGTGTCGTCAAGAGGAAGAAGATCCGGGTGTTGGCGCTGTTGTTGGTATGGTTCAGACTCCTGATGGAGCTGGTGTAGTTGCTGCGCGCGTTAGACTTACTCCAATGCGCAGAGGCGACAGAATACGTCCGATGACTACTGAAAGCGACAGAGATGGTAACTTTGTATTTCAGGAAGTTCCTGAAGGAATATACATGGTTGAAGCTGTTGTGCGCGGTGGAATTGCTACCACAAGATTAGAAGTGGTTGCCGAACGACGCAACCAGGTAGTTCTGGTTCTGAGACGAGCTGGTGATCGTGGTGGTGATGACGACAGAGGTGATCGTAGAAGAGAACAACGCGAACGTTTTGAAAGAAATCGTCAAGATTAACGAACAAACGTTAAACATTAGTTCTTAGCATACAGAGACCCACGCCAAGGCATGGGTCTCTGTTGTAATTTTTGTTATTTCTCTCTATTGAATTAGTTTGTAAAAACTTCTTGACAATAGAGTTTGTTTTTTTTAAATTTATAGTCTCTTGGGAGATCGTCCAACGGCAAGACACACGGCTCTGGACCGTGGAATCGGGGTTCGAATCCCTGTCTCCCAGCATAATAATCCACAATCACTTAATAAATAGTGGTTGTGGATTTTTTTTAGAATTAATACCTGTTTGCTTAAGCATTTCCCTTGATATATATCTCAGTAATAAGTACCTTATAATTATCAGCAAGGCAGTTCTTATCTTATATGATTTTACAGAAAAGCAAAACAAACATTTAAGGGATGAGAAGATGAAATACTTTAACCTCTTGTTTTCGATTTTGCTAATCATTTCAAGCAATACACTTGCATCTGATCGCGCCTCTTTAAACCTTGATAACAAGGTGACAATACTCTCCGCTGACAACCGGTTGATCTCCATGAATTTTGAATTGAGTGATCTTGAAATCAGAGAGATAATCAAGGGAAACTCAACCTTCGAAGCTTGCACCATTCTTGGCGAAGGAATGACCTGTGACAATGGCAAGCCAATACTTCCAGCAATCAGCAGGTTTGTTGTCGTGCCGCCAAATGCAGGGCTTGAGTTGGTCGTTAATGCCGGTGAACCGCGTATCGTGAAAGCTTCAAATCCTCCTGAAGTTTGGGACGATGAGAATCTGACTGGTTATATACATGCCGACCTTTCTGACAATGAAATCTATCCGTCTGTTATCGCCGAGATGAGTGAACCGGTGGTTATACGCGGTGTGAGGCTCGTGAAGGTGACATCCTATCCGGTTCGGTATGACAAATCGACCGACAGCTATCTTGAATATGATCATATTCAAACAGAGCTTCACTTTACTAATGAAGAGCCTGTTAATCCAGCGCTTCACCCAAACCGCCGCAACCGCAGCTCTCAATTCCTGAAATTCATCGAAGCGCTGGCAATCAACGGCGAAAATGTCAGGCGCGATGAACCGGACGACGAAATACAACCTTACGTTGGACATTATTTGATCGTCACTCATGAAAACTGCCTGGAGTATGCAGCGCCCTTTATCGAATGGCGGCGTAAGTCAGGCTATAAGGTTGATATTTTAAGTCTTAGCAGTAATGATGCTGGTAATCCTGATGCTGTCAAAAACGCCATTCAGGATTATTATGACTCATACCTCGATGATGGGATCGATCCGTTTGATAATATACTGCTTATAGGAGATCGCAGTAGTTATAATATGGGAGGCGTAGGCTCGGTGCTGAACGCCTATAGCGGTGTAACTATCTGGGGTGGTGCCCCTCATGCTGATTATAAATATGCCTGCCTTGAAGGTCATGACAACATTCCGGATGTGGGTTTCTCCCGCTGGCCCAATGGAAACAGAGATCTTATGGAACTAGTGGTAGGCAAGACACTCGCTTATGAAACCACCCCACCTATGGATGCTCCTGAATGGTTTAATAAAACTGGAGTGTATTCACAACACTGGGGTAATTCTCAATATTACGACTGGCATCCATCTATTCACACTACAGTCCGCTGGGGAGTGGAGGTTCTCGAGTCGCTCGGATTTGAAGATGTTGACACTTACGAATACCAGGAATGGGATCAGCAGGGACAAAGGATCGGACCCTGGATTAGAGATCATTACAACGATGGTACAAACATCCTCATCGGTCGTGCTCAGAATTATTATTGGCGTAACAATTTTAACGGTGTAGATGACAACACGGTATTTACGGTCAATCTCAACATGGGACACTTTTCGTATGCATCTGAAAACAGTTTTCGGGCTGGCAGTGGAGAACATCTCAAAGGACCGGTAACCGTTACATATTGTTACAGTGAACCACATCCCCCGACACCTTTGAACCTTGTCTGGTTGAACCTTGTCAAAGGAGTCTTATTGGATGATCTTCCCATAGGATGGGGTAGGAGTTTTGCAGTAACAGCTTTCGAATTATCATTTCCTAATATCCAATATAGCAACCAAGATGTTTATCTGATGGTTAAAACAGACGTTGGATGCTTCAGCGATCCGGGGCTTCAACCCTGGATAGGAGTGCCGACCGAAGTAGATATTAACTTTCCGGAACATCTTTCCCCTGAAGCAAAAGCCTTAACCGCACATGTAACGAATCGGGAAGACAATGAAGACCTGGCAGGCGCTCAGGTAACAATTTACAATCCCGGTGATATGCCCGATCCGGATTCGGATGATTATGCGACTTATGATGAGATGTTCATGATGACAACAACTACTGACGAGTGGGGTGTTGCAACTTTTGTTTTCCCGGAAGATCAGGAGCTTGAGCCGGGAACTATGTATGTGACTGTATCCGGCAGAGACGTCTGTCCTGAATTCGCTGAGATTGCTATTGAGCAGTCCAATCTTGAATTGGGAATCTCGCGGTACTCGCTCATGGAAATAGTCGGGAATGATGATGACGACGTCAATCCTGGCGAAAGTTTCATCATGCTGTTATATGCAAAGAACCTCGGCTCCGAAGTTACAGCAGAAGATGTTAGCGCTGATTTTTCTACTAATTCACCCTGGCTGGAGCTTGGAAGAGATAACCTTGGATTTGATGATATCGAACCTGACGATGAGACAATGAGCTGGGGAGGATTAGAAATTAATGTTTCACCATCATGCCCTGATGCTGCAAGCAGACTGGTGACATGTCCGGTAATTGACATCACACTTAACGCTAATGATGAAACATGGTATTCGGCAATTAAACTAAATCCTGTAGCGCCAAACCTTGAAGCAAAACAGATTGTAGGAAGTAATGTTATCGGGCTTGATCAGACTGAGATCGATATTGAACTTGAAAATGTGGGTGGAATGGATATAGAAGCATTTAATGCTGAACTTGTGGCTCTTGAATTTGGAGTATCTGTCATCCAGGCAGAGGGTGATTATCCGGGGATTGCCGCAGGTGAGACTTCCATGTTGGATAGCGAACCGTTTATCTTAGCAGGCAGCGCACTGACTATCCCCG
>JAIPJL010000122.1 GCA_021734165.1 bacterium | reverse complement strand
TTCAAACTGAAGAAAAGCCATTGTACCGGTAGCATCTTGTGTTAGGGTTTGATCAATGCGTATTCCGATTTCTTCACCAGTAACACATTTACCCTCAATAAGATGTTCCTCAAGTATTTTCTGAACAATATTTTGCCCCATTATTTATCCTTGTTTTGTTAACGCTTATTTTGATTTTGTAAATTTATGTTAAAAGAACCTCAACTTTCATCAGAATTTGGATCAAACGAGGGCCAAATCTGGTCTCTTCCATTTCTTTTGGCTGAATACATATTAGCATCAGCCATGTTTACAAGTTTTGAAGGTTCAGTTATTTCAGATTCATCAGCTCCGTTGTAACAACAATAACCAGCGCTTACAGTAATTACAATAGATTTTCCATTTATAGGAAATGCCTCTGCCTTTACTGCTTTTTGGAGTTTATTTGCCGTAAAAGCAACTGCTTTATACCTTGATTCCGGAAGTAAAGCTATAAACTCTTCCCCTCCATATCGTGCTATTATATCTGTGTCGCGGAGATTGAGTCTTAGTATTTCAGCAACTCCCTGAAGAACTCTATCACCGGTTAAATGACCATAGGTATCGTTAATCCTCTTAAAGTGATCAATATCGATCATAATGCAACCAAGTAACTTTTTATACCTGGTTGCTCGACTAAAGTTCCATGCGAGGAACTCCGAAAAATAGCGTCTATTAAATATTTTTGTTAAGGGATCAGTATCTGCTGCTTCACGTAGTCTTATATTAGCTTCTTCAAGTTTTGCAGCAAGTATTTCGGCTTTCTTTCTTGCTGTCTCAAGCTCTCTAACCATTTGATCATAACTAAGTGTTTCACGACTCAATTCAGTAGTTATTGAGCGAAGCAAGTCTATCGCTGAAACATGCGAATATCCACTTGTTATAGCATAAGTAAATCCATCTGCTTCAAGCGCAATTCGTTGTAAAAGATTAGTCAGTTCGTTTCTATCAATATTAAAACTATTATTAATAATTTTATAAATATCACGCATATAATTTGAACGACGGGCTGTAAAAAATACATCACTTGCTTTCATCATTAAAATAGAGTCTGACAACCAGTTGTTTTCATCTTTATATTCGTTTGATTTATATTGGTACCTGATCACATCACCAAATTTATCTCCGATATTCCATTTTTTTGCAAGATGCTGTCCGACAACAGTGTGATCAACACCAAGTTCATCCTGTTCATATTGGTATAGTGATCCACCTTCGGTATGCCATCTTTCTAAAACCGGTAGATATTGCTCTCTAAAATTTTCCAACATGAAGAAGACGCCAATCTTAAGTACTAAACCTATTGTTTGAAATAGATTGCCATCTTTATTCAACCTCTCCGCAAGGATTCTGGCGCTTGATGTATTGAAAAGAGTCCGCTCCCATATCCAATGATACATTGAATAAAACAAACTACTTTCAGTTGTGCTAGTATCATTTTCTACGAACTCTGTTGATAGAATTAGATTTTTGAGCGCTTTATCACCAACACGTTTAGCTGCTGAATCAATATCATAAACAAAATCATTATATCGTTGAGGATTATTAGCCGCTCTTAATAGATTAACGGCTATTGCTGCATCTCCTTTAACTATTTCAAGAAGTGAATTAGAATCTTCTTCTCTTGAAATAATCGATGTAACATGTTTCATTACAGGCGCCAATGTTTTAATTGTTGAGCCTGAATCAACTGCGTTAAGTATTTGACCTATTTCTATCGTATTTGACATTTCTTGTGTTTAAATTATCTGTAGTTATTCTAACTGAAACCTATCGTCACCTACAGATTTATTAATATTTTCAAGCAAATCTTTCATCATTTCACTTGCTCTTTCCTCTGTTTTGAATTCGGAAAATACTCTCATAATTGGTTCTGTATTTGAAGGACGTGTTTGAATCCATCCATCTTCATAACTAATTCGCAACCCGTCAATAAGTGAAGACTGATCGTAGGGATAACATCTCGATAAATAACGTATAATATCCTCTGGATCTGAAGACTTTAACGGATATGAAACCTTGAGCATTTTATATTCAGGTATAGCAGATTTTAATTCACTAACTTGTTTCTTACTTGAAGAAAGGTAATTAAGCAGAATTGCCATACCGACTCCGCCGTCTCGGACAAGATGTAGTTCAGGATATATTATTCCTCCATTACCCTCGCCTCCCGCAACTGCATTAAACTCTTTCATGCCGGCAGCAACATTAGCTTCACCAACCCTCGTTCGATGACATTCAACTCCAAATTTTTGCGCAACATCCTCAATAACTTGCGATGTAAGTGAGTTTATAACTACAGGGCCTTGTTTATATTCAAGTATCGCTTGTATAGCAAGAGCTAACGTTAATTCTTCACCAACAGGTACGCCTTTCTCGTCAACTGTTACAAGCCTATCTCCATCGGGATCAACGGCAAAACCAATATTACAATGTTCTCTCACTACGAGTTCGCATAAATCACCAAGATTTTCAGGCTTTGGTTCCGGTGGATGTGGAAAAATACCGGAACCATCTGAATGAATTGGATAAACATCGCAGCCAAATGCTTCAAGCAATTCGGGATAGATTTTGCTGCCAGCACCATTAACACAGTCAATCGCAACTTTGAATCGTTTACTTTTAATACGTTCAAGGTTTAAAATTCCCATACCAGTGACTGAACTGAGGTACATATAGTCAGCGCCGTCCCAGTCATATACCGTGCCAAGTTTATCCCAGCCAACACTTCTAAGAGGACCCTCAGTTACTATATATTCAAGCTCTTTGAAGTCCTGTAGTGTAAGCATTCTGCCATCTGGTCGTACAAATTTAAGGGCATTCCATTGCTGAGGATTATGGCTTGCAGTGATGATAATTCCACCGTTTGCATTTCTTCTCTCGACCGCCAGCGCTGCTTCAGGAGTTGGAACAACGCCAACATCATCAACATCACAGCCTGCAGCGCATAAACCTGCTTTTACAGCAAAATTAATCATCTCTCCGGATGGTCTCGGATCGCGACCAATGACAACCTTTCCGCCTTTGACCCAAGTACCGAATCCTCCTGACCACAACATGGCAACTTCCGGCGTCATTCCTTCCCCAACAACACCTCTGATCCCCGAGACTCCGACCATTAAACCTGTAAACAAATTTCGTCTCCAATTATTTGTTTTTTTATTAAGCAGATCCCTTAAAAGCTGATCTTAAAAATCTACATTTATAATCTAAACACATAGTAGTCTTGTTGTCTTTGATGTAATAAAGAAATATAAACCTAATAATCTGTACAATCAAGCATAGAGTGATATCAGTTGAAATTTCCCAACATCAACCAATCCACGATCTGTTAATTTCAGTTTAGGTATGACTGGCAGAGCCAGAAAACTCAATGTCATAAAAGGTTCATCCAATGGGCAGCCAATATGTTTGGCAGCAGCTATCAGATCGTTTTCATTTTCTGCAATTTCATAAGCAGAGTTATCGCTCATAAGTCCTGCAATCGGTAAAGGTAACAAGCTTAGAATTTCATTTCCATTGACAACCACCTGACCACCACCGCTATTTACAAGCGCTCTTACTGTATTTATAATAGATTGATCATCAACTCCAGCCACAATGATGTTGTGAGAATCATGAGCTACAGTTGAACCAATAGCGCCTTTCTTTAAACCCAAACCTTTGATAAATCCGACTGCAAAACCACCCTTACCGGTATGCCTTTCGACCACTATCAGTTTGATAATATCGTTATCAACATCACTAACAAAGTTACCATTTGATACTGGTAATCTGGCGATTTCGGAATCTGTAACAATCTGACCTGGGATTGTAACGATCACATTTACTGCTTTTCCTAAATCTTTTACCTCAAATGAATTATCGGGTAGTGTTGGAACAGTAAGCGCTCCAGTTTTTACGGGATCGTAAATTTGGGGCATTTCGCCAATATTCTCACTATCCTGAATAACAGTTTCTCCTCTATTCCAAACATCAGTAACTTTAAATTCAGACAGATCCTCAACCACACACAAGTCAGCACGCCAGCCGGGTCTTATAGCGCCTCTGCCTCTTAGACCGAAGGTTTCAGCGGTATTAATTGTAACCATCCTAATTGCCGTTATAGCATCTAAACCCAATTTTATAGCCATTCGTAAAATATCATCAAGGTGACCTTTATGGATCAAATCACCCGCTCTTCGATCATCTGAAACAAACATACATCTGCGTTCATTAACTGAATTAACAATTGGCAATAGTGTTTCAAGGTTATGGGCAGTGCTTCCTTCGCGGATCATAACTATCATTCCGGCAGCGAGTTTTTCTTCAGCCTCTTTAAGAGTAAAACATTCATGATCTGTATTAGGACCAGCAACCATATATGCCGATAGATTATTTCCGCTTAATCCCGGAGCATGACCGTCAATTGGTTTTCCGCCAGAGCCTAATGCAACTTTAGCGAGAACAGACTTATCTCCAAGAAACGCTCCAGGAAAATTCATCAGTTCACCAACACCTAAAATAGAAGGATCATTGAGTAGTTGTTTTAAATCTTCAGCCGTTAGAACAGCACCGGCTGTTTCCATATCCGTTGCAGGCACACAAGATGGCAGCATATAAAATATTTTAAGCGGTAAATTGCACGAATTATCTATCATAAATCGGATACCGTCAATGCCCCAAACATTCGCAATCTCATGTGGATCTGCAATTACAGTTGTAGTTCCATGCTTGACAACCACTTCAGCAAAGCGCTGAGGAGTTAGCTTGGAGCTTTCAATATGAATATGACCTTCAATAAGACCAGGCAGGAGATACTTACCTTCCAGATCAATTATCCTTTTTGCCCCATAATCATCAAAACCTACAACATGCCCATCAAAAACAGCGACAGGCTTTTCCTCTATTTTTCCATTAAAGACATTGACAATTTTACCGTTGATGAAGAGTGTATCGACCTCTCTGTCACCACGAGCTGCAGCAATTCTTGTCTGCCATCTTTCATAATCAATCTTGCTACTCATCATCCCACTTAAGATATTCCGATATTCGTTTTTTATCTCTCAGATTGGTACTAAGCCTTCTGCTTAGGTCGCGTGCAGCATTGAGTCCATAAACCTTCAGATGTTGATTAAGCGCTATTGCTTCAGCAATTACAGTGATATTTTTTCCTGGAAAGATAGGCAGTCTGATCAACGGAATTTTTGTATTAAGATATTCGCAAGTCTCTTCATCAAGACCGAGTCGTTCATAATCCTCTTTGTCGTCCCAGTCTTGCAGTTCTACAACAGTTTCAATTCTTTTCTGCATGCGAACTGACCGAACTCCAAACATCTCTCTCACATTAAGAATTCCAACTCCTCTTATCTCTATTAGATGATTTAACATCTTAGGTCCTGTTCCAACTAACATACCCGATAACTTTTTTGTTAGCGTTACAATATCATCAGCAACCAATCTGTGACCACGTTCTACCAGGTCAAGTGCAATTTCACTTTTCCCAATACCGGCTCTACCAATAAATAGCAAACCAGTACCGTAAACATCCACCAGAGTACCGTGAATATCTTCGGATGGCGAAAAAAAATCGTTTAGAAAGAACGAAAGTCTAAACGTTAATTCGGAAGTCGAGAGACTTGTCGAAAGAAGTGGGATACCCTTGGCTTTCGCTATTTCCTTCATAACTTGAGAAACCTTCTTCCTGTCAGTGACGATAATACATGGAAAATCGAGATCGAATAATACATTAAGCGCCTGCTGCTGTTTATCTATTCTAAGTTTCTTAATGTATAATATTTCTGAAGAACCAATAAATTGTATTCGCTCAGTTGGAAACAACTCAGTAAAACCAGTGAGAGCCAATCCAGGTCTATGTAATTCTTTAAGTCTTATCTCTCTCTTTAAGCCGCTTTCACCGGATAGAAGTCGTAATCGAAGAGAGCCACGCTGTTTATTTAACAGTTCTTCTACAGTAAGGAATGGTTTTTTCAAGATTAAATACCTATATTCAAATTATGTAGAGGAAAATTACGTAGGGACATGAATAAGACCTTTGATATATTATATTTATTGGATATAATCGTTGAATATTGTACTGTTATTCTGTACAAAGTGAAGAATCTCCCTATTTTTATTGCACTTATGTTTACTGAGACACTTCGCTTATAAAAAGACTAACGCTTTGCTTGGTCCAGAATGACATAATCCAATTCAAACCAATACTTCAAAGGTTTCGAGAACAACCTACTACAATCCCTATGGTGGTTATCTTCCTCTTATTTTGGATTTCTGAGATTTCAACTGCCTAACTAATTTATCAGCAGCTTTAGGTATCACCTTAAAGAAATCATCACCTTCGTGTTGAGCAGTCATTACTTTCCCCAGCGCTTTTATGCGTACTTCAATGATCTTACGGTTACCACTTTCCTCAAGAATTACCGTGCCTGAAATATCACCATCAAAATATCTTTTTAACTTCTCAATCTCATTGCTTGTAAATGCAAGTAACTTCTCAGTAGGCTCAAATCGTTTTGTTGATACTGTAATTTCCATTATTCTTCCTCCGGTTTTTCACCCGCTCTAGGATGAGCTTGTTTATAAACCTTGACCAGCCTTTCAATGCTTACATGAGTATAGTTCTGTGTTGTTTCGGGGCTGGTATGACCAAGCAATTCCTGTATTGCGCGCAATTCTGCATCATGATCAAGCAGATGCGTTGCATAGGAATGCCTCATTAAATGTGGCGATAGTTTTTTTTGACCACTTACCATGCGCAATAATTTTTCAACTCTTCGCGCGATCTGCCTTGTTGTAATACGTGTCCCACGTTTGCTGAGAAACAGCGCTTTGCCATTATACTTCATGTCTTTCAATGAGCCTCGTACAAGCATGTATTTATCTAACGCTTTACGAGCGCTGTTAGTTAAAGGAACTATTCGTTCTTTATCACCTTTCCCTAAGACGTGTGCGAACTTATCTCTTACTGAATCTAAATCTAGCCCAGCCAGCTCAGCAACTCTGATTCCAGTACCGTACAGTATCTCAAGCATAGCAACATCACGAATATCAATCGGATTATTAATTGGAGCCTCATCGAGCGCTGCAAAGATCGTTTTTTCAGGAAGCGCTTCGGGGAGCGCTCGCTTTTCTTTCGGAGCGATAATACTCTCAGCAGGATCTACCGAAATCACTCCTATTTGAAGCAAATATCTGAAAAGTCCACGTAATGTTGAGAGTCTTCTATTTATCGATCTTGCTGAATTTCCTGCTCTGTGAAGTGAGTAAATGAAATCGCGTACGTCGCGAAAATTCAATTCTTCAAAACAATTCTTTTGATCAGAAAGCGCATCAATGAAGTTTTCAATATCTCTGCTGTAAGCCCGTATCGTGTGCTTGCTGTATTTTCTGGATTTTAACTCATTAAAGTAATCTTGAACATATTGATCAAAACTACTCTTCACCTTTCCATCCGCATTTTAGACAAGTTTTTTTAACGCCTGTTTTCGTTTGTTTCTCGAAAATTGTCTCTGCTCCACATTCTGGACAAGGACCTTTTGCAGGCGGATCCCAGCTTGTAGTTTTACAATCAGGATATTTATCACAACCATAGAACAAGCGACCTTTTTTTGACTTTCGTTCAACAATATTCCCTTCACAACCATCCTTCGGGCATTTATAGCCAGTAGTAAATGGCAGAATACCCTTACATTCGGGATAGCTTTTACAGCCAAGAAAACGTCCGTATCTTCCATCGCGGACGATCATCTCACCACCGCATTTGGGGCATTTATCTTTTACTTCAATGGGTTCCTGAGGTTCGATATTCTCAGTGTATTTACATTTAGGAAATCCTGAACAAGATATAAACCTTCCTAATTTACCCCATCGGTACATAAGCTCTTCACCACACTCCGGACAATTTCTGCCAACAGGCTGCATAGTTGTCTTCTTAAGCTCGTCCTTACGGCCTTCAACAGCTAATAATGCTTCGTTAAATGGTCTATAAAAATCATCCAGAACAGTCTGCCATTTGCCACCTGTTTCAATATTATCAAGCTGCTCTTCCATATCGGCAGTAAATTTAACATTGAAAATATCCGGGAAGGATGCAACTAAAATACTGTTTACCGTTTTTCCTAACTCCGTCGGAAAGAAGCTGCGCTTCTCTCTGTCAACATATTTTCTGTCGATCAGTGTAGATATTATCGAAGAATAGGTACTTGGACGTCCAATGCCAAGTTCATCCAATTCTTTCACCAATCCAGCTTCAGTATATCGTGGTGGTGGTTGAGTAAAATGTTGCGCAGGATCTAATTTTAGCAATTCAAGGGACATTTTTACCCTCAGTCCTTTAGGCACTTTGATGTTATTCTCTTCATTTCCATTGTTTTTAACATCAGCATAGATTGTCAGGAAACCAGAAAACATCAATGTCTGACCTGAGGCGTTGAACTCAATACCTTTTCCATCACCAATAATTACTGTGGTGACATTAAAGACAGCCTCCTTCATCTGAGTTGCAACAAAGCGCCTCCATATTAAATCATATAACTTGAATTGTTCCGGTGTTAAGTGATTCTTTACTTTTTCAGGCGTCAGTGAGACATCAGTTGGTCTGATCGCTTCGTGAGCATCCTGAGATTTACCTTTCTTATTTTTAAAAACACGAGGCGTGGCGGTAAGATGTTCAGGGGTTAAATTGCTCGCTACCCAGTCTCTTGCTGAAGTAATGGCTTCATTTGAAACACGAATAGAATCTGTACGCATATAGGTTATAAGTCCGGTTTGACCCTTGCTGCCAAGCTCAACACCTTCATAAAGTTGCTGCGCTATTGACATAGTGCGTTTGACTGTAAATCCAAGTCTCCTGCCCGCGTCCTGCTGTAATGTACTTGTGATGTATGGTGGGTAAGGTGAACGTTTTTTCTGTGTTTTTTTAATATCAATTACACTATAAGAAGTAGCCTTTAAGCGTTTTACTATCTGATCAACTTCTTTCTTTGAAGGAATCTCAATTTTATTTCCATCAAGTTTAGTTAATCTTGCGATAAAGGGCTCTATGTTTTCACCTTTGAAATTCCCATCAATAGTCCAGTATTCAATCGGAACAAATACATCAATTTCAGCTTCACGTTCACATATTAATCTCAGTGCAACAGATTGTACCCTTCCAGCGGATAAACCTCGCGCAACAGTTTTCCATAATAAAGGGCTGACTTTATAGCCAACAATTCTATCCATAACGCGTCGAGCTTGTTGAGCGTCAACTTTGTTTTTGTCTATATCACCTGGTACTTTCAGCGATTCAAGAATCGCCTTCTTGGTAATCTCGTGAAATTGTACACGGAGAATTTTACCTTTGAAAGAAGGAGCAATATAACGGCTTATATGCCATGCAATAGCCTCGCCTTCGCGATCAGGGTCAGTTGCCAGATATACAGAGCTTGATTCTCTTGCAGCAATCGCAAGTGTATCCGCAATCTTTTTTCTCCCGCGTAGAAGTTCATATTCGGGTTTAAAGTTTTTATCAATATCAACTCCAAATTTCTTGGGCGGCAGATCAATTATATGACCCCCGCTCGCGAGAACTCTATAACCTTTCCCAAGATAACGGGTCAAAGTTCTTGCTTTAGTTGGAGATTCGACAATAACAAGATCATTGTTACCAGATTTGCTATTCAGTTTAGGCGTTTTTTTAGTCTTATTTGAATCTGATGTTTTTTTGTTCACGCTGATTAATTAAATCCTTTGAAAGAGTGTTACTGAATTTTACTCGTTGGTATTCTCATATATTGGCTTATACCTGAAGAACCAAAACCGCTGTCTTGATCCATTATGTGTGCCGCAACAAAAAGTTTAATATCCTCAATGCTGACTTTCCGTCCTCCGAGAAGAACTGATTTATCAATAATACTATCCATTTCGCTCACATTTATTAGACCAAGCTGATTTAACTCAAGAAGATAGCCATAGGCTTCCGGTCGGATTATTGATCGTTCTATCTCATGCAGAACGCGAATAGATCCACGCTCAAACTTATCGCTGTTAATATCATCTTTAGTCATTAAATGATTATGATACCAGAATAATGCCATTTCTATCTCTTGTTGAGTATAACCCAACTCATCAAGCGATTCATTAAGAGCTGAGAATTCATGCATGCTTATCAAACCCTCCGGATGCTCTTTAACAATTAAAACAAGTATTTCAATTATATGACGTTCCATTTATTGTTACCTATGCTTGCTTGTTTTGACAGACAGGAATGTCTGCCTACCCTATGCCCCACAGCACTTTTTGTACTTTTTCCCACTGCCGCATGGACACGGATCGTTACGACCCGGTTGTTTAGTTATCTTAACAGGTTGTTTCTTTCTCGGTGGCGCTCCTTGTTCTTGAGAAGCGCTAGCATCACCTACAACTGGTGAACTTGCCTCCGCATGAGTATAAGATAATTGAGCAGAACTGTGAGATTGCCTTTTTTCCGGCTCTTGAATGACGGAATTGAAAATAATTTTCAAAGAATTCTCATTTGT
>JAIPJL010000121.1 GCA_021734165.1 bacterium | reverse complement strand
CAATATTCGTGTTCTTTGTGTGCTCTGTGGTTAAACTTGACTTTTGTGCAAAAATGTTGTATATTATCAACATATTATGAGGCTAATTTTACTCTTTAAATCACAGGCGGGGATCCCTGCGCCACCACCTTTCACACTTGTATATTATCTTTGATACACACATTGTGTATTTATTAAATGATGCCATTATCACCTTCCAAGCCCCTGAAGGCGTAGCCGAAGGGGGCTTGGAAGGTGTGCGCTGTCGGGAGATCGTTTCACACTGGGTGTTTCACACCGTTAGAAAGCTTGATCCCCAGCAGCGTCATTTACTAAACCCGAACAGTCACCTGGGCCTAAAGCCCGAATCTACAAGTAAGGGTAAAAAATGAAAAATCCTTTATCTACGCCCGTTTACGTCGGAATCGACGTGTCTGCTGAACAATTAGCCGTTCACATCATTCCAGACGAAAAATCATTTATGATAGACACCGATCCGGAATCTTTGAACAAGCTCGCTAAAAAACTGGTCAAAATAGAACCACAGACCGTTATCCTTGAAGCAACCGGTGGTGTCGAAAGAAACACCGTCTCTGTATTGATGCACTATGACCTGCCTGTAGTGGTTATAAATCCACGACAGGTACATGATTTCGCGCGAGCCAAAGGATTGCTGGCAAAGAACGACAGTATTGATGCACGTGTCCTCGCTGAGTTCGCAGAGGCTGTAAAACCGGAAATCAGAAAGTTACCGGACCAAGAGCAGCAAAATCTTAACGAATTACTCAACAGAAGACAACAACTCATGAACATGCGTACTACCGAAATTAACCGTAGTCGTCGTGTCGCTTCCGGAACAGTCAAGAGCAGTTGTAAAGAGCATATCGCCTGGCTGGAAAAACAAATAAGTGATCTGGATGATCAACTGGATAAACTAATCCAGTCCAGTCATGCATGGTCAACCAAAGACAACCTGTTGCGCAGTGTTCCCGGTGTAGGAGACAATCTCTCGCGCACCCTTCTGGCTGCTCTACCAGAATTGGGAAAACTTAACCGCCGTCAAATCGCAAGCCTCGCAGGTGTCGCGCCCTTTTGCCGTGACAGCGGAAAAATGAAAGGTAAAAGATCTATCTGGGGAGGACGTGCTCCCGTTCGTAAAGCATTATATATGTCTGTTATCTCAGCCATCCGGTGCAATCCACCTATCAAAACTTTCTACCAAAGACTGAGAGACTCCGGAAAACCACCTAAAGTGGCTTTAGTAGCCTCTATGCGTAAGCTACTTACCATTATTAATATAATGATTAAAAATAATGAAACATGGAACTATTCTCATGGCATTAACTATTGATTTACAATACAGTCGCTTTGATCTCGTTCCGTCACATTTCCGTCACACCCTCTAACCCTTACTGGGTATGGCTTTCCGCCGATTCTGTGACGATGTGACGATAATTTTGGGTATGCCCCCTTTCTATTCTGTGCACTGAGGTAAAACCTGGCTTTTGTGTCAAGCGGGACGAATAACGCCACTCAATTAACCGGGCTTAATCTTCTTCCTCTTTCGGAACGTCCAGTCCGCTGGCGTGGCAGATACTGTCTGCTTCTGTTAGGGCTGTTTTTAGTTTTTCCGCAGGTTTTCCGGGATCGCGGGCGTCGGCAAGGTGTCCGGCATAAATTATTGACGCTATAAGGCTTCTGACTTGCATATCGTTCATTAGTTTCCCTCCCTGATTTGTGTTGAAGTATTACGAATATATTCAGCTTTATTCTCAAAGTCAAGGAGATGCTTCACGAATTACGAATCACGAATCAAATAATATTTACAACAGTCTTCTTGCAACGATGGCTTTAGATAGTTATATTTCATGTCTCAGGTTTAAAGTAGCTAATCTGTCTCTGGAGAGGTGTCCGAGAGGCCGAAGGAGCACGCTTGGAAAGCGTGTGTAGCAATTTGTTACCAAGGGTTCGAATCCCTTCCTCTCCGCTTGTTTATTAAAGAGTTAAGCCCAGTTTGGTGACTGGGCTTTTTCTCTATCGCTGAATGTTTACGTTAATAAAAAACCCGGACGATGAAGCCCGGGTTTTGAATTTATATGTATAAAACATCTGTTATTTTTCGGATTTTTCCTCTTGGACCATTGTTGTATCTTGTTCGCCAACAGTCGAAAGTACCGGGATATCTTCAATGTTTTTACCTAAATACTCAAGCTCAAACTTTGCGCCGACAACAAGTCCACTGTCTGCGGTTGCTGAATAATTGTCAAGGAAGCGGTTGAATTCAATCCTCGCCTGCTCCAAATCCTTCAAGTGGTTAGCATATATATATCCTACCATAAACTGCGAATTTGCAGCTAATCGTGATTTGTTGTATTCATGTGCTATCTTTTTGTATGTTCTGATGGCGTCATCATATTTTTCAGCCTGTTGGAGTTCCTGCGCCTGGCTGAAAAGCGTTTGTGCCGATTCAGTTTGTTTTGGTCCCCCGCAACCGGTTATAAGAGATATAACGAGAAGCCTTACAACGAAAAACGATAGACATCTGACAGTGTAAGTCATTTTATTACTCCGAATTACTCTTCCTTGTTGTCTTTCCTGATGAGTCAAGTAAAACACTAATTTACTATTATATACCTGAAAATGCAAGTATATCATTTTGAAACACACAGTACTAATTCATATATGTCATTACTGCACAGCCTGTATATTTACATACTGACCGGATGCGGCATAAAACAATCCGGCTGTTTTAATCTCTTTGTTCGTGATCCTTTTCAGGCTGCTGCGATATTCATTCACCTGCTTAATATGCGCTTCCGAATGATAGGAACCGCTCTTCCAGTCACAGATGTGAATACTTCCCCGATTATCCTCCCAGACCAGATCGATTGAACCTCTCAGTATGCAGTTATCTCTGCCCAATACAACAGGCGCTTCACGCCAGGTTCTGACGGCTTTTATTGCCTGCTCCCAAGGTTCGCTCCTAAGACAACTCTGAATAAGACCAATAAGTTCCTGCTCAGAAGTGTCATTTTCTTTAGCGATAAATTTAGCTAAAGGTAAATCGATAATTTCGACAGGTTTTGTTAGAGCCATATAACGGTGCAAGGCATTTCCAGCGCGAATAGCAGCATCTCCGACAACAACCGCATCAGGTTTGCCTATTTCAATGGTAGATTCACCGTACTTGCTGGGAATGATTATATTCGGAAGCTGATTTAATGCATCTTTAAGCCGATGTTGTCTATCAGAGAATATTTTTTTCTTTGATTCCCGTATTCCCTTTGAATCGAGCTGTAAAGTTTCGGTTTTATGCTGTAGGATGTTCACATCCTGCTGTACGAGATCGAGTGTGTTATCTCCTTGTGTTGCGATAATAGTACGAAACTGATCATCTGGAAAACCGGAGTAAACACCTGAGCTATTACTAATTTCATCTATCCAGGCAGAATATGCAGCAGGTTTTTGGGTTTTAATATTCAACAGCACAAGATGATCCCTAGCGCGTGTCATTGCTACATATAAAAGTCTTAATTTCTCCGCACGCTCGGCAATTTCATCCAATTCCTGAGCCTGGATATATCCGGTGGTACGGAAGCCGTTATCTTTACCGCCGATTTCAATTTCGAAATTCTTATTAAGCCTATCAACAATACACTTATTTCGTTTTGATTTAGCATCCGACCAATTAGTCCCCGGTAGAATTACAACCGGAAATTCAAGACCTTTAGCGCTGTGTACGGTCATTAACCTGACATAATCCACGCGTTCATCAGCAGGCGCAGTTTCCTGTTTTTCATCTGCTGTGAGTTTGTTGAAAAACCAGCGTATGAACTCCCGTAGAGAGTGTTTTTCGGATTGTGTTTGAGCACGCGCCAGATCAATAACATTAGCGAGAATCTTAGCATCGCGCCGAGTGTTGGGATTAGATAAAAGCGCTGGAATAATGTCTGTCAATTCAATTAATCGCTCAATAAGATTATCGGGTGATAATTCCTTGCGTTCTTTGTGTAATTTGTAAAGTGTTTCTAATACATCTGAGATTTCTGCAGGGAGACCTTCAGATTTCAATCTATAATCCATTACACCGGATGACTGTTTCATCCATAAAGCAAGCGTATCGTCAGTTAGTCCAAAGAAGCTCGATCGCAAAGCGCCCATTAAGGCAAGTGTGTCAGCCGGATTGTCAATAGCGCAAAGGCAGTTGGAAATATCCCTGACAATCTGTCTTGTATAAAATCCTTTACCACCTTCAATGTTATAGGGAATATTAGCTTTTTCAAGAGCATCGGAGTAAAATTCGATTCCTGTGAATGTCGGTAGTAATATTGCAATATCCCCGTAGTTGACGTCAGACGTACCATAGCCTTCATCAGTTAACTGAACGCGCTGCCATTTTTGAATATTTACTATTGAATGGATAGTGTGAGCAATAATATCGGCTTCAATTTGCCGAGTCTCATCTATCTTTGAGGGAATCTCTTGATCATCAGATTGTTTTATTATAACTACAGTTGGTGATGGATTCGGATCTGGTCTGCCTTCAACCGGAAAAATAGGAGCATAATCAGTTCCATCCGCAGATACATCTTTCCAAATTGGCGTAAAAAAGCTGTTGACAAAGTTAATTATACCGGGAGCTGATCGGAAGTTCTGAGATATTTGAACCTTACTGCCCTGTTTTCCGATAATGTCGGTAATGTGAAGGTATATTCGCGGATCAGCCCGACGGAAACGGTATATGGACTGCTTTGGATCTCCGATCAGACAAAGCCTGCCCGATTCAAGAGGTGAATTGTAAATGTCACCTGCAACCTGTTTTGCAGTAGCAAGTCTGAACGCTATCTCTACCTGTAAAGGATCGGTATCCTGAAATTCATCAATTAAAAGACGCTTGTAGTGACTTTGGAAGTACTCAAGAGTATTTGGATTCGTGAGTGATAGATTGCTTAGTGATAAATAATCATGGAAGCTTAGCACACCAAGCTCAGATTTAGCGCTTTCAGTTTTCTCAATGATAATGTTAAGATATGCAATAAGACTATATAAAACCTGACTGCGAGCTGATTCAAGAAATTCTTGAGCATCAACTTTAAGATTCTTAATTGCGTCTTTCTGCTCTTTACATAGATCACCGTTGTCCCAGTTGGTTTTTACACCTGCATTCCATGAAACCGCATAAAGCTCAAGAAGCCATTTCCAGGCATTTTCATTTATTTCTGATGGCGTCGTTGCAGCGAGTTGTTCGATTTGAACTCTGCCTTTGTCACCAACAGTGCAGTGTTCGCGAGCATTTAATACGAGTCGGTTGGTTTCTGCAATCATACGGTTAAAGGATTCAGAAATATCTGCTTCTTTTATTGAAAAATTAAAGAATGTGAGCAGTTCTCTTTCTTTATAAAGAGTCTGAAGCAGATCTTTAACTTGTGAGAATCTTCCTCCGAGGAGTATAAATTTTGAAATAATCTCGTTGCGTTCAGAATTTGGAAAAGACAGTTCTTTGTTAAACAATTTTTCAAGCAGAGCATGTTCGTCTTCTTCATCAATATGCTCAAAATCAGGGTCGATACCAGTTTCAAAAGGACGCTCCCTGATTAGTGACAGGGCGAAGGAATGGATTGTGGAAATTTGTGCATGATCGATATTATTTAGCGCTTTTAGGAGTTTTGGATCTGGTTTAGATTTTGTCTTAAGAAGTTCATTTTCAAGCCTGTTGCGCATTCGATCGCAAAGTTCTGCTGCGGCTTTTTCGGTGAATGTTATTGCTGCTATGTCAGTAATATCGAACTTTTGCAGAAGAGTGAATAGTCTATCGATCAGAAGACTGGTTTTTCCCGTACCAGCTCCAGCTTCAACCAAAAGTGTAGCATTAAGAAGAGATTCTCGGACTTTCTCGCGTTCAGCTTGATCTTTAGGTAGAGGAAACATAAATCGGGAATTGAGGTTCTAAGTGCTGTCAAACGTCTCGTTTGACAGCAGGAATTGGTTAATAATCCATTTTGTTTTGTGTCAAACGAGACGTTTGACACCACTTGAATTTACTTACGTCCTAACACAACTATTAATGAAGACCTTAAAACAATAATTTCAATCCGATAGACACACTTCCATTGGTATCGGTATTCAAAGATATAGATTGTGTTTTGGTCTTTGTTCTACCAGCGTCAACAGCGGAAAGAAGATGGTTAAGAATAACTGCTCCGGTCAGGAGTAAAGCGTTCTGCTCGGCTCTATCAGATGCAATACGCATGGATTTAAACTCCCTGCGACTATCATCCGAATCCCACTGCCATTCTTCACCTGGGCTGTTGTATATTGCTTCAAACTGACGATCACGAAGTCGCTGTTCGTTATAGTCAGCATTATTCATCCAGTTACCTATGTCAACGTACCATAGGTGTCCGTTATCCTGACTGATTCCTGCATGCTGCATGGCAAACGCTTTGTAATCGTCTTCCATCCACCTGCTATAAGCTCTGTTAGTGAATATAGCAGTGATCAGCGCTGCTTCAGCTCCAAGGAAAATATAGCCTTTGAGCTTACGTCCGGCACGGATCTGTCCCCAACCGGGGATCAGTAATGATCTAAGTGACGTGAGCCCCTTGCTCTCTTTCAAATCTATGGATTTGTCTTCTGAAACCACTTCAGCAGTACGGACGCTCTCCCAATGCAACCGGTTATTAATTGCATTGGGAGAGTTAATACTTTCAGATAAATACACACCAACAGTATTTACCTGTGCTGTTAGTACTGGAGATAACAAAAGCAATGTTAGCAACGACAAAAGAAGCAGTCTGTTAATTACCAGGTGAATGTCAGACCCGCCGTGTTAACCAGCTCATTGTTGTACGGAACCTGTTTGAAACCAAGATCGGCTTTTGCGGTGCGCTTAGCGATTTTCACCGAGAAGCTGGCGTCAAGAGCTGAAGCGACATGGTTCAGCAGTGCAAGGTTATATCCCCAGGCGGAATACTTGAGCAGCTTGTTGGAATCATCACGCATACCCATATATTCTTTGGACAAGAGCGAAGTTCCGTTGAAATAGGGTGCATAATAATCATTAACTGGATTATTTGGGTCCCAAGCAGGAGCATCTAACCAACCGACGCCAAATTGATGGATATACTTACCGATCATTTCATAGAACTGCTGATCCAAGCTCCAGTCATCTTCCCTTTCTTCGTCAGTTGGGAGTTCATGGGTAAAGCCCTGCTTTGGAAGATATGTGATTTTTGCATCCCACGATAATTCAGTCCATGTAGCCATATCTCCATTGTAAGCGCCTGAATCGCCATAATCCATTCCGGCAAGTCGGAATTCATACTCGCGATACTTGTCCGGATCAAAATTGACGTCAGCGAAGTCCATGAATTCATCTTCCTTGTCCTTACCCTGTCCGTAGAAGTAAACCACACCCGTCCATGCGAGCACTTCAACACCAAAGAAGATAGCTGCTTTGAGTTTATTTCCGGCGTACAATTCACCTGTACCGGGCATGATTGCAGAAAGCAGAAGCGCTTTTCCCGGGTTAAGGTCTTCGGGATTTTTAGGAGCCCAGAAATCAGAAAATACATTACCTTGACTTGAGCCTGATGTGCTCATTCCGGATTCTGTCAACATCAGGGGTACGGTTTCAGGAGCAAACAGTCTGTCCGTTAGAGCGTCGTCATCGCCGGCGAAAACGCTGCCAACAGCGAAGATCAATGCCAGTACTATAAACAGCCGTTTCATTCATCCTCCGAGTTTATCTTTAATTGTTGTTAATTTTGCAAATCATTTATTTTAAGTAGGACAAACATTCCCCTGCCTACGCAGGGGCAGACTCTGTTTGTCTTACCTGTTTTTACTGTTTGATGACAAGCAAGAATACTTGTCCTACTTTTTTTAACACCACAACACCACGATCCTATAGAAATCCAAACAACAGCGTAAAGTAAAATCTCCATTCATTTCCATAAGACGTCCTGATATCGTCTTCAACTATATCAAATTGATTAAATCCATAAGCGCCTGATATCTGTAAGTCCGTTGGCAAACCATACCATGAAAACAATCTTAGTCGTAATTCAGCGCCGAGGTCATTCATCATCTGCAGATTGTGAAGTTCAGTCTGATCTGTCCAGGCATTACCCGTTTCAGTAAAGACTGCGCCATGCAGCCGGTCAAAGTAAAATGGTCCCCAGCGTTTGTCTATTTGTGTCAGAATTGGGAACCTAAAGGCATTACGCCACACAACTTTGCGTGTGCCACCCAGACTGTAAAAACTATAGCCGCGCATTCCGATCAAACCACCTGCATAGAGGTTATAGAATGAGTCAACACTATCTGAAATCGCGCCTGCCATAAGTCTTGAATTAAAAACTAAACTTTTATAAATTTTCCTGTAATAGTCAAAATCTGCCTCAATGCGATGGTAGTTATAGGTTGTATAAACCTCGCTGATAGTACCTCGTTCGGCGTCAACCTTAAAATCATTGATAAAACGGTTGTGCTCCTTTGCATATTCCACCCAGCCTGTCCAGCCCCCACTCGGATGAATATCCATGATTGAAGTCGGATTCAGGTGGTTTGAATTAAGTCGTAAAATCAAAGCATCTCCCTTATGGTACGTGTATTCAAACGTGCCACCATCGTCAAAGTGCATATCCGATTTGTAATTAGATAACCTGCCAATTATCGCCGCATTGTAATTACCCTCTAAAGGCAACGGAAAACGCGCTCCGACGTCAATTTCACTAAGGTTAAACTGATATTCTACAGCATATTTATCGTAAATCGGTACTGTTACAGAGTCATTAATTACCTTCTCGCCAAGTATGACAAAATTATCATCAAAACTTTGATCATGATTACGGGCAATATTAAATACTTCCATGTATATTGTGGGCCATAAAACCCGGTATTGAATCTCAAGATAAAGGTCTCTGTCCAGATCCGGGCTCATTGCGGCACTCCCGAAAAGACTCAACTTCTCAAGCTGGTCACTGGTCATAAAGTAGAAGCCGGGTTTTATTTTATCCTTATCAACGAACAACCTCGGCATGAACATCGGCTTGCCAAAGGTATTTGCGTATAACTTGGCTGGACCACCTCCTGGTTCCGGCGCTGATAATTCCGGCAACTCCTGTTTTTGATAGTCAATATAAGTCATCATTCGAGGATTCACTTCAATTACATCCTCAATCAAACTAAGTCCATAACCCTTTTCAGTAAACTCAGCATAAGCTATCTTTCCATCAGCGCTAATGGTCGGCATGAAAGCGCCGCCAATAACATTTGTAACCGGTGTTTGAGTCATATCTTCAAGATCAAGTCTGTACAGATTGAAAATGCTGCTGCGGTCATCAGCCCAATATAGATATTTTCCGTCAGATGAAAACGCCGGATCTCGTTCATCATCCTCAGTCGCTATCAGTTCTGTAATAATACCAGATTCTAAATCATAACGGTAGATGTCGGTCTTAGCAAGGTTAGCAATTCCAAAGGCGATCCAACTATCGTCAGTTGAAAAGCGTGGTCTGAAAACCTGTGTCCCATCGTCATAATTAGTCAACATGTGATAGCTGGTAGAATCGGAAATATCTTTGCAATCAAAGCTTTCAGGAAGATCAACCAATGCAAGATTCAAAGAACCACCCAGATTGTTGACAGCCACAATCTGTCTGCCATCATGTGAAAATGATGGTGACCATAGGCGCGCATTTCTCGTCAGACGTACAGATTTTTCCTTTTCAATATTCCACAAGTAAAGATCATAGTATTCTGAACCATGTTTATCAGGAGCGCCTCTACTTGCATAAGCAATGCACTTGCCATCCGGTGACCAGTCTATAGAACGGTTTGCAGGACATTTGGTTTCAATTAAACTGTCAGATTCAAGGTCGTAGATGTACATGTTTCCGAGTGATAAGTAATCTTTACCCTTGTTGGAAATAAATGCAATCTTCTTACCATCAGGCGAAAACGTTGGATAAAAATTTCCAAATCCTTCGTTATTTAATACTTTACCGTTGACAATGTTTTCGCGTATCAACACAGTTCGGGACATGTACTCATCATACATATCTGCCTGCCATAGCTTATGCAACTCACGAGCGGATATTCCGAGTACTTTACGACTTGCTGAATCAAAGGACCAGTATCTGAATGGAGAATTTAATGCGCAAGTCAATTGTTTTAACGTCTTATCACCCCATCTATCTGCTATATACCTGACAAGAGAGAAACCTTGGCAATATACTGTTTCGTTACCGAGCGAATTTTTACCGAATACCCCCATTTCATTGATTGTGAGCAGTTTATTTTCAAGTATTCTGGTGCGAACCATCATATCGCGGTGACTGTCCCAGTATTCAAACCCAAGACCACGTGCCTGGAACTGTGCAGTTCCTTCTGCAAACCACATCGGTACAACAGTACCTGCAATAGGCCAGGAAGCAATCTGATTAGGATAGCCGTAAAGAACATCCGGACGCTTTTCACGTTCATAACCGAAATACTGTAAGTAAACCTGCGGCATCCAGCGTGGTCCCTTGCGTGAAGCTCCGAGTTGAACCATGTGCGTAAATTCATGCGTTACGACATTATAAAGCCAGGGATGCTGACCGCGCAGCTCATAATCAAGCGCTGTTGCCCAGATTTCGATCTTCTGGTCGTAATAGTATGAAGCGCCGTTGGAATAATCATCATGGTCACGCACAATCCATTGTACCTTACTATCAGGTTCATAGCAGTAGAGTTCAGTGATCGGTTTATAAATCTTATCCG
>JAIPJL010000120.1 GCA_021734165.1 bacterium | reverse complement strand
GACAACAGCCACCATGTACGGTGATATTATTGAGTGGAATAGTACCGGTGAAACCGATGATGCTGGAATAGGCTTCTTAAATACTTCTCCTTTTTTACAAGGAGTCTGGGTTCGTAATAACATGGATATAGGTATGGAATGTCTTGGTTCCAGCGCTGTAGATATGGATCCCGAAATGGAGAATGCCTTTAAGAATAACGGCTGGACTGAAGTTGATGGAGATCCCTTGTTAGATAGAATTGCGGATGTGGATGAAATTTGGCTTTACAAAAATGCAGATGTAATGATTGATGAGGGTAATAATGATATTTATGATGATTTAGGCGTTGATGATCATTTAATGACGCGTAATGACAACCTTTTCCAAATTGATGGAACTGAAAACTACTGGAAAGGCGCTCTCGATGATGCTTTTACGCCTGAAAATCCAGTGCTTGTTACACGAGCTGATGAAGGCGCCGGACCATACACAACAGCGGGATTTGATTGCGATGAAGAGGCTTACAACCTATTTATCAGGGCTCTTGACAATATGAAAGATGAAGACTTTGAGGATGCGTTGGATATTCTGTGTGAAATTGTTACTGAATTTCCTGATTCGAGAGCGGCGGCAAATACTCCAATGCAAATACTGCGATGCGTCCGAGAACTGGATTTGGATCGTGAGAGATTCAGGGATTTTCTGCTGGATATTGAAGTGAATAACGAAATACTCAATAGCAATAGGCATCTTGTAGCGAACCTTTTTCTCCTTGATTTAGGTGAATATGAGCCGGCTATCGAGAATTTCACTGACGTGAGGGATGATGCGGAAAATCAGCAAGATAGAATCATAGCAGAGATGAACTTAGCGTATGCTGAGTTTATCCGTAGTGCGCGTGAAGACCATGATGGGATAAATTCTGCCGGTATGAGTTTTGACGCCAAGTTAAAGAAACTATTGAATAGGCTACATAGTGATTCATTATCTCTTGTAAGTTCACCTCTGACTTTTGAATTGTGCACAGTTTATCCCAATCCGTTCAACTCAACAACCACAATTCGTTACAAACTTACATCCGCGGCAGATATTTCGGTTAATGTTTTCGACATGGCAGGTCGTCAGATAGCAATACTCCACCAAGGGTATATCGAAGCTGGCGAGCATACTGTGAGCTGGATTGCTGATGATGTCCCATCCGGTGTGTATATGGTCAGGCTTGAGGCGGAAGGCAAGGTTGACGTCAGAAAGGTCGTTTTGATGAGGTAAGGACTTTAAATTAATCACGAAGAATATGAAGATCACAAAGAGCACAAAGTATAAAACGAAAACCTTCGTGCACTTTGTGTTCTTTATGTTGAAATAAAATAACTACGTTTTAAGCGCGGTTAATGAGGATCAAGTGATAACAATCCCGAAAAATATAGTAACTCCATTAGTAATCTTTTCAATCGCAGCCTTTGTTTCCATAAGCAGGGCTGATACTCCGCTTTATCCCAAATCACCGGATATTCAGGTCGAACCTTTAGAGATCGAATCAGAACTGTATCCGGGTGAAATCACACGGACAAGTTTCAACATTTCTAATACAGGTGATTCCATACTTAACTGGCGTCCCGAGATAGTGATTACCTTAACTCCGGATAATGAAGATCGGACACCGGAAAATCGTGATAATGCCGGTGATGTGCTCGCCCGGTATATTGTGCCTCACGCTTATACTTGCGGACTGGCTTGGGATGGTGAGCTGATGTGGGCGGTCAGCAGACATGAAAGCAGGCTGTTTGCTTTTGACCCGGAACGCATCAGCATTGCGCATGATTATCAGATTCATGAACTGCCCTACGGTTTGACAATTGTTGGCGATGAACTCTGGGTCGGAGCGAGTAACCGGGTAATGATTTACAACCGTGAAGGCGAGCTTATTGATCATTTTGCTCCTCCTTTTTTAAGGATTCATGATGATGATTTATACAGCATGGCTTACGATAAAGACAGTCTTGTCTATATCAACTCCTGGGACGAGCATACTGTGTTTGTAATCAACGCTTTCACACGTGAGCAGGTTGCTAGGTTTGACATTCTCGAAGATTTAGACATGGAAGGTTTCAATGTGTCTCACCTCGAATGGGTTCCGAACCACCGCGACGGTCATTTATGGGCGATTATAGGCTCTTGGGACGAAGGATTTTTTGCTTATCAATTATCCGTTGACGAAAATTGGCATGTAGAGGAAATCAATCATTTTGAATTCCTGTACGAAGGCTATGTCGGCATAGCGCATGATGGGGATAACCTTTGGCATGGCGGCGATTACCGCGGGCAGTTGTGGTATGTATATGATGATGGTGACGCCGAATGCTATTGGATGAGCGTTTCGCCACGTAACGGTAGTGAGCTTCAACCAAATGATGATATGGATGTCTTCATCACACTCGACGCCGGGCGCTTGACTCCCGGGCTTTGGGAGACAAAAATCCATGTGCTGTCGGATGATCCGGACAATCCTGATATAGAGGTTGCTGTGATTTTTGAAGTCACAGGTGATAATATCAAAGAGCGTAATGAGGCGCTTCTACCGGATTTAATTGAATTGACTGCCTACCCCAACCCCTTCAATGCTGTGACCACAATTCACTTTTCAATCCACGAACGCTCCCCGGTATCTCTGCGAATATATAATTTAAATGGGCGGCTGGTCGAGGATCTCTCACCCCTTAGCTGCCTCAAGCCTGGACAGCATGAAATAATCTGGAACGCTCGAACATTTTCAACCGGTAACTATTTTATCCGGTTTGAGAACGGCGGAAGATCTATGGTAAGACAAACTTTGGTACTGAAATGAAACTAAATTTTAAGAGAGAATTTATCATCACGCTGCTCATGATTATGAGCGCAGCGACATTCGGTCAGGACAGCTCCGACGTAAGTTTGATCTCTGAGTATTACGACATGTGGATGGGAATTGGAAGCCCCGTCGTACTCAATGACTACGCATACGTAGCACGCAACGGCGGTTTCAGGATCCTTGACGTACAGGACGAGGAAAATCCTGAACTCGTGGGATTATCCCGATCTCCCGATTTGCGATCAATTCTGCTATGTTTCACCGGTTTCGATAGTCTGCTTTTCGCTGGAATCTATTGTAAAAGTACCCTACAAAACGAAGAGTTGATATATGATGGCGGATGGTTACAAATTTTCGATGTTAGCGATCCAGAGGAACCAGCGTTTCTTTCGGAAATCGAGATCAACGGCTTAAGTCCATCCCATATCCTGCGACGTGACGATACATTGTTTATTGTAGGTGACAGGCGTGTACTCCACCACGGGTGGGAGTCCTGGTGGTATCCTGCCATCTATATCCTCGACATTTCCGATCCCACATCACCGCGTATAGTAACGGATTTTATTTTTATTCCCGGAGCCGGAGTTCCATTATCAGTTGAGATACACGGTGATTTAATTTATGCGGTAATCAGTCATCAGATTCAACCACCTGCGATGTGGATCGCTGACCTGACTCAGCAGGAGGTCGCCATCCTTGTTCAGTTAGACGATTGGGAAACGATCAGCGCCGCAACTGTTACAGATGATTATGCCGTTGTCATCGGTGAGGATCCGGATCTCGCCGTGGTCGATATTTCAGATCCCGAAAACTGCGATATAATAGGAACTTATCAATTTGATGGCGGATTTGTGGAAGGATCAATTGTGCAACTACAAGGTACTATCGCTTATGTATTCAGCCAGCGCGGCGTAATGTCTTTTGATTTATCAGAACCCGAAAATCCCCGCCTGATTGACGAACTCGAAACGCCTCTGGAAGTCATCTCAGGGGAATGGATTTATAGAGTCTATCCTCCGTTCTGGATTGGTGACGACCACGCATGCGTAATGACCGAGAGCAGTGAATTGTTGTTCCTCGATCTGACTGACTCTGATGACATGCGTATATTAGGTTGTTTTACTCCGGAAGTTGGAATTTTTAGAAAAGTCGCCCGCGACGGTGATCGTTTACTAATCATCGGTAGAAGCGGCGGGTCACCAATTCTTGATGTCTCTGATCCCCAAAACTTAAACGAAATAGGATCTGCGCAGATAGATTATTATCGCACTCTGATCTATGAAAATGATAGAATTTTCAGTACTTATCCAAACCGCGGGTTAATGATATACAATGCGGTTAATCCCGACAGTGTCTGGTTTGAGGGGGGATTTCGTGTACCTAATTATTCTTTACTCGATTTTGAGCTGCGCGGTGATTTAGTCTATACATGCGGTTGGAATAGCTTTAAGATAGCTGATATCTCAGATCCGGACAGCGCTTATCAGATCATCGAGTACGATATCTACGCAACGAGTATGGCAATGAAGGATGACCTTGTATATTTGGGTGGAGGTCGAATGAACAATGTTGATTATGAAAATATTCATATCCTTGACATCGCAAATCCGGATGAGATCGAAGAGATTGGTCTTATTGAAATGGGACGAGCGAAACAGGTTGAAGTTAAAGGCGACATGTTGTTCGTTTGCGACATCGAAAATCAACTTCATTTCTTTGACATCTCACAACCTGAAACTCCCGAGAGATTAAGCGTCTGGTCAAATGGTTCGACTATCGCACAGTACTATGTCGAGGAGCCTACAGTTTTTATATTAACGGCGGTGAATGGTATGCGGGTCGTTGATTATTCTCAGCCTGACCGGCCGATCGAGACGGGATTTTATACAAGTGAGGATCCTATTCAGGACATCAACGTAAATGGAAACATCGTATATGCTGTCGATGGCAGAACTCTTAAAGTATTAGACGTCTCCCGGGCGCTTGGAACTTCAAATAAGTCTGCGTTTAAACCGTTTGAATTCAGGTTGTACCCCGCCTACCCCAACCCCTTCAATTCCTCAACCACCATCAGATACTCTCTTCCAATGCCATCGCACGTCTCATTGGAGGTTTATAATGCACTTGGGCAGCGGATGACGACGCTGTTCAACGGCAATCAAACTGCCGGATTCCATACTTGTACTCTCGCAGAAAATGATCTGCCGTCCGGCTTGTATTTCGTGCGCCTCAACGCTAGTGCTGAAGTAACTACGCAAAAAATCATGTTAATTAAATAAAGGGATAAATCATGCATAAATACATCCTAATTATCCTGTTAATCCTGTCGGCAGTTGTTCAAGCTCAAGATAGTTCCAACGTCAGACAGATTGGAAGAATTTATGATGCATGGACTTATACTACTAGTGTTACAGTATCGGGGAATTATGCATATTTGGGAACAAAGTATAATGGTCTAAGAATAATTGATATAAGCGATATAAGAAATCCTCAGGAAATCAGTTGGATTAGTATTCCTGATGAGATTAAAGGCATAACTGTTGTAGATGATTATGTTTTTATATCAGCCAAAACATCAGGTCTTAGAATAATCGATATAAGCAGTAAAGAAAATCCTCAATTAATTGGGATTTATGATTTTCAAGGAATTTATGCAATTGACGTAAAAGTAGTTGGGGATTACGCATATGTTGCATGTTGGAATTCAGGTTTGAGAGTAGTCGATGTTTCTGATTTGAATAATCCGCGCGAAATTGATTATATTCTTTCAGAGTCAACAGCTACAAGTATTGCTATTTCTGGAGATTACGCACTTATAGGAGTTGGTTATTCAGGTGTACAGGTAGTGAACATCACAACTCCGGATCAGTTAGAAGAAGTAGGAGTTTTCGATACACCTGGAGTTGTTAATGATTTGGTTGTTAATGGAGACTTTGTTTATTTGGCTGACGGACTTAATGGTCTAATGATTTTAGATATTACAGAAGTTGATGACTTACAAGAGACTGGTCATTTTGATACTCCGGATTATGCTATGAGCATTGCAGTTTCTGGAAATTATGCTTATATAGCTGATCGTTATGAAGGCTTAAGAATTATGGATATTTCAAGTCCGGAAGAACCATTCGAAACTGCTTACGTCAGCACAATGAATGTTGCAAGTGAGGTGTTTGTTGAAGAAAACCATGTATTTGTGGCAGATTTGAGTTCCGGATTGCAGGTTATTAATATTAGTAATCCTGAGGAGCCACAAAGGATTAGTCAATATAACACAGGATCAATTTGTGACGTCGCTCTTCAGGGAGATTATGCTTATGTGGCTGCTGGGTCAGCAGGTTTAAAGGTAGTTGATGTATCGGATTATGAAGAGCCGGTTGAAGTTGGTAAATGCAACCTTTGGGATTATGCATATGAGATCGTTTGCTCCGGGGATTACGTTTATATTGCTGCTAATGACTCAGGTATGCGAGTGATTGATGTTTCGAATCCGGAAGAACCTCAAGAGGTTGGTCATTTCCAGACACCAGGAAAAGCTCGACACATTTCAATTGAGGATGATATTGCATATATTGGAGCCTGGCAATCAGGTATCTGGGTTGTTGATGTATCAAGTCCTGAAGATCCAGAAGAGATTGCTTTCCACGAAATACGCGGATACGAAGGTTGGGATATAGCTGTGGCTAACGGGTATGTCTATGTAGCTTATTGGGGTTTGACAGTTATAGATATATCAAATCCCGAAGAGCCAAGGGAAGTGGGCAGATTCCCTGTCGGAGCTTGAGATACTTTTTCGCAGGATGTAACCATTGTAGGTTATTATGCCTATTTTTCGGTCTATTATTGTGAGGATCCCCATGGAATGATTGAACGAAACTTATTAATTATAATAGATATTTCAAATCCGGAAATGCCGCGACATGTTGGCACTTTTGAGATGAATAGAGAAATAATGGGTGTGTCAGTTTCTGGAAATTACGCTTATTTAGCTTGTGAAAGAGAAGCAGGTCTAAGAGTTGTGAACATCTCCCGTCCTTCACGTCCAATTGAAGTGGGTTATTATGGTACACCCGGAGCCGCTTTAAATATTTCAGTTGGAGACGATGGCTTGATATATGTAGCGGATAACACAAATTTAGGAATCTACAGCAATATGCTACTTAATATAAGGGACGAAACTTTACAACAACAAACTCTCAAGTATTGTTTATGCTCCGCCTACCCCAACCCCTTCAACTCAACCACCACCATCAGATACACACTTCCAACGCCGTTGCATGTATCATTGGAGGTTTACAATACACTTGGGCAGCGAATGACGACGCTGTTCAACGGCAATCAAACTGCCGGATTCCATACTTGTACTTTCGCAGAAAATGATCTGCCGTCCGGCTTGTATTTCGTGCGCCTTAATGCTGGCACGAAAGTTTTCACTCAAAAAATCATGTTAATCAAATAAAGGGATTTTAAAATGAAAAACTTAACCATAACACTATGTTTGCTCATGTGCGCAAACGTTATTTTCGCTCAACCGGAAGTCATTTGGTCCGAGGCTTACGGTGGGGGTGGAGGCGATCAAGGTTTGGCTATTATACAGACATCCAATGGTCAGATAGCAGTGTCTGGAAATGAGGGCTCCTTTGGTGATGGGGGCACTGACGGCTGGCTGATGATTCTTGACCTTGACGGTGAAGAAGTCTGGTCTGCTTACGGTGGTGGTCGCGGATACGATCGATTCTACGGTATAATCGAGATCGATGGCGGCTTTGTTGTAAGTGGATACGAAGGCTCTTTCGGCGCAGGCAACTACGATTTCTGGCTCAGTAAATTTACCGAAGAAGGTGAAGCTGTCTGGGAAAACGCTTTCGGAGGACGCGAACATGAACGGGCTAATAAAGTGATTCAAACTGAAAATGGAGGATTTGTCTTTACAGGCAAGACCGAATCATTCGGCGACGGTAACGGCGATGGCTGGGTTGTAGCTACAGATAGCGAGGGAAATGAAGCTTGGACACAGACATACGGAGGAAATGGTGTTGATGGACTTAGCTCAATCTGCCACGCTGACGAGGGCAACATTATGCTGGCAGGTGTTACCGATTCAGAAGGTGAAGGGGGCAATGATTTTTACATCGTGAAGATAAACGGTGATGGTGATGTGATCTGGTCGCATACCTTCGGTGGTGACGGTGATGAGCAATGTCAGTCGATTAAAAGAACAAACGACGATTGTTACATATTGGCAGGGATCACCACGTCATTTGCTGAGAACGGCACAGATTACTGGCTGGTTAAAATCAATGAAGATGGTGAGGAAATCTGGTCGGCAAACTTTGATAACGGAGCCAATGACTTATGCAGATCGGTTATACAAACCTTTGACGGCGGTTATCTTTTGGCTGGGCATAACAACCTTTACGATAATGCTAATTGTGACGGTTGGTTGGTAAGAACCGATGATGAAGGTGAGCTGCTTTGGTCGCAAACTTATGATGCTGGTGATCAGGCTGACGTTTTTGTTGATGTAGTACAGCTCGATGACGGTGGTTATGCAGTGACCGGTTGGTCATCATCGTTTGGATTAGGAGGATTGGATTTCTGGGTTACGAGATTCGGACCTGAACCTGCAGGAGTTTTATACGGAGTTGTTACAGATGCTGCAACAGAAGAACCGGTTGAAGGTGCAACTATCATAACTACTAACGGGCTCAGCGCTGAAACTGATGAAGATGGTTTCTACTGGATTGAGCCAGCCTGGGCAGGTGATTTTAGCATGACTGCTTCGATACCTGGTTATAATGATTCAACCATCTTTGATTTAGGCCTTGACTTTGACGACACGCTTGAAGTCAATTTTAATCTCTTACATCCGGAGTTTGAAGTTTCGCGAGATGAATTCGAATGGGAATTACAAATAGATGAAACTCAAGAATTTAACTTCTCTGCTGCAAACAACGGCAATGGGCCACTAGAATATCGGGTTGATAAACGACTGCTCGGTGAAGCAAATGCGGAACCCTTTGAGTTAAGACGCTCGGATGAGATAGAAGGACTTCTTAATGATGACATGCTTGCGGGTGCGGTTATCTTAAATGAGCAATTTTATGTTTCAGGTGGTAACAATGGTGATGGTACTGGAAAAATCTATGTACTCGATCAGGATAGAGAAGTAGTCGGTGAATTTGACCAGTTTGTTGAAGACCGTTACGGCATGCGGGATCTAACAACAGACGGAGAGCTGATCTGGGGCGCTGTAGAAGGGACATTCTATGGTTTCAATCCTGAGGGTGAGCTTGTAACTTCATTTGAGGTGGATGTTAATCTGGAAGGTCGCGCAATCACCTGGGATCCTGTCAATAATGTTCTGCTGGCATCCGATATCTCCACTGATATTTACGCAATCGGCCGTGATGGAGAAATAGTAGAGACTTATAGACGCCCTGAGGAATTACGTATCTATGGACTGGGTTATTATCCCAACGATCCCGATGGTTACAACCTTTATATCTTTTGTCGTGGCCCTGATAATGTTGGTATCGACCTGTTTAAGCTTGATTTGGAGAGCAGTGATTACACGCTTATAGCTCATTTTGACGCCGAAGGGCGTCCCAGTGGTTTGCAGATTACCAATCAGCTTGATGTTTACAGTTGGGTGATCATAGGGCTGGTTCAGAATACCGATGCGCTGACGATCTGGCAGCTTGACGGTCGTAAGGAGTGGTTTGATGTGGATCCGAATGAAGGTGTAATAGAAGCCGACGAGAGCCAGGAGTTTACTTTAACGTTCAGCAGCGCTGGATTACCACCGGATAATCTATTTCAGGGTGAAGCGGTTTTCATGCATAATGCGATGCAGGCAGAGACAGCTATTAGTATCGAGCTGGGAGTCGTTGAAGGAATAGTTCAGACTTCGAGAGAAATAGATCTTCATATCGGCTGGAATACGGTTTCAACCAATTTACAGCCGAATGATCATGAGAACATCGAAGGATTGGTTGCTTCGCTTGTTGAGAATGATCTATTGATCATGATGAAAAATGGATCAGGTGATTTTTATCGTCCGGAGTATGAGTTTAATAACATTCAAGCTTGGAATTCATGGGAAGGTTATCAAATGTTGATGTCAGGAGCTGCGGTTCTTGAACTGGATGGTATGTCAGTATTACGAGATGATCCGATTGATCTTACAGAAGGCTGGCAGTTAATCAGTTATTACCCGCGTTTCGAGGTTGAAGCCACGCTTGCCTTGTCCGGCATTGTTGATCATCTAATAATAGCCAAGGACGGCTACGGTAATTTCTATTTACCCGAATGGGATCACTTCAGCAACATGGGTAATATGCGCGAAGGACAGGGATATTATATCAAAGTGGATGAGGATATTCGGCTTGTCTATGTAACGCAAGAGCAGGAAGAGGAGCGCTCTGCAAATTCACTTGGTTACAGTTCTGTTTATGATAAATCCGGAGAACTTCCAGTACATCCCGTAACCGGATCGAACATGAGTTTATTGGTTCTGACCGATCCCTCCATTGAAGGTGAAATTGGCATCTATGCGTCAGACGTACTTGTAGGCAGTGGAGTAATTCAAAACGGAAAGTGCGGTATTGCGATCTGGGGAGATGACGAATCAACGGATGTATTAAACGGCGCTAAGGTCGGAGATGAATTGGAAATCAGATTACTCAGCAATGGACATCTCCAGAATGCAGCCTATACACTGCTATCCGGTGAACTAAACTACCAAATAAATGGACTTGCGGTTATCAGATTGGATGATGTGGCAGATCTGCCCGTTGAGTTTGGGATTGTGTCTGCTTATCCTAATCCATTCAACTCAACCACCATGATCACGTATTCATTACCGGAAGCGGCGCTTGTTAGTTTGAAACTGTATGACATTTCAGGTCGTGAAGTTGCTTCGATTGTCAACGAATACCGAAAAGCGGGATTACACGAAACAATTATTTGCGGTGAAAATCTGTCATCAGGTTTATATTTCCTG
>JAIPJL010000119.1 GCA_021734165.1 bacterium | reverse complement strand
GAAAGCAAGGTTTTAGCGAACTATTGGTAAATTCCCTTTGGAAAAACTTAACGATGCATCAAATAATTCTCATATTTTTGCTTTGTTTTGTTGCTGCCGGATGTATTAATCCCTTCGCGCCCATAGAAGGTGATGTTGGAGAGACGGTTTGGAGCGATCAGACGACGGTAAGAGGTTTGCTCGATAATTTTGCGCTTTCTTATGATTACAGAGATTCCCTTCGCTACTCCGAGTGCCTTGATGAGTCATTTGTCTTCAGATATTACGATGTTGAAAATGGATATTATGACAGTTGGTTCAGGGAAACAGACTTAAAAACAACCGGAGGTCTTTTTCGCGCATTTGATAATATTAATCTGGAATGGAATATTATACCGATTGATGCAGATACATTCACGTTACCAAATCAGACAATTACTTTTCCGGTCAGGTTTAATCTGACGATCAGCAATGAAGTTCCGCTGATGGGATATGCCTGGTTTACTACCCGAATGAGTGATGACGGTAAATTCCGCTTTCTCGAATGGCGTGATGATTTTTAATGGTCGCTAAAAAGAAGAAAAAGAAAAGCAAATCCAAGGGATTAAATTGGCGCTGGGGGCTTATAGTTCCAGTTATTGGTGTAGGCGCTGCGATCTGGTTTCTGAAACCTTTTAAATCTGAGGAGATTCCTGAAACCCCGTATTATACAGAGTATTCTGAAACAATTATTGAAGAAGATTCTATTGAAGCGGAGATTGCTGATTCTTGTGATGTAATATCAGCTATCGAATGTCCTTCGCGCGAGACACCTTGGGTTGCGCTGATAATAGATGATTTTGGTCCTGCCGGTACAGCAAGAATGGTAAAAGATTTTATCAATCTTCCGTTTAATGTGACTTGTTCTATACTGCCGGGTAACAGAAAATCAATTGCAATTGATGAAGCGGTTCACGAATTGGGTGGTGAATCTATGATACACATGCCAATGGAACCAGTTGTAAAAGAGTCGATGGACGAGAGGGATATGTTGTTCGTGGGAGTGGATTCAATTGAGCTGAAAACGCTGATTGATCGTGTAACCGCTGATCTTAAGTACGCTGTTGGTATGAATAACCACATGGGTTCACTCGCAACCTCGAACGATACTCTAATGCGAATGCTGGCAAAAGAGCTTAAAGCAAGAGATTTGTTTTATATAGACAGCCGCACAGTAATAAACAGTCGCGCCAAACCTGCAATGACAGCCATCGGAGTGCCTGTTCTCGGCAGAGATGTCTTTATTGATAATATTGCCGATAGCGCCAAGATGGTTCAACAATTGAGCGCCTTGATTAATAAGGCAAAAAAACGCGGTTGGGCGATAGGCATTGCACATGCGAGAAGCAAGACCCTTGCCATTCTCAAGGATACTGCTCCAAATTTTCGTGATTCTGGAGTGAAATTTGTAACTGCGAGTAAACTAATTGAAGCAATACAGGCTATGAAAAAAGCTGAAGTAGCAGCAGTTAGATAATAAAATAAAAGTGTAGCGTCAGGTTGATAATTCTATAAGTGGCATCAGGTTGATAATTTTAGGAGTGGCGTCAGGCGTCCTCGCCTGACGCATAAAATAATTTGGAATTAACATGAGATTTGGATTTTACATTAATCCCGCAGCGAGGCTGCGTGATCCTGAGAAACCAATTACACCTGAACCGGCTGTGATCGCATCGCTTGCAATATCCGCAGGCGCTGATATGATTGTTGCAGGTTGGATTCCATCCGGTTGGCAGATTGGTGAACGTGAATTAAGGCTCACAAGTGAATTAATTCATAGTGATCTCGTAATTCTAACTCCCCTTAAGCAGGAACTGGTTGAGCAGACGGTAAAATTCCGTCCTCATAGTGTGATACTCGTCGCTTCCGGTTGGGATGGCACACGCGATTTCCGTCATGTTCAGCCTGAAGTGGACGCCGAGGATCTAAGTTCCGTATCAGCGGCTTATCGTGCAGCCGGAGTTGGAGTGTCTGCTCTCGTAGAACCAGACATGAATGCGCTGAAAAACATTGCACGCTGTGGTTTAAACGGCGTGGTTATTGACGCTTCTGAATATGCCGCTGCCGGTACAGATGAAGAAGCCGAAGCAGCATTACATAGATTAGAAGATGCTGCATTGGCGTCTCACAAATTCGGATTGATTACAGGCGCCGGTCATGGGCTTGATTACAACAATGTCGCTCCTTTAGCTGCAATCAAATATTTTGAAGAAGTATATATTGGTAGAGCAATTGTCGCGCGCGCGCTCCTGCACGGTATTGAGCGAGCAGTCACAGAGATGATTTCAACATTCAATCGTTACAAGTAGTGAACAAATACCAGTAAGACAAACATTCTTATTTGTCAATGAAAGGTAAATGGAGTTTAAATGACAAGTAGAGCCTGCCCCTGCGTAGGCAGGGGAATACTTGTCCTACGAAAAAGATGCATAAGTACATTAAATACATAATCGCAATCACATTCATAACCTATCTAATCATAGGTTGCGAAGGTGAGATCGGCAAGGATGGCGTCAACCGTATTCCGGATGATGTACAAGCTCCTTATGTTGAGTTGATTTTACCGGAAGCTTCGAGACCTGTATATGACAAAATTACGTTTGAAGCATTTGCTGATGATGATGTGGGTGTTGTTGGTATGGAGTTCCTGATTGATGGACAGAGCCTGCCTACCGGTGAATTGACACTTACCGAGGAACCCTGGCAGGCATATTATGGTTGCAGCCATCTTAACAATGGCGCTCATTACTTTCAAGCTGTCGCACGAGATGGCTCAGGTCGCCTGGGATTTTCACCGATGGTTATGGTTGAAAAAATGGATATTTCGAATAAACCTGTTTTCGATACATTGAAGAGTTATATCGAACTTGATGATAATAAGCTACTTGGTTGGACGCTGCCGGATGAATATAAGCAATACACCTGCTATGGCACTCGCTTTGTCCCCGATGGACCTTGTACAATTTCATTTTTTGCAGTGAAAGCATATACTTATGAAGACTGGCAATGTACTAGACCGATTTCCTTCGAAATACGATCTTCCCGCAATAATCTTCCTGATAGTCTGATTTATGCAGACACTACAAACTGGACGGAAAGTCGTTTCAGTCCGGGTGAGATACAATGGTTTGGTTTTAATATTCATGAGGTTGTCGTCGGCAGGAAAATAAGAACGGAAGGTGATTTTTTCGTTATAGTAAATCTTGCTAACGAGCAGGTCGGTGATACTATCGGTGTGCTTACAGATAATGGTCAATGGCGAAATTATCACGGTGTTGCTAAGAAGGATGGAGAATGGGAAAAGTTTACCGGAGGTTCAAGGTTCTCATATAATCCGCTGATCTGGGCTAAGGTTAAGTACGAATGAGAGCTTCGAATTATTATAAAAAATATGTCATTCCGGCGAAAGCCGGAATCCATAAAAAAGACATTGCAAAGTACTTAGCCTGTCTGGATTCCCGCCTACGCGGGAATGACAGTCATTGTTTTCCGAATTATTCAATGAACTCACGGACATGTGACGGCACTCTAATTGCTCCACAGTGTAGTCAAACGTCTCGTTTGACTGTTGGTAATAAAGCGTCAAACGTGACGTTTAACACCACATTACTTTTGCTGTTCAGCCTGTCCTTTATCTTCTTTCTTGGTTGCGAAGGAGCTGTCGGACCACCGGGTCACGATATACCGGGAGTAGATATTATCCCACCGACTATTGTAATGACTGAACCTTGGTCTCTCGCAAAAGTTTATGATGAAATTATAATCAAAGCTGCAGCGGTCGATAATGTAGCTATTAGTGAAGTAATATTCTCCATTGATGGTTCCTCAGTTTTTAATGGTGATTTGTTGTTTGATAACATCGAGCCTTTTGAGTTTACAATAGACGCTATAGAGGACACGATCAGACTTATTGACGAAGGCTGGCATTTTATCGCAGCTCGAGCTTATGATTCTGCCGGTAATATTACAGATGCAGCGCCAATTCCAATCTACTTTGCTTATTCTGACGATTTAAGTGGTACAATTGCCCTTAGTCATCACAATGGATACAGCACAAAAGGCTGGACATTACCGGATACTGCAGGAACTACCTCGTTCTGGACAAGATTCAACACTCCTAAAACGAACACCATACTAATGTCAGTTACAGCATTATTACGTGGCGTTTACACCGATTCAACAGGATTTAACTTCACTGTTGGAATCTGGAGCGGAACTTCCGTCCCCGGTACGATTATTAAACAGGATACACTTAGCTCCGACACGCTCAGCTTTGCAGTGGACACGCTGACGATTGATTTTAGCGGCGATGTTGCAGTTAAAGTCAGTAATGATTTTTTCGTTGTGATTGAGTATCTTGGCGGTGGAGAAAACGATAGTTTAATACTGATGTCTGACGATGGAATACCTTCCTGGGGAAGATGCGGAACCATTGATGATCTCGGAAAACACACCCTTCGTGAGCGATTCAGTGTTGGAAATAACTTCATAATTGAATGCACACTTGATTATGGAGGAAATGAAGACCAATGAGAAGATGGAAGCGGAACCCACAATCTATTATTTGTTCAGCATTATTTCTAATTATTTTCATGCTTTTCCTTAGCTGTGAAGGACCATCCGGTCCCGATGGTGACGACGCTTATATCGAAGATCCTTTATCACCGGAGATTGAGTGGTTAAATCCTACAGCAGGCGATACGATCATTGGAGTTGACACCTTACGCGTTAGCGCCACTGACAACGTAAGTATTCTGCGCATGGCTTTCTTCATCGCCGGGCGTGAGTTTGCCGGTAAGTTGGTTGACAGCACGACCGGATTGTACGAATTAAGCTGGAACACAGATCACTGGCCCTCTGGTCCGTATCCCTTGATGGCGAGAGTCTGGGATGAAGCCAGAAACGACGCTGAAACCCCCGTCATCATTGTACATATAGTACATTAGAAGAGTTAAGCTCTAAGCCGAAATGGGTAAGTTGATTTCCTGTGTAGTCGGGTTTGTCCCAAACCCGACAGAAGAATTTAATCTAGGTGGGGCAGACATTCTTGTCTGCCATCTTACTTTTGTGTCGGGATTGGGACAAGTCCGACACACAGGGGGAGTCAACTCGCAACTCGTAACTTAAAATTTCAGGAGCATAAATGCCAAAACTTAAAACAAACCGCAGCGAACTGATAATCCAATCGGTTATCGGTGAAATATCAAGTCCTCTTAGTAATCCGATGAATCCTTATCGCATTTCGGCTGATGGCGAGCCGATGGTGCTGCCGGGTATAGGAGGTATCACATTTAATAAACGCATTGGTGACTCAGCCGTCGATCTCTGGGGAGATCACGTCGAACCTGCCGTATCAATGAAAAATACTGACAAAACCGTAGGTTCACCTGCCAACGGCGCTCTTAACGTCATGTCCTGCATAGGCAATAGAGCGCAAGTTGTCAGCGGTGACGCAAAGGATGAGTGGGGACGGGTAACAGGCACTCACGGTGGGATTGAGCATGTGTTGGTTGATTTTACATTCGAGCAAATGGAGAAGATGGTAATAGGTGACAGAATTCAGGTCCGCTCAACCGGGCAGGGATTAAAGCTGCTCGATTTCCCGGATATTAAAGTTATGAATCTCGACCCCGATCTGCTGGATTTAATGGGTATCACCGGTACAAAGAAATCCGGCAGACTCAGCATTCCGGTAACGCATACAATTCCGGCGATGGTAATGGGATCTGGACTCGGCAAAGTAAGTACTCACGCAGGCGATTACGATATTCAGATGTTTGATGAAGAAACTGTCGAAAAACATAGTCTGAACACCCTTCGCTTCGGTGACATAGTAGCCATCACAGACGCTGATCACAGTTTCGGCAGAATATACAGAGCCAAGTCCATATCAGTCGGTGTTATCGTTCATTCCAGGAGCGTGCTATCCGGTCATGGACCGGGCGTAACGACATTGTTTACTTCAACAAAAGGCTATATCGACGCTGTTATTAACGCCGACGCAAATCTTGTGAATTATTTCAAAGAATTAGATTGACGGCGAACTCTATAGAGGCTGTTTTCTTTGATGTTGACGGAGTGTTAATCGACAGCCCTGACGTTCACGTTCGCTTCTGGCTTGAGGCGTTCAAACCATACAACATTGATCTTCCGGCGCAGCGGCTTCACCTCGAAGAAGGACGCAAGTCGATGGATATTGCGAGAAGGATTGTCAGGGATTATAAACTTGATCTAAGTGATGACAAACTTGAGGAACTGATCCGTTGGAAGCGGGAGCAGTACCGTCTGCATTCACCGTCAGGAATGCGAAGCGATGCTTTAACTGCTGTCAGAGATGTTAAAGCTAACGGCTGGAAGGTCGGACTTGTTTCGGGATCGGTGAAAAAGAATATTATGTCTGTCCTTAGCGAAGGTGAACTTAGTCTATTTGATGTTAAAATCACCGCAGAGAGCTATAAAAAGTCCAAACCTGACCCCGAACCTTATCTGACTGCCTGCAGAAAGGCTTGTGCTGAGCAGCAGAATTGCATCGCAATCGAGAACGCTCCTTTGGGTATCGAATCCGCTAAAGCTGCCGGAATGAAAGTGGTTGCGATAACGAGCACACTGCCGGAAGCTCTGCTTAAAGATGCTGATGTGATTATGAACGATCTTAATGGATTGGCTGAAGTACTTACCCTAATCCGGAGATAAATCGGTTTATCGTTGAAACAACTGAAAACGAACAGAAGGGTGATTAAAGGGTTATATGTTTCTTATTTTCATTCTTTGCATAAAGCTCTTCCTTCTTGTAGTGTTTTACTTCCGGTGTATATTTCAGCCGAATTGGCAGATCGTCAAGCGTAAAACCCTTGCGTTTAAGAATATCAATACGCATGAAATTTTCTTCTGCATCTTTAAGGTCTTTACCGAGCACAAAAAAATGCCGATAACACGCGCGAGTCAGAAATATATACTCTTTCAAGTTCTCGCACTCTTTGAGTTTTTCCCATTCCTCGTCGCTGCATCTATTCATTAGAAACCTCGTTTATAATTTGTAGTATTTATGCTTTGCGCAAGCTTCTCTAACTTTTGCGCAATTGGAAAATCCGATTTCAGATAATTTTACCTTGAAATACAGTGAAAAAACCAAATCGTCAACGTAATCTTTAATTTGCCGCTGGCGCTCAAAGTCAATAACTGGTAACTTCTTAAGTTCGCTGATACTGCCTGTTCCGGTTTCATCAAGTAATGATGTTAATTGCTCAATGAGAGTCTGTTGAATTAATTTAGCTTTGTCTTTGATGTTACAATTAACGTAATTATTTTTATAACAGATAACTAATTCACTTCCTTTTACTTCAACAGAATCGAATTTTTGTAGGAGTAAGCCTTTAATGTCAACATAATCTTGTAAAACAACTTTTTCGCTTTGAAGAAGGAATTTTGTTTGTCTAATTATCTCAAGCTTTGTATTTTGGTTAATAACATTGATTTTCGGCACTCTTATATAGTGTTTTACCGGTAAAATTGCAACTTGATATTCCTTTTCCATTGGAATTCTAAGGAATGACTCAAGGATTAATTTTGATACTCCGCTATTAAACAGTGAAAGCAAATAGTGCATTTCGTCTTCATTATTAGAGGTGATAATTGAAGAAGTACCCATATGAAAAATAATTGGTCTGTCAGTTAGCTTAAAACCGTTGTGATTTTTTATTCTCCAAACAATACTCCATTTCTGATCTAGGGTAATGTATCCCTGATTACTACGTGTTAGTTTAATCAGTTTGTTATTCTTTGGATAAAACTGTTTAGGCTGGAAACTCGAAAACCCATTAAAGTTTTTAAAATCCAAAATCTCATAACAGTCATCTGATGGTCGATTTTGATAGTGTTTTTTATTCAGAATAAACCCTACATCAAAATAAAATCTCGCCTTATATCTTGGTTCAGCATATTCAAATAACCGATATACATCAAAGCTTTCAGTATTTGCTTTATAGGAATCAATAAATTCAATAATTGCTTTTGATCGATTTATAAAATTCCAATTATCTGTGTTTTGGAGCAGCTTATTTTGAAGTATAAACTTTCTATTTTTCTGTTTTCTCTTCATAATAAACCTGAGTATTTGGCTTATATCCTCAATGTTATCGATGTGATTTTCATTAATAATCTCGATTTTATGAAGTCTTGTAGGAGGTTTTTTAGAGATTACAATAATTAAACTGCTGGTTGCAATAGGCTTATTCTGTTTTATTCCTCTTCCTATAAACATTTTACCTGAAAAAGTTATCATTTTTTCGATAGTATAGTAATTCGATAAAAAATGTCGGACTACATCTAAATCATTTGCTGTCAACAAGGTTTGAGGAATAATATAACATAGTTTCCCGTTATCTTTAAGAAGTCCAAGACCCAATGCAATGAAAAAAGCATAGAGATTTGGTTTTGGTGGGTATGATTTCAGTTTACCGGGAATGGAATTGAGATTAAGACCATAAAGATCATTCATCCCAACCTTGCCTTCCTTGATTAAATTAATAATTAATAAATGTTGTTTAGCGCATTCATTATAGCTGACATAAGGCGGATTGCCAATAACATAATCGAAACGGAAGCGTGGGATTCCATTCCGATTTTCCAACGAATTTTTCAAATCTTTCAAATCACTTTTATCGCGCATGTGACTATTGTAACCTAAGTCAAGTGCATCTGTAAGGAATGATATCTGATTGTTATTTCTTTTCTTCTCTGTAAGAGCATCTGTAAGTGTGTTACGAATTGCAGTATCAAGAAACTCTGAAATACTATCGCGTGTTTTGAATGCTTTTAACTTTTGTTCGACCGGATTGGCATATTGCTCATTTATTACTAAAGGCAGCATCTGCATTAGGATATTCATTTCAGCGAGATAGAGTGGAAACTCAGCAATGTCAAGTCCAAATATATTATCATTTATCAACTTTTCAGCCAATAATGCAGTTGTTTCATTACCCTCAAAAAAGGTTTCCACCAATCGATTAGTGGCATTATAAAGGAAAGTACCGCTACCACAGGATGGATCAATTATTGAAATGCTGTCTTTTTCCTTTTCGTAGCGCTTTTTCAGTTCAGAAGGCTTGTATCCCATTTGATCGAGCATGAAATCCACTACATGCGGATCCGTGAAATATTGTCCTTTCTTCTTGTTTTTTGGGTCTAAATCTTTAAGATAGTTCTCGTAAACATAGCCGAATATTTCATTCTCAACATTGCAAAAGTCATAGCGATTGATAAATAATAATATATCAAGCCATACCGAAACATCACCTATCTCATTTTTAGGTTTATCTAAAATCCCTTCTAAATGGTTGTTTATTATTTCCTGCTCATCACTGAATCTTTTATAGATGTTATTTGAAATCTTATTACTTATACCTCTAATCAGTGAAATAATGCCGCTGTATGCTTCACCTTTCAGCGCCTTGTAAACTGAATTTATGCGGTCTTGCCAATCATTTTCAAAATCTGCAAATGAGTTATCTACGAGAGTTTTATAGAGTATAAATTGAATTAAATATGCATAGGTAATCTCGACTGCTTTTTTCTCTCTTTCGTTTTTATCTTTAACGTCTTCAAAGTAACCTTTCAGATTGAGCTTATTTTTGAAATTCTCAATAAGTTTCGTAATGTCCTTGAAAAAATCCTCACGTACTTCGTCAAGGTGTGGTATGTGCTCATCGAAAAGCGGCTTTTGACCTTTTTTCTCAAAGAATGATCTGTAGTAGTATTCGGGAGTAGTGTATTCTTTCCAAAACGTCAGGAAATCGGTTGGATCATTAAGTATGTCGTCTATCAGGAATGTTTTTTCAATAAGCGTGTTATTATAAAACCGCCATTTGTCACCGTCTGTAAGAATGCCGTATTTCTTTATCCAGTCAGCCTGGTAATTTCGTAATTGCTTCTCACCTGCTTCAATATTGCCATATTTCTCAACTTCAATCGGAATAATTATATCGCCATCAATGAAAATAACAACATCGGCGCGTCTGGTCTTTTTTGTGGTTTCTTCAAGGAACTCATTTTTTCTTTGAAGGTCTTTTGTAGAAAGTTTTCCTTCCTTAAAGTTGAAGAGTTCTGAACACTTTAATACATTCTTCACAAACTTCTGGACACCGGAACCTATTTCAATAGACCGATAAGAGTCCTTTTCTTTGTTCCAGAGTTTTTTTAGTGAGTCGCGTGTTAGTTCGGTCATTCAGTAACCATGTAGATTGTTAAACCACTGCAAAGTTATTTATTGCAATATACTACTGACCTGAAAGTAAATCAAGCCTCAACCAATAGAGTTATCAAGGATATTTTGTTTGAAGATGCTATTGTTGTGTCATGGAAATTACTTATTTTGAATGTACTTTCTAAAGAGTGAAAGCATGAATATTTATTATTTACACATTAAACCTGACATTCAAAACATCACCATCTTTAACGATATAACTCTTCCCTTCCAGCCTCATCGTGCCGGTATCTCTCAACTTACTGTATGATCCTAATTCAACCAGCTCCTGCCACTGATAAACCTCAGCCCTGATAAAACCTCTCGCAATGTCGTTGTGAATCGTAGCTGCTGCTTCAACGGCAGTCCAGCCATTCGGAATAGACCAGGCGTGGGTGTCCTTTTCGCTCGTTGTAAAAAAGGTTATCAATCCGAGCAGATCGTAAGTTTTGCGAATAATGCGATCCAAAGCCGGCAGCTTAAAACCAAGTTCCTCCAGAAATGCGCCTCTCTCTTCCTCTGCCAATGCATCAATTTCCGCTTCGATCCCAGCCGCAGCCGCTACCCATCCGACTTTTGAGCCTGCATCAGGGAAATTATT
>JAIPJL010000118.1 GCA_021734165.1 bacterium | reverse complement strand
AGCAGGGACTGGGCGGCAAAAGGAACAACGCTGCTGGGAATAAAAGCAGTTATCGCTGAATCGTTCGAACGCATCCACCGTGGAAATCTTATCGGCATGGGAGTACTGCCTTTGCAGTTTATATCCGGTGAGAATTCGCATTCGCTCGGATTAACCGGTAGAGAAATATACACCATTAACTTGAGTGATGACTTGAAACCGCAGCAGAATGTTGAGATAAGCATACTACTTGAAGATGGAAATATTAGAGTTATCAATGTCGAGTGTCGTCTCGATTCACAAATTGAAGTTGATTATTACAGGCATAAAGGAATTCTGCCTTATGTATTACGTCAGACTATATAATTGGTTAATTAATGGATAAAACAGAGAAATCCGGACACGGTTTCGGCACTGCTCCTGTATTTCTGGCAGCTATCAGCACTATCCTAGGCGCTATTTTATTCCTACGCTTCGGATATGCTGTAGGGCACACCGGAATGCTAGGGGCTCTCATGTTAATATTGATCGGACATGCTATAACGATTCCTACTGGACTCGCTATTGCAGAAATTGCCACTAATCTCAAGGTCGAAGGCGGAGGTGAATATTTTATAATCAGCCGTTCATTCGGCGCTACGGTCGGCGGCGCTATCGGTATTTCTCTTTACATGTCACAGGCAATATCCGTAGCGTTTTATCTGATCGCATTTTCCGAAGCATTCCGACCACTTTTTCCACTGATTGAGAATCATCTCGGTATCATCCCTGATACACGAATGATTTCAATCCCAGCAGCAATATTGCTTTCGGTTTTAATCATTAAAAAAGGAGCTAATCTCGGTGTAACCGCACTTTGGGCAGTCGTAGCAATCCTCGGAATTTCCCTCGCTATGTTTTTCCTCGGAAGTCCGACTTCTGATGCGCCAAGGCAGGTTTTATTAATGGGAACGACCGAAAATCCTCACAGTTTTTTTATCGTTTTTGCCATCGTATTCCCTGCTTTTACCGGAATGACTGCCGGTGTTGGTCTTTCCGGTGATTTGAAAAATCCGAGAAAATCCATCCCGCTCGGAACACTCGCCGGTACGTTGGTTGGCATGTTTGTCTATATTTTAATAGTATTCAAACTTTCCTACAGCGCTTCACCATCAGAATTGGCTTCAGACCAGTTTATTATGAGCCGTATCGCACTCTGGGGACCGATAATTCCCATTGGGCTGGCTGCAGCAACAATCTCATCTGCTATCGGATCAATACTCGTAGCGCCTCGCACACTCCAAGCACTGGCAGGTGATAAAAACCTGCCAATTCCTCAATGGAACAATATTTTAAGCTCTGGAAAAGGCGAAAGCAACGAACCGGTTAATGCTACTATACTTACATCGGTTATCATTCTTGTTTTTGTTTCACTCGGCAATGTTGACTTCGTAGCTCAGATTATAAGTATGTTTTTTATGATAACCTACGGTACACTATGTTCTATCAGTTTCCTTGAGCATTTCGCAGGAAATCCATCCTATCGTCCCACATTCAGAACTAAATGGTATCTGTCCCTTATCGGCGCTGTTGCTTCATTTATCATGATGTTCCAGATGAATGGTTTTTATGCCACTCTTGCGGTTATAACTATGGGTGTTTTGTACTTCCTGTTGAGCCGTGTGCATAAAGACGAGCGGGATCTGACTACAGTTATGAAGGGCGTGCTGTTTCAGATGACGCGACAGCTTCAGGTATTGATTCAGAAAAAGCAAGCTGAAGTTGATATGAGCAACTGGCGTCCTTCGTTTATTGCCGTATCGCGAGACTCATTCACCAGGCTCGGTCCATTTGATCTTTTAAGATGGATATCTCACTATTACGGATTCGGTTCGTTCATCCACTACATCGAAGGTCCCTTGACTAAAGAAACCAACGAAGAAGCCAAACATATTCTCGCGCGGTTGATTGAACAGGCTCAGGTCAGCCATGCAGGACTATATGTCGATACTATCATCTCACCGAGTTTTCGCACTGCGGTGGCGCAGATAGTTCAGATACCCGGCATTGCCGGAATGGAGAACAACAGCATCCTGTTTGAGTTTGATGCGGAAAAACCGGAAGGATTAGTAGAAATAATAGATGGCTGCCAATTTGCAGCGGCAGCGGGACATAACATTTGTATTCTTCGTTCTTCTGAGCGGCACTTTGGATATAAGAGAAAAATTGATATCTGGTTGACGCCCGGAGACCTGCGTAATGCAAATTTGATGATTATATTATCATACATAATGATCGGACATCCGGAGTGGAAAGATTGTGAGCTTAAACTCTATATGACATTCATACGCGAGGAGATTGGTCAGGAACGGGATAAAATTAAAAATCTGATTGCCAAAGGGCGTATAATGATATCACGCAAGAATATCCAACTCGTGCCTCTCGAATCACATAACAAATTTGGCGAAGCTGTCGCTCAATACTCAGAATCGACAGATCTGGTGATAACAGGATTTTCTCTAACTAAAATGCAACAGGATGGTGGTGAGTTCATCAAAGGATTTACTACTATCAAGGATATCCTTTTTGTTCGGGCAGGACAGGATATTCTTATTGCCAAACCTGTTGATACAAAACAAGCGCCAGAGGAAACCCAAATTCGGTGATTATAATGGAATATTTAATAAATCTAACGACATTGATTTTCAGTAGCGTCATCAGCATCCAAAATGATTCTCTTGAACTTGTTAAGGATATTGAGCAGGGTATTGGCAGCTTGGAAGAACTGATAAGATATATCTGGTATTTCAACATCTTTTCTGTCAAAGGACAGGCGGTTCAGGTAAATCAAATTGTCATTGCTTTGATACTGCTCGTCATTGGAGTATTTGTCAGTCACTGGATGACACACAGATTGAAACGCTATCTTCGGAAACACTCTCAGCTTGATGACAGCTCGATATTATTTCTGCAAAGAATTACGTTTTATATACTGATTGTTATCATCGTTTTATCAACATTACAGATGATAGAAATACCGATTACGATGTTCGCATATTTTGGAGGCGCTATAATTATCGGAGTCGGCTTTGGCGCTCAGAATATTTTTAATAATTTCATCAGTGGTATTATCCTCATGATTGAGCGTCCGGTTCGAATCGGTGATATAATTGAAGTTGATACCGACATTGGTAAAGTTGAGGAGGTTGGAGCGCGTTGCACCAGAATACGTCGCTTTGATGGCGTGGAAATGCTTGTACCCAACAGCAAGCTCCTCGAAAACAATGTTATAAATCGTACGCTCTCAGATAAAAAGATACGAACGACCGTTACCGTTGGTGTTGCGTATGGATCTCCAACAAAACAAACATCTGATGTAATTCAAACCGTTGTTGACGGACATAAAGACATTCTACCTGATCCGAAACCCGAAGTTTTCTTCAGTGAATTTGGAGATAGCGCTTTAATATTTGAAGTCTATTTCTGGGTTGAGGCTGCAAGTATGATGGATATCAGGCGAATTCGCAGTGATATAAGATTCAAAATCGACGATAAATTCAGAGAAGCAGCTATTGTTATAGCCTTCCCACAGCGCGATATGCACATTGACAGCCTTCGTCCCATTGATATTCACATTGTCGATCAAAAGAAAACATAGAACATGAAAAACAAGCAATCTTTACATGTGCAAGAGAGTGACAGCCCAATAGTAGCGACAGCAATTCACGACGGGCACGAGCTACGGGATGAAGTCGCTGATCTTATGCTGTTAACAGAATCAGAAAGATTACGCGAGGAAGATCCTTATACAGGTAAATGGACACAAATTGCAAAAAACAGGATTATCGTTAAGAATTCGCGTTTTCAGGTGGATTTAAACAGATCAAGAGATAAAGCCATTTATCTCCTGCCAAAAGACGCTTGGGGGTTAAATATTTGGAAACAGACTCCTTCCAATGAGATTATTCAGCGATCACTGTTAGAGTATGACAATTTCTATTCAAAGGTAAAAAAACTGCTAAAAGACCTTGAGTTGCGTTATAAGTATTTCATGGTATTAGATTTACATTCATATAATCATCTTCGTGATGGACAAGATCAACCGCCTGCAGATCCGGAGTTCAATCCGGAAGTCATTGTCGGAACAAGCAATATGAACCGCGAGTTTTGGGCTCCGGTTGTGGATCGATTCATATCTGATCTGCGCAGTTTTAACTTCCTTGGGCGAAATCTGGACGTTCGTGAAAATGTCAAATTCAGAGGAGGGCATTTCTCACGCTGGATTCACGAGAACTTTCCTAATTCGGGTTGCGCAATTGCCATTGAATTTAAAAAGTTTTTCATGAACGAATGGACTGGTAAACTTGATCTAAAACAATCGGAGGCTATTAAGGATACTCTCCGATCAACCATTGCAGGTGTTAATGAAAAACTAAATTTTATGGCAAATAGAATTTAGGAAGTAGTCTGATTTACCCTCAAAGGATTAGCATAATAACGAAAAAAACTGACATAATTTCCGAAGAACTGATACAGGAGATTCAAGAACGTCTTTCTAAAGGCAAACCCGTTAGACGTACCTTGCCACATGGAGGACGTATCCATATTGATCGTACTTTACCGTTTTTGGTGGTTTATAGGCATCCACATAAGAGATCAGAAGAAGGTACTGACCGCTTAATAAAAGCTGAAGCGTCATATCTGATAGCGTCTGATGATCCGAAACTCAAACGCAGTCTTTCTCATCTGATTCAGAATGTTGTCGAGGTTCTATCAAAAGAATGTGGCGCTTTTCTTATTATCGAAATCTGGACACAATCAGAAAACAATACAACAAACGAGAATGACAATCTTCCACCCAAACCCGGATTCCGAATAATAACAAACAGTGTCCGACCACCAACTAAAACTATTGATGCGTTGCAGAAGACTTTAAAACATATAAATATCTTAAAACAGAGAGTAAACGTAGATGTAAAATATAATAAAGTCTGTTCACCACCAGAACTACCTCCTCTGATTTCCAATTTAAAAGCAGCTAAATTAAACTGTTTTATGCTCGGAGTCGAAGTTCAGCCTATTTACTACGATCAGAAAACAAAAGCTGTTTATCCTCTTGTTTTAAGACGATTGCAACGAGGTTTTGATATAGCCTTAAGGCAGGCTGTATTCGAGTTCTCGCGTGAACGGACAATAATCAATCCCGTGAACTATCAGACTCTTGGCAGACGTGCTGTTGTAAGAGCTGTCTGGGAAATTGACAAAAAGCTTGCAAATATAAGTAATTCATTCGACTTTCTGCTTCAGGTTACACCAGTTAACACGAATTCCGCCTGGGTAAAGTTTCAAAATTCGCATTTTGAAAAAACTCCGGAACTCTACTATAGACCAATGCTTATTGATCCGGTATTAGTTAAGCGCAGATTGTATCAAATCCCTATCGAACGAGTAGAAGATCCAACTCTAGCGTTTTTGTTTAGAGAAACGCAATTGGAAATTGACAGAAAACTGACCATGCTTCTGGATAGGAGTATGCCGGAGTTTCTCCATGGAAGTCTTCAATTATTCGGCGGTAAAGAGAAAAATACTAATGAACAGGCAAAGGAGATTCTGCTCAAAGTTACACCGCACAGTCGCGGAGAATCCGCTAAAGAATCAATTACAGCTCATGAATTTGCAAAACGCGCTAAAAGTGAAATAGATTATTTTCGTCAGTCCTGCCCACATATAACAAACAAGGTTGAAATACGGGCTGATACCATCGGTCTTATGGTTTCACGCGGAAACCTGTTAATCGGAAAGCAGATTAAAATACCGACTTCAAGAGTTGAAGCTTTAATTCAGCATGAGGTAGGAACACATATTTTAACGTATATTAATGGTCGTGCCCAGCCATTAAATCTTCTTTATTGTGGATTACCTGATTACGAGGAGTTGCAGGAAGGGCTCGCTGTACTTGCAGAATACCTGGTTGGGGGCTTAAGCCGTCCGCGCCTAAGGTTACTTGCAGGCAGAGTCATCGCAGCGTATAACCTTGTATCCGGCGCAACATTTGTTGAAAATTTCAGAGAACTCAATCAAAAATGGGGATTTAATCAATACACCGCCTTTACTATTGCTGTTAGAATCTACAGAGGTGGTGGATTAACAAAGGATGTTGTATATTTGCGCGGTTTGATTGAGCTGCTCAAATACTTAAAAGGTAAGAATGAAATTGACCAGCTTTTCCTCGGAAAGATCGCTATTAAGCAGATACCGCTAATTAAAGATTTGCAATATCGACAGGTTCTTAAAACAATGCCCTTAAGACCCCGTTATATGAATGATCCGAAGGTTGAAAAAAGACTGGCAAAACTAAAATCAGGATTAACACCTTTAGATTTAACAGAAAGGAACTGACATGAAAATTGGTTTCATGGTAAATGATATAAAAACAGAGGAACCGGGATATACAACAACTCGCCTCGCAATGGCGGCTATTAACCGTGGACATGAAGCCTGGGTTATGGGCGCAGGTGATTTTGCGTATGACGTCGATGAAAAGATCAGCGCCAGAGCGAGGTCTGTTCAAAAAAAGAGTTATAAATCTTCGGATGTTTACCTTAAGGAATTACAGAGTAAAAAAGCAAAACTTGGTCGAATCACTGTTGATGATTTAGATATACTCATGCTGCGTAACGATCCTTCCACTGATACAGGTCTGCGCTCCTGGGCTCAGACTTCCGGTATAATATTTGGAAGAGCAGCTATGAGGCACGGAGTTATTGTTCTTAACGATCCCAACGGTCTTGCCAAAGCTATGAATAAGATGTACTTCCAGTTATTCCCAGAACAGGTGCGTCCCAGGACTATCATCACTCGTGATCGTGATGAGATTAAAACGTTTGCCAAGGAAGAGGGTGGAAATGTTGTGCTTAAACCATTACAAGGCTCAGGCGGAACAGGTGTTTTCCTTGTTCGCAAAGATGACCTCTCTAATCTTAATCAAATGGTTGAAGCAGTTACCCGCGATGGATATGTTATTGCACAGGAATACCTACCGGATGCCGCTGAAGGTGACACTCGTCTTTTCCTGATGAACGGTCTGCCTCTTCGCTACAAGGGCAAATATGCTGCATTCAGAAGAGTAAGAACCGGTGATGATATGCGTAGTAACATCCACGCCGGAGGCAAACTGCGTCAGGCAGAACTCACCGACACCCATTTTAGAATTGCTGAGATCGTGCGTCCTAAACTGGTTCAGGATGGGATGTTTCTTGTTGGACTGGACATTGTCGGTGACAAACTTATGGAGATTAACGTCTTCAGCCCCGGTGGACTTGGCAGCGCTCAGAAGTTTGAAAAAGTGAATTTCAGTCATGCAGTTATTGAGGCATTAGAGAAAAAAACCAACTACATGAGCTACTATCGAAGGAATTTTGATAATGTTGAAATGAATACATTGTAAGAATATTTACTGAAGAGAAAACATTGCCGGAATTTATCGTCTTTGGTCATAGAGGAGCAGCCGGTTACGAACCGGAGAACACTCTTCTATCAATCAGCAAAGCATTAGCATTAAACACTCAATGGATTGAACTGGATGTCTTTAATGTTCAGAATGAACTAATTGTCATTCACGACGAGAGACTGGAACGCACTACAAACGGTAAAGGATATGTCGAGAAGAGTTCACTTAAGTATTTGCGCTCTCTAAATGCAGGAAAAGACGAGAAAATACCTCTATTAACCGAAGTTATAGACATGGTGGACAGGAGAATGGGTATTAACATAGAATTAAAAGGAGCAAGAACAGCAAAACTAACCGCGAAACTGATTGAGCGTTATGTAAGAGAAAGAAAATGGGATTATGATCAATTCCTCGTTTCATCATTTAATCACCCTGAATTAGCATTGTTTAAAAGTCTGCTTCCTCACATCAAAATAGGCGCTCTTATCGCTCATATACCACTGGATTATGCCGAATTTGCTATAACGTTAGGAGCATATTCCATTCATGTAAGCCTGGAATTTATCAGTCAGGAATTAGTTGATGACACACACCATCGAGGCATGAAATTCTTCGTTTATACTGTCAATCACCCTGAGGATGTGTCACGAATGAAAGCTTTGAAAGTTGATGGTATTTATACCGACTTTCCTGATATTTTAAGTTCAAATTTTTGTCAATCTTAACACAATTTAAAAATGTCGCTAAAAAGGAAAATCATAATAGGAGTCCACGGGCTGGGCAACAAACCACCAAAAGCATTGCTGGAAGCATGGTGGAAACGGGCAATCATGGATGGACTTGAAGCAATTGGAAAACCGAGATATTCTGTTAATTTCGAGATGGTTTACTGGGCAGATATTCTGCATCCCAATCCATTAGATCCGGACATCACTAACGAAGACAATCCCCTGTATCTGGACAATCCTTATGTCCCGGCAGATAATTCCGTTAAGCAGGATACCAGCAGTCTTAAGAAGAAATTCCATGATTACGTTGAGAAACTGATGGATGAAGTTTTCCTGAATGATGATTTAACTATAAACTTCTCCAAAATAACTGATAAAATAATCCATAAATATTTCGGAGATCTGGAAAGTTATTATAAGGCTAAACTTGTTGATGATCAAAACAGAGAGATATATACTAAAGACAGGATCAGAGAACGTCTGACGAATGTTTTATGGAAACACAGACGAAAGGAAATACTTCTGATTGCACATTCAATGGGTTCAATTATGGCTTATGACGTCCTGACACAAATATTACAGGATATTGAGATAGATACTCTTGTAACTATCGGTTCACCTTTAGGAATCCCAATAGTTATAAGCAGGATTGCTGCTGAACAACCGACACAGGATACAAATATATCCAAATTGAAAACACCGGAAAATGTGAAAAGAATCTGGCACAATATGTCTGATCTGGATGATAGGATTGCATTTAATTATAATCTGAAAGATGATTATGATGGAAACAGCCATCATGTAACTCCCAGGGATTTTATAATCAACAACAATTACGAATACAAAGGCAACAGAAATCCGCATTCCTCATACGGCTACCTTAGAACTCCAGAGATGGCTGAGACAATTAACGATTTCATTATCTATAACAGATCGAGTTTAGTAAACTGGATATTGGCAAAGATTAACAATCTCCTCCTGCCGAAGGAAAGTAATTCAATTGAAAGGAATAGAGTTGAACAGGGATGATCAAATATCGCAAATGCAGGATCAAAGTAAAATCTGGGATTTTATCGTAATCGGCGGTGGCGCCACTGGCGTCGGGATTGCCGTTGACGCCGCATCGCGAGGCTACCAGGTTTTACTTCTTGAACAAGATGATTTCTCCAAAGGTACATCAAGCCGCAGCACTAAACTTGTGCATGGTGGTGTGCGTTACTTACAGCAAGGCAACCTGTCACTTGTTATCGAAGCTTTGCACGAAAGAGGCATACTGATTAAAAATGCGCCTCATATAGTACATAACATCCCCTTTATTGTGCCGAGTTACGAATGGTGGGAAAGTCCTTTCTACGGGATCGGTATGAAGATTTACGACGCTTTAGCCGGCAAACACGGATTCGGTAAATCGGAAGTATTGTCCAAGGAAGAAACCCTGGCAAGGATCCCTACGATTGAACAGGATGGACTTAAAGGAGGCGTGATCTACTGGGACGGACAGTTTGACGATTCGAGACTTGTGATAAATATGGTTAAAACCGCTGTCGAACAGGGTGGAACGCTGATAAACTATGTCAAGGTTGTCAATCTGATTAAAAAGAGCGAGTTTGTTACGGGAGTAATTGCCCATGACATCGAAAACGATAAAGAATACGAACTCAAAGCCAAAGCCGTTATAAACGCTACCGGCGCTTTTACCGATTCAGTGCGCCGTATGGATGAGACAGAGGCTAAACCGATAATCGTTCCAAGTCAGGGTGTTCATATAGTCCTTGATAAAACCTTCCTGCCTGGAGATTCGGCTATTATGGTTCCTCATACTGCCGATGGTCGGGTGCTCTTCGCTATTCCCTGGCACAATCGCGTTCTTGTCGGAACTACGGATACACCAATCGATGATATTTCTCTGGAGCCGCGTCCACTGCAGGAGGAGACTGACTTTCTGCTTGAACATGCTGCAAAATATCTCGAGAAAGATCCAATCCCTGATGACGTCCGCAGCATTTTTGTCGGAATAAGACCGCTGGTAAACCTTGGCGATGCCGAGAACACCGCTGCCATATCGCGTGAACATTCAATCATCATCTCAAGAAGCGGATTAATCACCATCGCCGGAGGAAAATGGACTACCTACCGCAAGATGGCTGAGGAGACCCTGGATCAGGCTATCCAGGTAGCGCGTCTTGAGTACAGATCGCCGGTTACTGAAAACCTTCAAATTCACGGCTATCACAGAAACTGCGAGCAGTTTGGCATACTGAAGCCTTACGGTTCAGACGCTCCTGAGATAGAAAGCATAATCCGCGAACATCCTGATTACAGCAAACCTCTTCATCCGAGGCTTCGTCCACTTACCGGCGAAGTTATCTGGGCTGTTAGAGAAGAAATGGCGCGCACTGTGGAGGATTTCCTGAGCCGACGCACCCGCTCACTGCTATTAGATGCAAGGGCAAGTATCGAAATAACCGAAACGGTTGCAAAGCTGATGGCAAAGGAGTTGGGCAGAAAGAGATCATGGATAAAGGAGCAGGTTGCTGATTATAGAAAGCTGGCGGAAGGGTATTTGATTAAGTAATTACCCTTAGCATTATTGGAGCGCTGTCATGTGTTCCCGAGACCTTTGAAATATTACATTTTGGCGTCATACCTACGAAGGCAGGTATCTATATCAGCTTGATATTCAAGCGCTTAACATTCTTAGATTCCCGCCTGCGAGTCTGTCCGATAATGCTAAAAGCGCTTGGGGAAGCATCATCCCAGCGAAAGCT
>JAIPJL010000117.1 GCA_021734165.1 bacterium | reverse complement strand
CAGTATGTGCAATTACTGGAATGTTGTTCTCAAAAACAATATATAATTTCCTTGGCGCTGAATACTCAGCGTCTGCCGCAATACTTGTGATCATACTTATTGCCGCTCCGTTCGAGGCGTTGTTCTATGTCAGCGGTAATATACTTTATGGCGCAGGCGAAGCGCGTAAAGTCGCAAAGGTTTCAGTTGTCAGTCTCGTTATATTATTGCTGTTTTTAATTCCCGGTGCTTACTATCTTGGGATCAAAGGCGCAGCTCTGGCGTTATCTTCGGGACTGATCATCACAGGCTGCTGGATGTGGAGGATTTCAGCGCATCATTTGAACAGCGATCTTAAACAGGCGCTACAGAGACTGCGAAAAAACTTAATTAGAAAATTTTGACAGGATATATAGGAAGTTATGAATTATGAGTTATGAATTATGAGTTATGGGTTTTATAAATGAGCGCCAATAAAATACCGAGCGTTACTGTCGTAATCGTCACCTGGAATTCTATCAAAGATATAGCTGATTGCCTGAAAGCTGTGGAAAAGCAGACTTTTCTGCCTAAAGCTGTAATTGTCGTTGATAATAATTCAAGTGATGGTACTCCTGATTTGATTGAAAGAAATTTCCCTGAAGTTAAGCTCATCCGTAACCTGAAAAACGAAGGCTTTGCCAAAGGTAACAACATTGCATTGTCCCAATGTGACACTGACTGGATATTGCTGCTTAATCCTGACGCTTTTCCTTCGGATAATTATATCGAACGGCTGATCGAATTTACGGATGGCAAAGAAAAAATCGGATCGTTGACCGGTAAACTGCTAAGAATAAGAAACGATGACAGCGATTTTGATATTATTGATTCAACGGGGATTGAAATATTTACCAGCAGAAGGGTGCGCGACCGCGACGCTGGAATGATTGACGATGGAAGCCGGAATAAACCGGAACGAGTATTCGGCGCTTGTGCGGCGGCGGGACTGTACCGAATGGATATGATGAGAGATATTTCACCTGACGGACAATACTTTGCTGAGTGCTTTTTCAGCTATTATGAGGATGCGGATCTGGCTTGGCGGGCCTGGCGAAGGGACTGGGAAGCTTGGTTCATTCCTGAAGCGATCTGTCGTCACAGAAGGGGAGGATCACCGGTCGGCTCACCATTCTCACGCTATTTAACCCACCGCAACCGCCTCTGGCTTATAGCGCGCAACGAACCTCTCTTAAGGATTTTACGACATTTACCTGCTTTAATGCTGCATGAATTACTGATGCTGCTGCGAATAATCAGATATCCGGCGCTCATCAAGGCGGTTATGGAAGCGTTAATTGGGTTACCGAGAGCGATTAAATATAGAAAATCGCTTCCTGACACCGACCCCACCCCACCACCGTTCGTGCCGGGAGTGGGGTTTGGAATCCCGGATGTGAAGGAAGCGAGTAGGATACAGTAAAGAAACACGGACAACGCGAAGCGTCTTTCACAAGTAGTCCGTGCCACCCGTCCTAAAGTCTAAAGCCCAAAGCCTACCTAACCAAAACCACTTTCTTAGTCCTCACTTCCCCACCCGCATTCAACCTCGCAAAATAAAGCCCTGTCGGTAAATGAGATGCATCGAATACAGCGGTATAACGACCTGAAACTTGCTCTCTGTCAATTAATACGGCAACCTCACGACCCGATAGATCATATACTAAAAGTTTCACATGAGCAGCTTCAGGGATTGAATAATTTATTCTCGTCACTGAGTTGAAGGGATTGGGATAGGGCTCTGATAATGAAACACAATCCGGCAGCGGTTTAATATCGCTATCAACTGCACTATTTGGATCGAAGACGTTGATTTCCCATATAACCGTGTCAAGCTCAATCCCATCCTGAACGATGCTCATTACGGTCTGAAGCCCGAGTTCAGGGAAATCTATCATCACTGAATCAGCAGTTGTATCAACTTCAAGCTGCTCGTTGTTCAGCCACCACTGGAAAGTAAGAGAGTCCGAATCTTCGTTGAAAGGAACAATGCCAAAATCAAAACTCGTGTCAGCAGGAACCGATAACGCCAATTCCTCGGGCCACCACCACCAAAGAACCGAACGCACGTCAATTGTCCAAGCGACGGAATCTGCAAAAGCGTCACGACCGGCAAGACCTTCAACTATGTATTCACCCTTCAAATCAAACAATACTGATGCAGAATCTGTTTCACCAATTTCGTGATTAAGACCTTCTCTATCTGTCAAAGTCCATTGGTATTCTATTTCCTCATCGACCAACTGCCTGACTGCAAGCGAGAAATCAACTGATGTATTGCGGCGTATGACCAAATCAAGGCTGTCGGGGGTGAAGTCGCTAATATAGAATTCTGTGACCGTTACATGCCAGGTGACAGATACCGTAAATTCACCATCAGATACTTCGCACCTGACATCCCAAACACCGACAGAATCAAACTCAATAGAAGCGCTGGTATCTTCGGACACTGTGTCACCATCCATAATCCAAAGGAATGTCAGCGCATCCTCCTGCCAATCGGTAGCGCGAGCCACGAAATCAACCGTATCACCCTGAAGAACGGAAAAAACAGTATCCCCCGGCAGGTAATAAATAAACGATGGAGCAAGTTGGTCATACTCCAACTTCATTATATAACCGTTTTGACCTTCATCTTCGTTAACAATATTCTCCTCGTAATTGACTGTCCCAGCGGCAATAATGGAATTGTCGTTACCCCTGACTACCGATCTGAAACTATTCTCTGTCGATCCAAATCCCTCCGCTTCATCAATATCATAGACAGCGTTCCATCTCTCGATACCATTGGATCTAAGGCGAAGTCCGTAAGGTTTACGATACGAAGTTAGACTATTACCTTTCTTTGTTCCTACTACTATAAATCCTCCATCATCCAGTCTTTCAATGCAGCTACCGGATGTACTCATATTCTCCGGTTGTGGATTGAAAGTTCGACTCCACACCAGATCACCATCGCCATTGAATTTAATTACTAAAATATCATTATCACGATCAAGTGTTTGCTGTCCGGAAGCGCCAACCGCAACGAAACCATCCTCTTGAGCTGAGACGAGGGATGTAAGATATTCCCATCTATTTCCGAAATTGTATAATCTACTCCAAAGCAATTCACCGTCGAAATCAACTTTAGCAGCCCAGGCATGGCAGGTGTCTGCATTCACATAAAAGGCGCCTGTAAGAACAACTCCACCCTGCGTTTCACGCATAGAAGAGAATGTGTGCCTACCCTCATCGCCATAAGATTCATCCCATGAGACGTCTCCATCGATATCAAAGCAGACAATATAACCACGACTGTTTGAACCTCCGCAGATCCAGTAATTGCCGCCTTTCAGCTCAATTACTGCCGATGCTGAGCCATCTGCAAACCTGATCAGCCAAATCTCGTCACCGTCAGCGCTGACATGCAGACCCCCGACACCCGAATTATGCAGTCCTGCAATCATAAAGGTTTCGTCGTCAGTTTCGATTATACTATTTGCGCGATCAATAATATCCTCAGTGCCGAATCTGTTATGCCAGATTTCATTTCCATTATCATCAATTCTCATAACCAGCATGTCTTCATTTTGGTTAGAACCTGGGTCTGGCGAAATGACACCACATAGCACATAGCCGTCACCGGGAATGGTGTAAATATCATTGAATTTTTCGTGCTCTTCCCAGTCGTACATCCGCGCCCAGTGGATTTCGGGGGGCTGGGCGAAGACAACCACTGAAAACATTAGAACTATTAATACTATTTGTTTGACACTGCTCATGTTTCACCTCGCATTAAAATAATTACTTTGATCTTGTTATGGATTACATTATAACAACCGTCAGATGTCTCTGTTAAAAGATTATTTATCGCCAATTTCCTCCAAGAATCCATTCAAATTGAAATTCTTCTTCCGGACCTTCACATGGATTAGTATCAGGATTAACAAGTGCGAGGTCAGTACCACTAAACCTCACTTTCCATGGTATCCATTCAGAAAGTCCTACAATCTGAATTGTGTACCAGCCGTTACCAGATTATCGGCTGTTATCCAATCGCCAAATCCACTGCCATAATCAAATTTCATTTCAACTAGCAATCCATTAATAGGTACGTACTGATCCAATCCCTGCCAATCCAACATTTGTACTGAGTACGTGTCCTCCGCACGGACTTCACAGTTGAGGAAATGAATACCTATCCCTAAAGTGACCAATACAGTGACAACTTTAAGTACATTTAAAGCCATTTTTCTTAACATGATTGTAATCCTTAAGATAGTTATGGAATTTTAGAAACCCAAATTGCTACAAACAGATTATTAGAGACACCTGACGGTTTCGTTTGAAGTTTATGATGATTAACGAATACTCTTGATCTGAATATCGATGTTGTTTCATATCAAATGATTGATATTCCAGTATCAACATTGGGTTGGAAATAGAAATTTGAAAATGGGATAGTATAACTAAAGGGTGTAAACTTACTGAACGAAAAAGCGGATTGTTGTATCTTGAAATGTTGGTTGTGTTGAGCGGAGTTCTCCCCCCCCCGAATGGCGGACTAATTTTGTGAAGCGTCTGTTTCCCGTAATTCAGGAAACCTGTGGGCAGTAAAAGAAGCGGTTGGTTGTCGTTATGTTTCGATTTCATTGCTCATATTAGATACTAAACGAGAGTCACAAAACCATAACCAATAACTACAAAATCAATTTACTTACCGGATATTAATTTGTCAATAGAAAATGCAATAGGATCGCTAATTGTTAGTAATATATTTAAGTTTCTAATAACAAAGCTTGTATTGTGATATTTCGCACAAGCGTCAGCTCTCTCCGTTTATTCTGTAAAGAAACGTTGTCAATAAATAACCGGTGTTTAATAAAGATATTACTCGTAAGTAGTTTGAATAACAATAAATAAGAAATTCTTATTAATAATTTACAAAAAGTATCCATTTAAGGAAAAAATTTCTCAAAAGTGATCCACGTCACCAACATTCATTAAAAAATTAACGATACTATAATAGAGGGTAGGAAAAATAAAATTTTCCATTAAAAACCTGGCATGGTTGGGTTATTGAAATGTTTGTTTCAATAACATAGATAGAAAAATTTGGATCGGGTCTGGACAGGCATAAAACTAAAAAAAGATGTCATGTGAGCGCCGATCCAAATTAAAAAAGGGAAATCGTAAGGTTTCCCTTTTTTTTATCTATGAAAATATTATATTTAAGAAGGAATAAAAATTCAAAAGCATAAGTGACTGCTATATAATGATTGAGATTATCCGTTATCCGACGCCTCCGGCTCTCATTGAAATTACTCGCGGTGATCGCGTAGAATCGGTACATCGCGCCCACGTGTGTGTGGTTGACACGAGCGGTAATAGACGTTTGTCATTCGGCGATTACAATCACAAAGCATTTCTTCGCTCCTCAGCTAAGCCTTTACAAGCCCTGGCTGTGATAGTATCCGGCGCTGCTGAAGCTTATCAACTTAGCGAACGGGAAATTGCCATTATAAGTGGTTCTCATGGCGGTGAAAAATTCCATGTGGAGACCGTGCTGTCAATACTCGCCAAAGCAGGCCTTGATCAAAAAGCGCTGCAATGCGGGATTCAGCGCCCTTTGGATGCTTCTGCCAGTCGTGAATTGTATCAAAGCAATCAAAAACCAATGGCAGTACATCATAATTGCTCCGGTAAACACGCCGGTATGCTGTTGACAGCGAAGTATCTCGGATTGGATATTGATAACTACCTCGATCCAACTCATATCGTGCAGAAGCGAATTGTCGAACTCATTGCCAGGGTATCCGACCTTGCTGTCGCCCAAGTTGAGATTGGCATAGATGGCTGTTCCGCTCCAGTTCATGCAATTCCATTAAAAAATGCAGCCCTTGCCTACGCCAGAATGATTAACACCGAATGTTTAGCAACTGAAATTGCACTAGCATTTAAAACAATTGCCAATTCAATGCGCACTTTCCCTGAAATGGTTGCAGCCAACCAGAACAGGCTTTGTACAGAGCTGATGCGTGTAGGCTCGAATCTTGCTTTAACTGCTAAAGCCGGCGCTGAAGGATATTACGCTGTTGCTTGGCGTGATCCTGAAACGGATGAAGGTGTTGGTATGGCGCTGAAGGTTGAAGATGGAGCGCAAAGAGGCAGAGATCCATTGGTTATAAAACTGCTTCAACTTCTTAGAGTGTTACCCGATCCGCTCCCTGAACTGTTAGAACAGTTTGCCGAAAGACCGATAATGAATTTTGCAGAAATCGAAGTGGGAAATATTCGGGTCAGGCTGTAGATAGTAAAGTTGAATCAGATGGGAGATCAATATGAGTAAAAAGAATGTCCGTCAAGCAGCCGTTTCAGGTGTACATGGCTTCTATCCTTCAGATCCTGTGATTTTAAGACAGAATATAAATGAATATATTAATCAGGCAGAACTAAAAATCTCCGGAAAGCCTTTCGGTTTAATCGCTCCTCATGCGGGTTATTTTTACTCTGGTCCTATTGCCGGTTGGGCGTATCGACAAATTTTGGATTGTAACTACAAATCTGTAATTGTTCTCGCGCCTTCTCACATGATCGCAATTCCATTTGTTTCCGTCATGCCTTCCGGCGTTTACGTGACGCCACTCGGTGAAATCCAAATTAATGAAAAGCTGTCAAATAAATTGATTAAAGCAGGCAAGGGTTTAATACAGGGATCTACTAAAGGACACATGCCCGAAGGACATATTCCACCGGAGCACTCACTTGAAGTGCAACTGCCGTTTCTCCAGGTAACACTCAAAGATTTCAGGTTAGTTCCGATGATAGTAGGCAGTGGAGGTTGGGAGGTTTGCCGGATACTGGGTGAAGCGCTTGCTAAGGTTTGCGATGAAGATACATTAATAGTGGCTTCAACAGACCTCTCTCATTATCATAGTTATGAGGAAGCATATAAACTCGACCATGAAGTTATTGAAGCTATTGAAAACCTTGACGCTGAAGCGCTTGCCAACGGCTGCCAAAGACGAGAGCTGGAAGCCTGTGGTGGAACGCCTGTGGCTGCATTAATGGTTGCAGCGGATATAAAGGGCGCTCACAAGGTTGATATTCTAAGGCATAAAACATCCGGTGATATACCGGGTGGAATCCGCAATCAGGTTGTCGGTTATCTCGCAGCAGCGATTGGTAGGGGAGAGGCTGAAAATAATAACTATAATTCAGATTCTGAAGAAACCACTAAAACCGGATCCGGCTTAGAGTTTTCCAAAACCGAACAGGAATATCTGCTGCTGTTAGCGCGTCATTCGATCAACGAGGCATTAGGGCAGTCATTTAACATGCCCGAACCGGATGCTTCATTCACAGTTCTTAGTGAGAAACGTGGCGTTTTTGTTACACTTAAGATTCACAATCAGTTACGAGGCTGTATTGGTAATTTAATGCCGGACAAACCACTCGTTAATTTAATCAAAGATGTTGCGCGACAGGCAGCGTTTGATGATCCACGTTTTCCACCTTTGGGCGTAAGAGAACTAAAGGACGTCAAACTTGAAATAACAGTACTTGGTCGGATGGTTGAAGCTAAAAGTCCCAAAGAAGTCATCGTCGGCAAGCATGGAATCATGATTAGCCAAGGATATTACAGTGGTTTATTCCTACCGCAGGTTGCTACTGAACAGGGCTGGAACAGAGAGCAGTATCTCGACGGAGTGTGTCAGAAGGCAGGATTACCAAGAGGGACATGGAAGAAGAAGGATGCGAGGTTGATGATCTTTACCGCTGATTGTTTTGGGGAAGAGGAGGATTAGGCTTTAGGATTTTGGCTTTAGACTTCAGGCGTCCTTGCCTGACAGTTATTTAAATCGTTGCTACCATCCCCTCTACATAGTAGGGGGGAACGAAAGGGGAGTTTCCTTATGAATATTGAATTATACTCTTAAGTTTTTTCGCATTAACGTCAGCAATAATTCCATATTTCTTAATCCCACTTTAAAAAAGTAAGGAAAAGACATTAACGAGCATTAATAACGGAAATATTTTGAAGATAATTTCATGGAACGTAAACGGCTACCGTGCCGCCTGGAAAAAGGGATTTACCGGTTTTCTTGAATCTGTCAAACCGGACGTATGTCTGATTCAGGAAACAAAAGCCTGGGCTGAGCAGTTGACAGCCGAGCAGTTAAATCCTGTCTCATATCATTCGGTGTTTACTCAGCCTGAGAAGAAAGGCTACAGTGGTACGGCAGCTTTTTCCCTTGAAGAACCTGCATCTTCAACAATTGGATATGGTATCGATCAATTCGACAGCGAAGGCAGAGTTGTTATTATTGAGTTAAATAAGATTATCATAGCCAATATATATTTTCCAAACGGCAAAGCGAGTAAAGAACGTCTTAAATATAAAATGGACTTCTACGAAGCAACCCTTAAGTACTTTAAAAATTTGCTGGATCACGGCAAACGCATTGTCATTGCAGGAGATTACAACACCGCACATAAACCAATTGACCTTGCCCATCCTAAACAAAATGAGAAGACGTCAGGATTTCTTCCCGAAGAGCGCGAGTGGATCGATCGCTGGATTGAAGCTGGATTTATCGACGTCTTCAGGCAGTTCAACGATCAACCGGAGCAATATACCTGGTGGGATATGCGAACCAGAGCCAGAGATAGAAACATCGGCTGGCGGATTGATTACTTCTTTGTCTCAAATAACCTTATGAAAAATGTCAACGACGCCTGGATTATGCCCGAAGTGATGGGCTCAGATCACTGCCCGCTTGGACTGCACCTGGCGCTGTAATGAACATACTTAGACACTGCTAACTGTGTACAAACCTAAAATACTGGCAGATCTCAATCCCCTGGTAAAATGGCTGGCGTTGATCCGCTTTATCGGCGCTTTAGGTTTCGCTTTATCAATGCCCTTCCTCGCTCTCTACCTGCATGAAGACAACGGTATCCCTATGACGACTATAGGATTGATGTTGACCACCACCGGCTTAGTTGGAGCTTCAGCTTCGACCATTGCCGGAGCGTTGTCTGATGTTTTTGGCAGGAGTCGTTTGGTGAAAGGGCTGCTGACTGCACGCGCTCTCAGTTTCGCCGTATTAGCCTATATCGTCTGGCGCAACATGTCTTTTGCCTCATTTGCTGTGGTTTATGTTATCTCAGGCTTCCTTGGCGCAGCGATCTTTCCGTTGGTGGATTCGATAACCGCGGACATTGTTCCTTTGGAGAGAAGGGCGGAGGTGTATGGTTTAACGCGATCTGCTGCTAATGTCGGCTGGGCAATAGGTCCCGCAATCGGTGGTTTTATTGTGGTCGGTGGTTACTATCTGATGTTTCTATCGACTTCTGTAATGGTAGGTATTGCTGCAGTTATAGCCATCATAAAAGTCACCGAAACCTGGCGCAGCGCCTTGATACAAAAGCAGGAATACAAGTTTTACCGGATATTCAGCGATTACAGAATGATGCGATTTGTAGCGCTCTGCCTGATGATGTATATCGTCAGAGGGCAGTTACTGGTAACGCTGTCGGTTCATGCATCAACTAACATCGGCTTAACAAAGGTTCAGATCGGCTGGCTCTATTTCGAAAACGGAGTAATGGTTGCGTCGCTGCTTGTTATTGTAGCAAGCTGGTTGAAGAAATATGATGCGCTTAGAGTACTTTCAGTTGCAGCGTTGATGTACGGTACGGGTTATCTGATCGTAGGATATGCTCCGAACATGTTGGTAATGATTGGAGCGGTTGCGATTATCACATTAGCCGAGATTGTCGATACACCGATAGCCAGCGCTTATGCGTCGAGTCTCGCGCCGGAAGGAATGACAGGTATCTATATGGGTTCGTTCAGCTTGACACTTCACCTTGGCTGGACGGTTGGACCGCTGCTCGGTGGATTTGTGATGGATCATACTGTGCAGCCGCAATCGGTGTGGCTGGTGATTTCGGGAGTGGCGCTTACCGCGGCGATTGGATTCTTTGTTATTGGGAGTAGGGAAGGGAAGTTGCGAGTGGCGAGTAGCGAGTGACGAGTTTTCGTAGGCGAGACGCCTTCGCCACTGTAAAGTTATTTTTTTACAACGTCAGTAGGACAAACATTCTTGTTTGTCAATTAAGATGTTATTGACAATAAATATTTTAATTGATGCAGTGGGGCAGGCATCTTGCCTGCCAAAAACCCAATGTTCAGAGTTCAACCTTTAGGTTGTCATTCTGAGTGCAGCGAAGAATCTAATTCCCTATTAAAAAATTCCCCCAACACCACAACAATCTGTGTAATCTGTTAAATCTGTGTAATCTGCGGTTAAAGTGTGTCATTCCGGTGAAAACCGGAATCCAGAATCATAAATCGCGAATCAACAATCAAATCCTTTGTGTTCTTAGTGCGCTTTGTGTTTTAAAAGTTACCTGACCAAAACAACCTTCCTTGACTGACTAACCCCCCCCGCATCCAGCCTCACAAAATACAATCCAGACCCCAGATCACCCGCTGTTAAAGTTGCCGTGTGACAACCCGCCTGTTTAAATCCTTCAAATAGTGTTAAAACCTCACGCCCCGAAAGATCATATATCGCAATCCGCGTAGGGGCCGATTTATCGAGCCCGAACGATATGGTGGTTGTGGAGTTGAAGGGATTTGGATAGGCTTCATACAAAGCAAATTCATGCAGGACATTCGATTCATCAGGCGCGGAATTGATATAGCCGTTGCCAACCAAAGCGACTTCGAGCGTTTGATCGTCACCATAAGGAAGGACTAAGGTGGCAGCATAGCTTGTATCGGCTGAAGGACTGAACAAAACAGGCACAAGACAGGTGTCCAAAGGATTGATCCTTAAGGGAAGCTCAAGCGGACAACTGAAGGCTGCCGTATTACTTCCTTCAAACCAAAGCGTGTCTATAACCGCATAACGCCTGCCGGTGTTGTATATCTCAAATTCATAGACAGCGATTGAATCG
>JAIPJL010000116.1 GCA_021734165.1 bacterium | reverse complement strand
GGGGTTCTGGAATGGATAGTGTTTACTGTTTCTCATTGGAAGGTGAAAAGATTACCTACTGGAAAGGACCCTATAGAACAAACACTGCCTTAACATGGGATCCGGAAAGAGAAGTTTTATGGATAGCAGAGCGACCCAGCGGTGAGATTCTTGCTTATGATCGAGAAGGAAACCAAATACTCGAAATAAACGGACATGATTTGCGTACTTATGGCTTAGCATACTTCCCTGATGATCCGGATGAATTTACCCTATATTTGTTTGTTGATGATAATAATGAATATCGACAGGGTGTTTATAAATTAAATCCGGAAACAGAAGAAATCAGGTTTGTTACCAGTCTCGCTAATCCTGATAACGGTTCAGCGCTCGGATGCTGTATAACCAATAGATTTGATCTTTATAGCTGGGTGTTTATGGGAATGATTAACAATGCTGGAAATGATCGTGTTGAGATTTATCAGGTTGCTGCCAGTATGACCTGGGTTCAGTCAGATATTCTTGAAGGAAGATTAGAAGCACAGCAGTCGCAGGATTTAACAATGGCAATTACAATTCCGGATATGCCCGCCGATACCGCTCTATGCGATCTGGTTTTTGAGCATAATACTACTGCTATGGAAACAGTTGTCAGGCTTACTGCAGTGCGTACTGATAGCTATATTGATGATCAGATGGGAATAATACCGACGGAATTTACCGTATCAGATGCATACCCCAATCCGTTTAACTCAACTTCGGTAATTAGTTATACCGTTCCGCAGACTGGAATCGTCAATGCAGAGTTATATGATATCAGTGGAAGAGCTATTTCAACGTTAATCAGTGAACGTCAGTCAGCAGGGACATATCAGGCGGTAATTGATGGGAATAACCTTCCTGCAGGATTGTATCTCTTCCGTATCACAGCGGGGAATCAATCTGAAATACGAAAGATTGCGTTAGTTAAATAGAGGCTGATGATTTTAATCTTAATAATCCCTCCCTTTTCAACTGGGAGGGATTGTTTTTGATATATTTGCATGATAATTACTCAAGCAAATCAGTATAAAACGGCAATAAAATCATTAAATTTCTTTGCATTATTCTTTTTTTTCTTATATTGTTGAGTAATGTTGTAAAATGTGATCACTTCATTAGAAGAAAGATGTACTGAATTTGATTTTCATTCCAAAACCTTAACCTGTTTTATCCTCTGGGAGTAATAAATGGCAAAAAAGTCGTTATCCCGTTCTCCGGGATCGCTAATACTTGAGATTTTAATCGCCATCCTTATAGTTGTTGTAATTCTGGCAATACTCACACCGAAGAAGAAGTGGGAAGATCAGGAAAGTGAGCAGGCATTTTGTCGTCAAAGGATGGAGAATGTCTATTTCGCAACGCGGTTTTACAATAAAGTAACCAACAGTCATTCCGGCAATTTAACCGAGATGCTTCAATTCGCTGAAGTTGAATCGATCACTGTCAATCCACCCGGATTTAAAATGGATCGCTTAACTCGCAGTGACAGCGGTATTGATTCCTTCCAGGTTGAATACTATGATCCTTACGGATTATTCAATCATTATCAGCGAGAGATAAAATTCTTCTTTCCCGATCAATCAAAGAAAGATTCTCTCGTTCTAGAAATCGTTCCTAAACCGGAATATTCGTTTGCGCCTGTAACACGATATTATTTTTCATCTGATGTGCCGATTAGCGTTAAAAACGATGATAGAGGAGTTAAAGGATGTTTCACTATGGTTGGCGCACAGGGGGAATTGAATGGTATTCAAGTGCTTGGTGATCCGGTTCGAGTTCCGGCAGCGAAATACATTTATAACGTCGATTATAATGACATTTATAAATGTCCGACAACAAATACTCCATTTAAAACTGAGCTTAATGTAAAGCTTGCAATTACTGCTGGAATGAATGCCGTTGTAAGTAAAGATACTTCAATGAAGTTGTTATCTAAATCTGATTTGCTTGCGAGTATAGTTGTTTTCAGGATGTTAAAGAAAGTTGATGCTCTTGCCAAGCGAGAACTGCTAACAAATAAAACTTTCGAAAAGATTGAAGATTCCTTGATTACACTTCGTAATAATACTTTCCTTGATTCGATTTCTGCATCGTTAAAATCGGAAGGTTTTAATGCTCTTGCCGCTGCTATTTACGATTCAACTCTTGAAGAACGCCCGCTTAATGATGAGAAGCAGATAAAACGCTGGGATGAGATAAGAGATGCAAGTTATGAACTTATGAATCAAATGAAATCGGATTCAACAACTCTGGCAATTATTAATGGTATTGTTAACAAACTAAGTGACAACCTTGTCACGGAGAAATTTTCAGCCGAGCTTGAAGCGGTTGAAGCTTCCGGAGCGATCACTGTTACCGAGAGAGGTTTTATAAACACAACCATAGATTCAATAGATTTCTATTCTAATCCCAAACTAATTGCTGGAAATTTATTTAAAGCGCACAAAGACTCAGTTACCATGGCTAAAGTTAATTGTCCAAGGGTAGCTGATATGTTAGCAAAATTTCGTTTCACTGAATCTTATCTCGTAACCAAAATAGATACAACCGGACTTACAATCGCATGCCCTATTGAGGGAGTTTATAGCGAATCCAATCAATCCTTGCTTAATCGCATCTTCCGAGTCAAAGGCGCTAAGAATCACGGCAAGGTTGAGAATGGTGATCTATCATGGAGTGATAAACGTTGATTTTAATTGGGATTAATATATGAGTGATGTATTTGTAATAACCTGGAGTAGTGATTACGTTGAGTTGAGGCAAGTTACAAGTACTGGAATCTGGCAGCCACACACTCCTCCGATTCGAACTTATAAATTAAACCGCCCTACACGACCTGAGCGTTTGTTTAGTTCTGATTCAGGTGGTGGATTTTATTTAGCATTAACTGATGTTTTTAGTGATATTGAAATAGATCAACCAGTCTGGCTGTTATTGCCTCACAATTGGATTCAGACTTTCCATGTTCAAAATCCCAACTTTCCAAACATGGAGATGCAGAAAGCTCATCTGATTTGGGAAGCACAGCAAAGATTATCAAGCAATATTATAAATTATCGTATTCTTCTTCCTGAAGATGTTTCAACTCCCAAGATCACCATTCACATGGTCAGAGATGATATAGTTGAAACTTATGTTAAAGCTGCTGAGGATGCTAACCTTGAAATTGCCGGAATTGGCTGCGAGCCTGAATGGGACACAGCATATAATTTTGAAGTACCTCAAGATTTAAGGGATGCCATACCCGCAGATCTTCTCTACGCAGAACATCCTGAATTTGATAATCATGTTTCCCCAATGTTATCTATCAGCCTTGGAGTTGTTGTTCTGCTGATGGCGCTTTACATCTGGTTAATTCCGGTTGACTATACTAAGACTTCCTTACCTGTAGTGCCTAAAAAGAAAACAGAAATTGCAATTAAGGATTCAGTATCATTACCAATTGCGAAGACAGATGTATTACCCGAAACAAAAGTTGTTGAACAACAAGTTAAAATCGAGGAACCGAAAAAGGAATTATCCTGGTTTCAGAAGATATTTGGTTCAAAGGATGACGCTGATAAGGGTAAAAAAGTTAAAGAAACTGAAGTTGTTCCGGATATTCCCCCTGTCGTCACCGAAAGTATATCACCTGTTAAGCAGGTTGTGAAAAACCTGCCGACGGAGGCAGTTCTTCAAATAGCAGTGATAACGCCTTTTGAATGCAGGATGGAAATCAGCGGTTTGGTGAATCCGGATGCATGGATCGAGAATCTTAAACAAACGACCTCTCAAAAACAGGTTAATTTGATTGGGAAATATGCTTCTGATGGGAAACAGACTTCCGTAATTAGAATTCCAACAAAAGACTTTAAACCGGAAGGTAAATCAAAAGATATTGACCAATGGAAAGAACTTACGCAAAAAGCCGGAATGAATGCAAAAGGTCGCAATGCCAGTGGTACTCAGGATCAGGCTTTACAACTTATAGAATCCGTGTGGGATAATCCCGCAGGATTTGAGAAGGTTTATCTGATTTCCTCTAAAGGACATTGGGAAGTAACGGTGCAATAGTTAGAGCGCTGTCAAGTACAAAAAATGAGTGCTGTCAGGTGTCCTCACCTGACAGATTTAGTCTAATACTGGGGTTCACACGAACCCCTTTTTTTTTACAGGATAAAAATGCCGAAGATAGTCGGAGGAAGCGCCAGAGGCAGAATCATAAAACAACCACCGGGCAAGGTCAGACCGGCTACTGCCCGTGCCCGTAAGTCGATGTTTGACTATCTTGCCGAATTCATTAAGGGAGCGCGGGTTTTAGACTTATACTGTGGATCAGGTGGTCTGGGTCTTGAAGCGTTGTCAAGGGGAGCTAAGGGAGCGTTGTTTGTCGATTTATCTGAACGGAGTATATCTACGGCAAGGGATAATGCGAGAATGCTTGGTTTTTGGGATCAATCTGAATTTATCTGCAAGGACGTATTTCGTTTTCTGCGTCAAGAGAGCCGAGAGACGACATTAGATAAATTTGATATGATCTTCGCATCTCCGCCTTATAAAATATCCGAACCAAAGCAGCTTTTAGATCAGATTTTCGAATCAGGGTTACTGGATGAAAACGGATCAATCTGCCTTGAATATTCAAAGCACACCGAGCATCCGGATTCTAAATATTTCACTCTCGACAGACGTAAGATTTACGGCGAGACGGTTGTGGATATTTGGGATTATGTTCAAGACGATAACGTATAGCATAATTGCATATCGGAGTGCGCAAACTTGTTTGTTCGTTATAAAAAAACCTGTCCTGATGAGTAGGACAGTGCATGGAAGATCCAAACATGGTGGCTCTTCGCCTGACAGAAAAACCTAATCCACCTGTTCAAGCAAATGAATTCCATTATTTGGCGTATCTATAGCAATTTTTGAGCCGTCAACAGGACTGAATTCAGGATGAAATCCCACTGTTATAATTAGTTGACTGTTTCCTGCCATACCCCAAAGTCTGATGCCCTCCCAACCATCGTTGTCATTCATTGCCATATAGGCGATTATTGAGCCGTTTCTGTTAGGCGCAGGATAACTCGCTTTATCGGATACGATCTCATCAGAAACCCATGCTGAATCCGAACGCTCAATTCTGAATAGTTTGCCTTTTATAACGTAAGAAACATAGTTATTTACGATACTGGTTAATATCCTCCCATTCGCAGACCAGGCATATAATTGTGTTCCGGGTCCAGAAACTCTAACGAATCTGTACTTCTCGTCTATGATAAATAATCTGCCGTTAATTTCGCTCTCAGTGTATGCAATCCAGGGCTCAGCAGGTGAAGCCTTCGGATGAAATCCCTCCGTAATAAAATACAATTCGCTGTTATCGATATTTAAGCGGTAGATGCCGGATATGCCTGTTTCAGGTTGATCTATTCTTATAATAACAGATAAAGCGTCATAATACCAGCTAATATCCATACCTCTGTCAAGGATATGTAAGAGTGTATCCTCAGCCATATCATAAACCCACACGCCTGCATTAGCAGAACCCGCTTCACCAGGCGCCGAGAAGGCTATCTTGCCTCCATCAGGTGACCAGCAATAATCCCAGTTGTGAGGGGGTATGGAATTGAGTAACCTGCTGACCGTTCCATCTTCGGACAGTATCCAGAGTCCACTGTTAAGCGGACTGTCATCGGCAAATAAAATATTGCTCCCATCAGGAGACCAATGAGGTAGATGCCCAAACTGAGTCTTACCTTCTGTAACCCATGTCGGATAATCGGAATCGGTATCACATCCGTTGAGAATAAAGAAGGATGAGATGAGAATGCTTATTGCGAGTAGAGTTTCAAGTTCTTTCATAGCAGTTTATATCTCCGTTTCTCGTAGGAATTCAGCAGCTTTTTCGGGAAGCATGGGATTGATATGTAAACCGCTGCCCCATTCAAAGCCTGCCGTTTTTACCAACCTTGGGATTATTTCTATGTGCCAGTGAAAATCGTCATCAAGTGTATTCCAGAAACCGGGATATGCAGGACCGGCTTCCTTGTTAGGTGAGGTGTGAAGTATATAGTTAAATGGTGGATCGTCAAGCGCTTTTTTTAAACGCTTAAGTACATTGCCAAGACATAATGCAAGTTTTTCCAATGTAGTATTATTTTCTTTATGAAAATATGCCTGATGTTTAATTGGCGCGATAAACAACTCAAAAGGAAATCGAGAGGCATACGTGTTAAAAGCGATTATTGTGCCGTCGTCATATATTGTTCTAACCTTTTCATCTTGCTCTTGTTTGATCATTTCGCAGATAAGACAATTACGCCTCTCACCATAAAAACCGCGCGTTGCGAGGAGTTCTATCTGAACAGTACGCGGTATAATAGGTGTTGCGATAATTTGGCTGTGAGGATGAAATAACGATGCTCCGGCAATAGATCCGTGATTTTTGAATATTAAGATGTACTTCAATCTTTCATCATTTCTTAATTCTACCAGTCTTTTGCGATATGTTTTCAAAATATCTATGGTTAAATCTTCTGGAAAATCTGCCATTCCGAGTTCGTGATCGGGACCTTCGATAATAACTTCATGAGTTCCAAGTCCTTCTGAACGACCATAGACGCCGTAGGGTTGTAAATTGTGTTCCTCATCTCCAAGGCTTAACGCCGGATATTTATTTTTTGTAACTCTAACCCGCCAGCCCGGTGTATCAGGAGAGCTATTATCGCGGCGAACTGCATAAATCTCCGGAGGTGTTTTATCTTCGTTGCCATAGCAAAAAGGGCATTTTTCAGGACTGCTGGTTACCTTATAGGGGTTGATAAAATCGTCAGGGCGGCGCTGACGCTCTGAAGCTATGATAACCCAGCGCCTCTGTAAGGGATCATATCTTAACTCAGACAATCTGCCTCTCCATTTATAATTCGGTCTCGCGTTCGATGGTCAATACTTCAAAGTCTATTACACCGGACGGTACGTTGATTTTCGCTATATCACCAACTTTTTTCCCAAGAAGTCCCTTACCGATGGGCGATTTCATTGAGATTAATCCTTTTGCGGGATCCGATTGCAGCGGATCGACAAGTGTATATGTGACTTTTTTATTGTTATTTTTGTTCAGAAGTATAGCCCGACTATGGATTCTGATTTCATCGGATTTCATGCTGTCTGCATCTATTATCTCTACTCTTGTCAATTTATTTTGCAATTCACCTATTTGCCTGTCAACATCAGCGAGTTTTTCTTTTGCAGCATCGTATTCGGCGTTTTCTGATAGATCGCCGTGATCTCTGGCAGTTGAAAGACTTCTTGTTACTTCCGGTCTGACAACTTCTACTAATCTTTTTAATTCTCTCTTAAGTCGCGCTAGACCATCGTGTGAGAGATATACTCTGTCCATTTATTAAGTCCTTTTAGTAAAAATCCATTAATAAGTTAATTTGTGTTCTGCTGCTTGTTCATGTTACGTTACCACCATGTTTCAAGCAAAATCCGCTGTATAGCGGATGATACGTAACATGGTGATTGGGTGTTACTTAAAGAAATGCCTGCCAGATTATTCTTCGTTTGAAATCTGGCAGGAACTCAAATTGTAAGTCTCATCGCCTATATTCCTTAACAAACCTGCATAATCCCTGATAGATTGCTTTTGCTTCATCCTCTGCAAAATCATCTTCCCGCAGGCGAGCTTCATGCTCAGGAAATATAATATAAGCAGTTTCAATCAAAATCGCAGGCATTGTGGTAGGTCTTACAAGCGCCAGATTATTATAGTATATACTTTCGTCAGGGAATTGCAAAACCCGAACAAGCTCTTTCTGTATGGATGCAGCAAGAAGTCGGCTAAATGGTCTGTAATAATGCACGCTCGTACCAAAATTTCCGTCAGGATTAACTCCATCGGCGAGGGCGTTGTTATGCAGACTGATTAAAATATCCGCTTCGGCGGCTTCTGCAATATCTATTCGATCATAGAGATCAACATAACTATCGAATATTCTGGTGATAGTAACTTTAGCGCCCTTATTATTCAGCAGATTCGCCAGAGCTATAGCCGCTTCGAGATTAACCGCCTTTTCAGACAATCCGGTAGGTCCGATTGCCCCAAAATCCTCTCCGCCATGACCTGGATCTATTGCAATATTCAGTCCCTTGATACCTTTACTTAAATCCGGAGTTTTCCTTATTTTAATTATAAAATCACCGTTATCCCAATCAACCTTGTATCCCCAGCAAGGCTTATCCAACAGTACTTCCAGCCGTAATACCTCTTCCTCAGGCTGATCCCAGATAACCTCTTCAATCGGATCTATGTTCCCTAAATATGAGATTTTATCAATATGTGAGATAACATGGAAAACATCGATTATTAACTTGCTTAGATCAACATCAACCAAGTCTCTGTATAATGGCTTACGCTCCAGTGGTATTCGTATCTCAACCCATTTACCTTTTGATTCTACATCAGCTTTCCAGACTATTGGTGTTTTAAGGTATTTTGCTGAACATATCTCCTGAACGTACTTAACGCCCTCAATCCAGACAGCTCTTCTTGGCGTCAGTGGTAGTTTATAATATCCATTACGCCAATCATCCGCGATAACTCTTGTTTCTGGAAGCGGGAATATATAATAAGCTCCTTCAGGATGAGTTCTTGCAACTCCTCCGGAAAGTTCAATAAGTTGAGGGAATTCAACATCAGGTCGGCTTAACCGAACCGGCGGTGATGGTGATGCTAACGGTAAAACCAAGGTGGATTTCTCATCTCCCAATTCAGCCGTTAAAATATATTTTCTACTCTGTCTGTTAACTGGAAGAAACGCCAGAAAAGCCCCGTTTTCTTTAACTTCAACACTATATCCATTGATGCTTAGACTTGCTTCAGGGGGAGCAACAGAACCGAAGATAAAATTTGAGTCAACATTTGCAATATGTACGAGACTGTCTTGAGCGGCGAGTTTAGGATAAACCACATTAATTGACGGAGTGACTCCTATAATAAAACAAATCTGCAAAGTAGTGAGCAGCTCAATCATGCACTGGTCCTGGTTTTGAGATAGAGCAGCCTGACTCCCTCAAGCGTCAGATCGCTCCTGAATTCCTGGAAATTACGACTTCTAACCGCAAAAGGTTCAGCTAATCCACCTGTGGAAACAACTTTCTGTTTGACTCCGAGTTCAGCGTTAATTCGTTCAATCAGGCTGTCCACCATATCGACGATTCCCCATGTAACTCCAGTCCGAATTGAGTTATCTGTGGTCGTACCAATCAGTTTATCAGGAAATTTCAATGATACCATTGGCAATTGTGCTGTTTTCTGGTGCAGTGACCTGGCAGCTCCAAGCGGTCCTGGTAAAATTATACCGCCCTGATAGGCGCCTTCTTCTGCAATAATATCGAGAGTTACCGCTGTTCCAAAATCAACCACGATCAAAGGACCGCCATAGTAATGAAAACCGGCGTAGGCATTACACAATCTGTCAGCGCCAACCTGACGAGGATCGTCATAGTTAACTTCTAAAAAAGGACAGCTTTCAACTGAAATTATAAGTGGATCCGAATCAAATCGCGATTTTGCCATATTTAAATAACTTCGAGTATGATCAGGAACTACTGAACCGATTGCCATTGCTTTTAACTCATGAGGATCTATTCCCGCTTCACGAGCAAAGAAAACAATCGACTGCCAGCATTCGTCAGGGGTGCGTGTTACAAGACTCGATAGGCGCCATGATGTCAACAATTTATCGTTTTTGTAGATGCCGATCTCAAGTGTTGTATTACCGACGTCAACAGCCAGTAAAAGACCTTTCAAATTACATCTCCGCTATAAATAGTTTTGTTCGTTCCATCTGTCAAACTTAATCTCATTGCTCCATCGTTTTGAAGTCCGGTGCAAATCCCGTGAATTTTACCGTTATTATCACTGATTTCAAGCTTTTTACCAAGTAATCCTGATCGATCCAACCATTCGGCAGCTATCCAGTCAAATCCTTCCTGTTTCAATCTTTGATAATATTTCTCAAGACGTCTCAGAATCGACTTCAGGATCAATCCGCGATACTGAGTTTTACCGGATATAAGCTGTAACGACGTGGCAATATTCTTGATATTCCCGGGAAAATCTGCAAACGTCTGATTGATATTAATACCGATTCCTACCACTATAAAATGCCTGCCTTTTTTATCAACGCCTGCATCGCTTAATATACCACAAAGTTTTCTTTTTTCGACCATTAGATCATTTGGCCATTTCAGAGAAATCTTATCAATTGGAATTCCTCTATTTTCATTTGTCATTTGTGAATATTCAGTTAATCCACCCAGAACACCAAGTGAGCACATTAGACCCATCAATTGAAGTTTACCCGCCGAATCCCCCGGAAATAGCAACAATGAAAAAAGCAGCGATTTTCCCGGTGGCGATTCCCATTGCCTTTCGAGCCTGCCACGTCCTGCTGTCTGATAATCTGTTACTACCACAGCTCCTTCAGCGGCAATTCCTTCCAACGCTTCAGCTTTAAGCAGATTGTTTGTTGAAACGACTACCGGTAAGGAGCGAATTGACCTGCCTATCAATGTTGAACCGCAAAATGTAAAATCTATATCCGTTGTTGTCATCGGTTGTGTATCTGGCCTTAATAAGTAGTTTGAAATTGTTGATATAAGGATAACTTTAACTTACATTAGTGATAAGGAAATTACAACCTTTGTTTACTTCTGAAGTGATTTCATTGACAGATTTTTAAGGTTATCTAATATTGTGAATCAATTAAGTTTCATTGCTGACATCGAGCTTAAACCGCTTGTCAAACTGATCAGGATGCTGGGAATCAACTGCCGTTACGATGGTGGAATGTCTCTGCCTGAGATTATAACTATCGCTACGTCGGAGCAGCGAATTCTTTTGACGTTGAAATCGATTGCAGCTACACAAAAACTAAACGTTTTCAGGTTTTCTTCTTATGAGCCTATTGGGCAGCTTAGACAATTGAATAAAGCTTTTAATCTTAAGGATTTAGCGGCTCCCTTTTCACGTTGCCTTATATGTAACGCTGAACTAATCGAGACTCAACCTACGCCAGATGTACCTAACTCTGTTCTTAAACGTAATATACCCGTTTACAGGTGCACAGAGTGCAGAAGACTTTTCTGGCATGGGACTCATATTGAGAGAATGAAAGATCAATTGTTGGAAGCTGGAATTGTGTTTTAAGGAGCTCCGTCACGTGTCCTC
>JAIPJL010000115.1 GCA_021734165.1 bacterium | reverse complement strand
GTCAATACTTGGAATGTTTACACAGCAAAAAAGTATAATAAAATTCATTTTTAGTATAATTCCTGTATCATTAATATTAAAACAAACATGGCGGGACAAACCCGCCATGCCAAATTCGTTACTATTTCGCTGATTTATATTGAATTTCACAAAGTTCTATGCCCTGTCCAGCTTGCTGGACGGTTTATAACAACTTTATAGTGGCGTCAAATCCACAAAGGCTGGAGGACACATGACGACACTCCGTTAAAGTTCAAACCACTTAAAGCAAAGGCACAATAGCTTCAACAAACACACCCTTGTCACGATAACCGACAAAATGATGTCTTATAATGCCCTTGCGATCTATTACAAATGTAAACGGAATTCCTCCCTGCTCTGACGGTGGCAGGTAAGACTGATACTTACCATAAGTATCCGAATCAACAAATGCAATAGTGTATTTAACCGGCGTCTTTTTCATGAATTTTTCAACCGCATCCTTTCCGCCTCTGTCAACGGAAACACCAAGCACAACCAATCCTTTATCACCATACTCCTTAGCAAGTTCATTGAAATGCGGGATTTCTTTAACGCATGGAGGACACCAGGTTGCCCAGAAATCAAGAATAATTACTTTACCATCGTAATCAGAAAGATTAACTGGTTTACCTTCCAAATCGAATAATGAGAAATTCGCAGCTTTCATGCCGCCTTCTTCACTTTCAGCAATCACTTCACCTGCAACAGCAGATTCTTCCGTTTTCTCAACCTTAGCTGCTTCGTTTTGTTTTGCAGCCTTTTCGCTGCATCCCACGTAAACCGGAAGACTTAGTGTCAACAACATAATAATTATCAAAAAGCTCCCTGAGCGCATTATTCTCTCCTGTTTTTCTGTTAAAGGTACTTCTCTATTTTCTCTTCTATCTTACTCTTTGGCAGCAATCCCACAATGGTATCTTTTACCATTCCATTTTTGAAAAACAACAGTTGTGGAACGCTGGTAATACCAAACTTCATCGCGGTTTGCGGTGAATCTCCTACATCTACTTCACATACTTTAATCTGATCATTATACTCTTTAGCTAATTCATCCATAATCGGATGTAGTTTCCTGCATGGTCCACACCAGTCAGCCCCGAAATCAACGAGTGTTAACCGATCCGAACTTACAACTTCGTTATCAAATTCCGCGTCACCGACTTTTTTCATTGATGACATTCATCCTCCGTTTTTTTTGTTTCTTTCCTAATACAGTGTGAAGAGAGCAGCCATGTTCCTCACATGACAACACAGAATGAATTTATTAAACAACTCTATATCAGGCAAACATCCTGATTATTTTTCTCTCTTGTGATTTATTTAACAACTATTTACCACCCAAACGATCCAAAACAGGAATCACCTGCTTGGAAGTATGAAAAGCTTCAAAGCGGTACAACTCTTCACTTTCATGCGAAAAGAAGATTATGGCAGGCAAACCTTTTACTTTATACTTTGCCCAGATCGCCTTAACTTCTTCAGTGACTTTCGTCCCATCTATTTTCAATGCAATGAAATTCTGATTTATTTTAGTGTAAACCGCCGGATCCGCAAAGGTCTTATGATCCATCTCCTTACATGCCGCACACCATTCAGCCCAAAAGTCGATCATCACTAGCTTTCCTTCATCACGAGCCCTGCTGAATGCATCATCTTCATCATCATAAATCCAGTTAATATTAGGTGAAGAATGGTTATCAACCACAGAAACCGATCCTTTTTGAGCTGAAGGCAGTAATGAATCCGAACAGATGCCTTCTATACGAGCCAATCCTAATAAAAGATAAAATACGCCTATAATAACCATGAAAAAAACGAATCCACGTCCAATCTTCTGTGCGGTTGTTGATTCGGCTTCCAACCTGTTGAAGACACCGAAAAATGCTGCCAATAAAATTAATCCAAGACCGATTAGTAAAGTAAACACATCATCCGACACCAGTGGTTTTCCAAAGTAAAAAGCTGCAACTATTAGAACAATGCCAAATCCATATTTCACTTTTTGCATCCAACCACCGGCTTTCGGCAATGCAGTCAATGCGCCTGCAAACGTTCCTATCACTACAAATAAGAGTCCAAGTCCAATCGCAAAGACGAATAGGTAAAGAAATCCGAGAAAGACATTACCTGTGGCTGAAACCCAGCTTAACAATGCCACCAAAACCGGTCCTACACAGGGAGCCGCTACCAGACCAGTTGTTGCTCCGACAAAGAGCGCTCCGAGATAACCTGACCTTTTGCCCGATGCAAGCTTTGTCTGAATGGATGAAGGAACCGTTATATCAAACGCTCCGAGCATCCCTGCACCCATCACAAGAAACACTACAGTCACAAAACCTATCACCCAGGGATTCTGACCACTTAGTCCAAAAACACCTCCTGTAGCAGCTGCAATCACACCAAGCAGCGAATAAACCATCGCCAGACCGAGTACAAACACTATCGACAGTGATAATCCCTTAAGTTTGCTGCCACCGGCTTTGGCTCCAACAAAAGCAATCGTTATCGGAATTACGGGATAAACACAGGGAGTCAGGCTTAAAAGAACACCACCGATAAATATCCAGATCAGCGCCATCATCGAACCCGTTTCGAGCGCACGTTTCACGCGCTGTTCGATACTCAGGTTTTCAATTTCATTGACATCCAGCTCTATCGGACTGACTGCATTATTCCCAGATTCAATTACCAGCAAGGTTGAAAATAGTCTCTCAACCGGCTGAGTACACATAATTGGATCGACTTCCGTGCAGCCCTGATAACCGACGATTCCCGACAATTTTATTTCCTGTCCGGTATTGAAATCTCCACTCACATTGAAAGGAACTGAAATTTCTATATTGCCTCGATAGATTGTTTCATCATTCCATTCGACGCCTTCGGGGAAAAATGCCTGTCCGTATTCAACACCCTCGACCTGATCAGGTTTAACAAAGAAGAATCCATAATCACTGCTTGTTATATGGGTATTCGTTGGCATTTTCAGCGAAATGGCAAGGCTATTCGATTTAACTGTAACCGACATCGGAACATCTGTAACTGGATCGAATGACGTCTGCGACTGGATAATGGAGGTAAATACCAGTATCGGTAGAATTATGAATAATAATGGTTGTCTATTGATTTGCATTTTGTTTCGTTTTGAAATATCCGTAACAAAAACGCGGATATTAAAATACAGACCCGCGCAAGTATGATTTACGTATTATGTAGAGTTTTGTTGGAAAACATTCGTATAAGCAGCTATCCTTATTCCAATTCAAATTTAATCGATTGCTGGACATCTTTCACACCAACCGGTTTATCACGCTGAATACCTGGTGTAAATTTCATCTCTTTCATCACTCTAACACCTGCATCACCAAAACCTAAATCTGCCGGTCTCTCCTCTATGACATGAACGTTTGTAGTTTTACCATTCTTATCAATGGAAAAACCAATCAAAGCAATCCCTGAGACACCAGCTTCATAAGCCATCTTCGGGTATAGATTATGTTTAACGATATAATCATGGATTGCTTTAATTCCACCTATTAGTTTTGGTTTGATTTCAACAATGTAGATCGGAACCCTCTCATCTGCAATACTTGGCGGGGGAGGTGGTGGAGCAATGTTAAATATGAGATCCATGTTGTTGGGTAGGGGAATTTCATCCAAAGGATCAATCTTTGGATCTTCAACGGGTATTGTCGGCTTAGGTGGTACTTCAACCTTTCTAACAGTCTGAGTTATCGGAATATCCTCGACCTGAATGGGAGGCGCTTCTACACTTCTAACTACTACTTCAGTTTCGAATCTTTTGAAAACAATCAGAAATGCAATGATCAATACCAACGAAACAACCGCGCCAATCTCAAGATTTCGCCGATATTGAAATTTTAAGTCAAATTGCGGATTTTTAAACATGATGGTAACTCCGTTTTAAATTCAGATCACCTAATGTAAATCCTTCAAAGGTATATTTCATTCTATAAGCATTACTTGAATGCCTATAATTTTTCAGTCTCCTTATTCAAGCTCAAATTTAATCAACTGCTGAACACGTTTCACGCCGACTGGTTTATCACGTTGAATCCCCGGAGTAAACTTCATCGCCTGCATCACTTTAATGCCCGCTTCACCAAATCCCAATCCTTCGGGCTTCTCCTGTATCACATGTACACCTGTAGTGCTCCCGTCCTTATCAATTGAGAAACCTATCAGCGCCTTTCCTGAAACTCCTGCTTCATAAGCCATTTTAGGATACAGGTTATGCTTGATAATGTACTCCTGTATCGCAGCAATACCACCATTTAACTGTGGTTTTACTTCAATAGCGAAAAAGTCAACCATTTCCTCAGTAATATCCGGTGGCGGCGGCGGCGGCGCAATCGTCGGATCGAAGATATCAATATCTGGTATCTCAATATCATCTAAAGGATCCACATCCGGATCTTCAACAGGTATAGTCGGTTTGCGAGGCACTTCCACCTTTTTAACAGTGCGTGTTATCGGAATATCCTCGACCTGAATGGGAGGCGCTTCCAGACCTCTCACTACAACTTCGGTTTCGAATCGCTTGAATATCATCAGCATTGCAATGATAATCACCAGTGAGATTACCGCGCCTGCCTCAAGCGCTCGCCGATATTGGTATTTTAAGTCAAATTGTGGGTTTTTGAACATGATCTTACTTCACTATTCTAATTAACTGTGAATCAGGCAAAATTAATTATATCAAAATTGAAAATCCTCTACCCCCCACCCCCCTTAAACCGCGTAGCATAGTTAACTCTAACTGCATAAGCATCGCGGAGTTGTTCCTGTATATCAGTCACAAATCCCATTTTAGCGCGTTTGTCAATTTTCAACGACACGATCAAACGGTTATCCTCATCAAGTCGTTCGCGGATGATTTTGGATATATGACTGAGGTTTGACACCGGAACCAGCTTATCATCTACTGTAATTGTACCCTTATCATCAGCCCAGATATAAGCGAGATGACGTTTGGATTCAATCTTTTTAGTTTGATAAGCTGCAGGCGTTATCAAAGGTATGCCCTGCGTTTTCTTAATGACCGTTGTCACCATAAAGAAAAACAAGAGCATGAATATAATGTCCGGCAGCGAAGCCGTGGAAATTCCCGGCTCCGGCTTCGGTTTCTTTTGAAACATACTATTTCCTATAATAACAGAGCGATGATTATTCTTTATCAGGCTCAGCTATTGAGATTTTCGTGGCACCCGCTTCTTTAACCAGGTCTAAAATGGTTATGTAACGGTCATATTCCGTAGCGCGATCAGTCTTAATCGAAACGATCAGCTTCGGTTTACCTTCGTTATCAACACCACTTTCCTTGATACGGGTTTCAAGCAGATCCGTCAGCTCCATATCCTCAACAATCCGGTTATCATACAAAACAGCGCCTTCAGCATTGACTAATATCTTGGCAATGTTCTTCGGGTTGATCTTAACTTCACCACCGCGCTCCGGCAGGATCATCGGGATACCCTTGTCCATGTCAATCGTAGTTGTTACAAGGAAGAAGATCAGGAGCAAAAACGCAATATCCGCCATTGAAGACGAGTTTATCTCGTATGAGCGCTTCTTTTTCTTTTCAAGCAGCACAAATCACTCCGGCGCTTATTTGCCTAATTCGACTAATGTGTCAACAACTTCCTGAGTGGATTCTTCCATATCGGCAACGATCTTGTCGATTCGGGAAACGAAAAAGTTGTGGAAAAACTGAATAATGATCGCTATTACCAGACCAAACATTGTTGTCAATAATGCTTCCGAAATACCACCTGCCACCAGCGAAGGTGAAATATCATCAGCCGCTGCAATCGATTTAAATGCATTGACCATACCACTGACAGTTCCGAGGAAGCCAAGCATCGGCGCAATGGACACGACAGTTGCCAGCCAAATCAGATTGCGTTCGAGAAATGCCATCTCAATCGTACCGGACGTCATAATCGCTTTCTCGACATGCTCGATGCCGCGATCAAGATGAGTTAAACCTGATTTGGTAACATTGGCAATTGGACCGCGAGTGTTGTCACAGATGTGAATCGCTTTGTCGGTGCCACCATCAGATTTCAATGCTTCAATAATTTCCTGAGTGAACTTACGGGAGTTAATGACTGCCCGCATTAAAGTCCAAAATCTCTCGAGAGCGAACATCAACCCGATAACGAGAAGAATAAGCAGGGGCCACATGAAGGGTCCCCCATCTACGAAATACTCAACCATTTTAACCTGCTGTTTTTATTTTAAATGTTAATTTCTAAGAAAGTAAATTACACAAATTTGTTCTACCTGTCAACCCTTTAACTAATAAAGTTTCTTACTGTTTTACGTGAACAATGTCTCTTGTTAGAATTGTATGGAAAAAACTGAACATTGTAAGTTTCAGAGCAAACTTGACAATGATTTAACATATGCCAACTTTTGAGTGGATTGTCAGATAGGATTGTCTGCTCTACCGATATCTACAACTCATACTTTAGTGTTACCTCCACACCGCCGAAACATCACGTGCTTCATCAAACAATTCCAATGCCTTCGTAACAGTCGGATCACTGTCCGCTCTTATAATATAGTAATAATCCCGGTCGCTCCACAAGAGTTGTGCAAGTTCTGCCTTGATTTGACTAACTAAATACTCCCTGTCTTTATCCAATAGCTCAGGCGGGTATTCAAAATCTTTATCTTTTGCCAGTTCAAGCAACGCCATCAAGTCATCGTTACTAACCTCAAATTTCTTGCGAAGGAAATCCAGTTCATCACCCTTATCATATTTCTTATATGCTGCTTTGAATTTATCCATCATACTCTTCTGAGCAAACTCAAATATCATACGCTCGCTGAGCAATCTCGCTGTTGCTCCCGTTATCTTCCGCTCCTCTACGGTTTCATCGGGAGTTATACCGGAAGAGGAATAAACCGTCCGCCCACCATAGGTTTTAAATTCTTCGCGAGTGCTGTCGGCTGTCAGCGCATCATGATCACGGTAGCGAACAGCATAGTACTCACCTCTGCCCTTATCATAATTCCGCTGCACAAGTCTACCGGACGGAGTGTACCAATGAGCAGTTGAAAGTCTTATTACAGCGCCATCCTTTAATTGATACGGATATTGAACCAATCCCTTACCGAAGCTGTTCGTGCCGACGATTAAACCCCTGTCAAGGTCCTGAATTGCTCCTGCTACAATTTCAGATGCTGAAGCGCTGCCACCGTTTATCAATACCACCAAATCAAACATCGGATAAGTTGCTTTATCGGTAGAACTGTAAGTACTGTCTTCGCGATCACTACGCCCCCTACGTGAGACAATGACATGCCCGCCCGGAATGAATTTGTCGGCTACGGACACTGCCTGCGTTAGCCTTCCGCCCTGATTGTTGCGTAAATCAAGCAGAAGCCTCTTCATACCCGCGGCTTCAAGATCATTCAGAGCATTCTCAAGCTCCTCAGTAGTAGTTGCTGTAAACTGGTTAATCAACACATAACCGGTTTTATCATCCAGCATAAAACTCGTTTCAACAGAATAGATCGGAATTTTATCCCTGACTATAGTAAAATCAATCGGTTCGGGAACTCCCGGTCGCATTACCTTGATTTTAACAGTTGTTCCCTTAGGACCACGCAGCTTGGTAAATACCTCTTCATTGGTGATGCCATAAGCGCTCACTCCATCGATCTCCACTATCATATCACCGGAGCGGATGCCAAGTCTTTCAGAGGGAGTTCCGGTTATCGGCGCAATTACAGTTATCAGTTCGTTCTGTATGACAAAGGAAATGCCTATGCCTTCAAATTCACCGTAATCACGCTCGGAAATTTTCTCTTGCTCTTGTGCAGGAATATATATCGAGTGCGGATCAAGCCGCTTCAACATTCCCTCTATAGCGCCTTCGGCAAGGATTTTTAAATCGGGCGTCTCAACATAAGCGCTGTTGATCAGGCTCATTATTGCGGTTACTTTACGCGATTCTGATAAAATCGTTCCTGCTGCAGAAACAAACCGTACGGTAAACCAGACGCCAAATCCTAATAAAACAATAATCAGGACATTTCTGTACTTATTTTTCATAATCTGATGTTTTTTCACTGTTAAACAAAATACTTTTTTAACTAATCCTTAAAACTAAAATATAACGGTTACCTTACTTTTTAATAATTACTTAAGCTTTATCATGTTCTCCCAACCCTTGCACCCGGATAGCGACGCAGTATTCCTTTGAGCTGCATTGACGTCAGCATTCTGTTAATTTCAACGACGCCTATTTCGCTTAACCGTACCAATTCATCTATCAGCAACGGACCGGATTCGAGCAGATTATACAATACAGCCTCTTTATCGTTTAATTCAGGCAATGCAAGTGTAGCAGATACATTCAGAACAGGCGCTAATTGTGAACGCATGTGCTCAATAACTTCCTCACCACTCTCAATTAGTGTTGCAGTACCGTCCTTTAGCAATCGATTGACACCGGCGCTACGCGGTAAACCTGCAGCTCCCGGAACAGCAAACAACTCTTTGCCTTGCTCAATAGCATATCTTGCTGTGATCAACGCTCCACTTTTTAAACCTGCTTCAACAATCACCACCCCCAGGCTAAGACCGCTGATAATTCGATTGCGCTGTGGAAAATGATGCGGCTCAGGAGTAACACCAAGACCGTATTCACTAATCACCATCCCCTGTTTACAGATACGTTCGTATAATTTGGCGTTTGATGGCGGATAGATCACATCTATACCCGAACCAAGCACCGCAATTGTTCTCCCGCCTCCTCGCAAGGCTCCTTCATGCGCAAGCGAATCTATTCCCAGTGCCATGCCACTGATTACGGTTACTCCTACAGAACTCAGCTCACGGGCTATCCTTGTAGTAATACGTCTTGCGTTATCGCTTGGAACGCGAGTGCCTACAATTGCTACGGAATAATCATACAGCGGTGAACTCTCGCCCTTTACATATATAATAACAGGCGGATTATCTATTTGTTTCAGGCGTGAAGGATAATTACCATCCCAGATAGTTATAATCTGAGCGCCAATCAAAACTAACTTATCAAGACATTCTTCAGCCTTTTTCTGATTCTTGCCGCGACTGATAATCTCTCTGCCTACAGATAGTGGGACTTTTAGAGCTTCGGATATCTCACCCGCTGGAGCATTCAGAACATCCAAAGGTGAACCAAACATCTCAACCAAATTACGGGATCGCTGGTTTCCAACACCTGATGTTGAAATAATACTCAGCAGCGCAATTCGGTTAGGACGATCCATGTTTTTAAGGGAATCCTTCATTATACACGGGCTTCTTTAATTAATCCAAGCTTATCCGCAATCAAATCAACAAGATCATTCAATCCTTCACCGCTGACACTAGATATTTTTAGATCAAACTGCATAGTTTCAGCAGTACTTTCGATATTTTCAAGATCGGATTTTGATTTAACGATCAAACGAGGTAATTCAGCTAATTCCTCTGAGAAACCATCAAGTTCATCCATTAAGCGCTCGTAAGCTCTTCTATAATCCTCTTCCTGTGACTCAATTAAAACAACCAGCAGCCTTGTACGCTCAATGTGCTTTAAAAACTGCCTGCCAAGCCCCTTTCCATCACGCGCTCCCTCAGCTAATCCGGGGATATCAGCCATCACAAATCTCTGATAAATCCCATAAGGAATAACTCCAAGATTGGGAATCAGAGTACTGAAAGGAAAATCCGCAACCAGCGGTTTTGCTCTTGATAAGGCTGCCAGTAAGGTTGATTTTCCGGCATTCGGTCTGCCTACAAGTCCAACATCTGCAAGCAGCTTAAGCTCCAGTTTCAGATGACGTTCCTCGCCAGGCTTTCCATCAACAGCCTTGCGGGGAGTGCGGTTGCGAGATGTAGCAAAATTTTGATTACCTTTACCGCCCCTGCCTCCTTTTGCAAGAACGAATTCCTGTCCATCTTCCGTCAAATCCACCAACAGACAATCCTCGTTGACATCCCTGATCAGCGTCCCAATTGGCACTCTCAGTGTAATGCTCTTACCTTTACGCCCGCTTTTTTTGTTGCCTTGCCCAGGATGACCATTTTCAGCGTTGTATATGCGTCGTAAGGTTGCTTCCTCAAGAGTAGATAGTTGGGATGTCGCCTTAATAATAATGCTGCCACCATTACCACCATCCCCACCGTCAGGACCACCCTTAGGAATAAATGCCGCACGATGAAAACTGACAATCCCGTTGCCACCTCTTCCGGCTTTAACCTTTATCTCAGTTTCATCTATAAATCTCATTTCATTTCCGAATAGAAAGACCGCGACGATCTCCAAGATCAGGGAGATTGCCGCGGTCTGAAATACAATATTACTGGTCTTTACTACTGAACTACTTAACCAGAACAACCTTACGGCTTGCAGTCCGTACATCCGTCTTCAATTGCAGAATATAAACGCCGTTAGCCATGCTTGATGCATCGAGAACACGAGCGTATCTACCCGGCTGCATCTCACCTTCAAGCAATGTAACAACTTCGCGACCGGCGAGGTCATATAATGCTAACTTCGTCCATCCTTGCTTTGAGAGTTCAAAATTAATTCTCGTTGACGAGTTGAATGGATTGGGATATGCTTCATCCAGAGTAAAATTAAACGGAGAATTGGGATCCTCTTGCGCAACTCCCTCTTGCACACTTTCAGAACCAAGAGGAGCTATTGAATACCTTCCCCAGTTTTCTGTAAATACTCCCTCCATCCAATAGAAATGCATATTCTCTTCAAGATAGTTTTCATCCAATCCGGTCTCAATTATATCCTGACGAGATAAACCGTTGGTGTTAAACCAGGCGCTTCCTTCACCACGATCATTAACACGCCAGTAACCTAATGCTTGAGCTGTACTATCAAACTCACCGATGAAGAAGTCATAAATCCTGACGAAAACACCTTCGAGCTGCTCGGCACGACGGCTATAAATCAAGTCTCTAAGGTTAACATGCTCGGCTTCTATTGGATCATTATTACCTAGTACTTCATAATTTGTGACATCAATATATGTAGCATATTCCCAGTTATCAGGATCATCAGTATCACTTTCCATTACTGTACCTGTAACCTGGAGAATATCTCCTCTATCCAAACTTTCATCAATGAAACGAACGAAAAGACCCGAAAAATCACCGTTTCCATCTTGGATAGCATGCGCCCCATATATCTGATTAAACGAGGCGGGCGTTGTTAAAACACCTGTAACCGTTACGACATGACCGACATACGGTGAATAATCAACACTCCAATCGGCAGGACGATATTGAACGTCATGGATAGTCAGTCCACCTTCTTCCCTTACCATATATGATCCATACCAACCATTTGGACCTAAACCTTGAACACCCTGTTCATTAGTAGCACGAACCTTATACCACACCTGAGTTCCATTAGCCTGCCCGGGGATGATCCCTTCGTACAAATCACCGTTAATATACTCCATG
>JAIPJL010000114.1 GCA_021734165.1 bacterium | reverse complement strand
AGTACTATCTGGTCCGTGACCAGGATGTATTATTGTGTCATCAGGATAAGTCAATAACTTCTCTCTGATGTTTCTTATTTGTGTATTGTAGTCTTCATCGCTTGAAGTCCCCCCTACCGATCCTGCAAAAAGTGCATCACCTGTAAAAGCATGTCCATTCAAATACTGAATCATTAGATCGGCTGTATGACCGGGAATATGATGAAAATTCCCAGTGAGATTTCCTAATGTAAATTCCTCTCCATCGACTGGTCTAATAATGTTATTACCATAAGTGTATTCTGCAGCAATTAGTTTAATCTCAGGAAATAATCCGAACACCTGCTCAACGGCGCTTGTATGATCATAATGAGCGTGCGTTATAAATAGGTATTTCACTTTATAGTCGAAAGTATTAACTATCTTTTGAAGTCTTTCATCAAATCCACCTGCATCAACGAGTAGCGCTTGGCGAGTATCCTCACAAGCAACCAGGTAGCTGTTTACTTCTTCTTTATCAATAAATAGAAATTTTTCAATTATCATCATCACCCTCAACTTCCGGTCTGAAACTCCTGAATCTTGCTCTATCCAACACCGCTCCGGTTATTTTAGAACCTGACATATTTGAACCATTAAAAGAAGTGGTTCTTAATACAGATCTAATCATGCTTGCTTTAATAAAATCAGAGTAGTTAAAAACGCCTGACGTCAGTCTTGCATAATAGAAATCTGAATTGTTGAAAACTGCATTCTGAGCTGATACACCCAATAAATTGGCTCGCCTGAAATTAACGCGCTCAGCAATAACGTTATCAAGTATTGATCCTCCAATTATTGCAAACTCAAAATCGGATTGATTAAGATCAGATTCGGAAAAATCAGACCACGGCGCAAACCATTGTCTTGCCTTAACATTCTCCAAAGAGCAATTAATCAATCGAGCTCCTCGCCAGTCTGCTTTAGTAAAGACAGCTTTTGATAAAATACCGTCAATAATGCTGATGTTTCGTGCTGTTGAATCCTTGAAATTAGTGCTGTTTGCATTTATTGAACCATCGCAGTTATTCAATTCAGCGCCACTCAGATCAGCATTATCAAGTACTGTCAGGTTTAATAAACAACGGTTAAGTTTGGAGTGTTGCAGGTTTGCATTTGCAAAATTACAACTACAAAGATCACTACCGGTGAAATTTGCTCTTGATGCGATCATTCCCTTGAGATCAAGTCCGCTAAAATCGACGCCAACAAATACGGCGTTAGTAAATTCTATACCTTCCGCAGTGTTCTCAACAAGATCCTGGCGATATTGTTTCTTATCCCCAATATGTTCCCAGCATAATTCACTGTTATATATTGCTGGAAGCCTGCATCCTGCTTCAGAGCATTGTTTCAATATATTCTGTTTCACTATGATCCGAAAAGCTCCTCGCTTAATTTATCATATTTGTTCTTTCCCTCTGCAAATAACATCAGTGTAGGACAATGCTCGCGAGCAAGCCTAATCATTTCATTAGCAATGCTGCGAATGTCCCATTGTGCGTTAATATCCATACGCAAACGTGAAAAATGCACTAATTCTCTAACATTTGCCTGAAAAATTACACGCCTTCGATGTGCGTTGGTTAATGCATACTGCGCTGCATTCTTATGATCTTCAGGGAGTTTTTCCTTTAAAGTGTTATATAGTTCATCAGACATTTTCATGCAGTTTTTAAACTCAGCTTCCCCACCTGCTTCAACTACACTCTCAGGAATAGTGTAACCAAGCTCAGGAATGTAGGATTGAGTTATCAGCGTTGCTATCCTGTGTCTTTTCAATTGCGCAAAGGCAGATGAACTTAATGTGATACTAAAAGTAAAATTGCATAATTCCATTTCACGACGTACCGGTTCGTATGCAGATATGCACTTATGAACGGAAATTAACAGTTTCTTTCGCTCAACAGCGCTTAATTTCTCTACTGCATTAATACAATCACCAAACGAACCTTTGCCCGAGCTGAACAGCAATGCTGCAATGATATTTCGTTCACCAATAACAGGAGCTTCAATCAATTCGACATTATCTCCATTACCAGTTGAAGAAATTTCTACAAGTGAAGCACTTATATGTTCTAAATTCTTTTGAGCTATGTCAAGACTACAGTTGGGTTCTGTATATTTTATTAGAGATGGTGTGACTTTCTTTATCTCGCTGTGCATTAAACCTGCCAACTCTCTGACTTCAGATAGAGAAGATCGGTTAAAATTGCGTATCATCCATTCAGCGACGCGAGCGTTAACAGTCACCCCAACCTGTCCGTTACAAGCCAGAGGCAGCACATAGCGAGAATCCTCTCTTGCTTTTATATTTCTGTCGTGATCCGGATAATCATGATAAAGTTTTTCTAAAAATTTGATTAGCTTCGAATAACCTTCAAATTGTCTTTTACATACCGATTCAAACTTCTCTTTCAATCCAGCCTGAACAACTTCATCCGGTATCATAAAATCACCACTCATGGCAATATATCGCTGGGATGCTTCAGTGTAGGAAGCAAGCCTGTGCGATTCAAGCTCTTCCAGCGCAAGTCTTGATATTCCGGTAATATCAAGATTAAGTATTGCATGTTCTGCAATTGAAGCATGACCGTATCCGAAAACTATTCTTTCATTTGTTCGTCTGGATCGGCTTACTGAGTTTCTTGCTTCTCTGCGTAAAGAAAATATATCTTTGTCGCTTCGACTAATCCTTGCGTATGCAGCCGAAAGTGTTTCCGGAGTCAGCGATTCATTTTCTAACTGAGAGATAAGCTGTGGTATCTGACTGGATTCGTCTGTTGAGCCTAAACGATACTCATCAGTAATACGATTAATGAGGCTAATTATCTCAGCATCAAGGTTATGACCTGCGAGAGTTACTTGCATAATGTTAAATACTCTACCATTTTTAAAGGCGGATACGACGGACGGTGTTCGTATAGAAAAATAACGTCTTGTTAACAGGATAGCAAGACTTTATGCTTAATGCTGACGAACAAGTTGGACATTAATAACAATATTTCTGCAAGAGGAGCAAACAGGATGATTAAAAAACTATTAGTAATCTCAGTTTCCATTTTCCTGCTAACAAGCTACGGATGCATTGAGCATACCTTCAATCTGACTGTAAAACCAGATAGTATCACAGATATAAAATATCATGCGCGGGGTGATCGTATGGATTTTGACGATCAAGGGCAGTTATTTCCTGATTCAACAATTTGGGAAGTTAAAACCTGGATTGAAAAAACAGATGATGACGAAGTGCACCACTATGAATCATTAGTAACAATTGATGATTATTCCAAATTTAGTGAAATGCTTAATTGGAAAAAGACAGAATCGGATACTGTATATTTACAGCATGAATTTAATATTTTAAAACAAGATAGTTGGTTCGGAACCGATTGGATATTTACAGGGGTGTTATATTCACGCGAATTTGATAAACTATACGGTGATATCTGGGACTTTGTGCCCGAAGAATGTAGAATCATCGATGATGATGAGATGATGAAACAACTCTCTACGGAAGAGATAAAAATACTTGAAGAGAAATTTGCTGTAGGGATTATTCAATGGAATATTAGTCGTTATATAAAACTGTTTGATCGCGTTTGGCAATTGGCAGAGATACGGCAACCTGCTTTAATGGACACATCTGAGACAATACTTTCAATCTCAAGAGCTGGCTGGGCGGAAGATCTGCATGAATATTTAAACGATCAGGATATAGAGAATCCCAACACAATGAATCTTGAATGGTGGAATGACTTAAGACCAATATTTCTCGGCAGGTTGATTGACGTTGCCGGAGAGGAAAATGTTGAATTATTCTCAACTATAGGAAATTCGCTGGAACGTAAATATCAGATAAGCAAAGACATCGAAGATGATAATTTTATATTCAATCTTGAATTACCTGGAAATCCTTCATCAACGAATGGTAAAGAAGACGAAAACGGCAGATTAACCTGGGAATTCAGCGGCAAAGAACTGCAAAATAGCGATGGTATAATGACAGCCGTCAGCTTTGAGTTTTCACTCTGGCGCACAGCCTTGATAGCTTTCCTTATAATGCTGGCTTTAAATATAATCAGAACTTTCGTAAAGAAATCTCTAAGGAGCAGGAAAATTGATAATTGAAAATAACTGGCTTGATCTCGCTGTTGAAGCCGCGCTATTAGGCGGTAATATACTTAAACAGTATTCTGGCAAAACAGATTCATCTACAATAATCACCAAGAACAGAGGTGATTGGGTATCCGAAGCTGATAAAGCATCCGAAAATGCAATAGTAGCTCTCCTCAAGCAGAAAGCGCCTGAGCATCAGATATTAACTGAAGAAGCTGGCTGGATCCGTTCTGATACTGATTCCTTATACAGATGGATAATTGATCCACTTGATGGCACAACAAATTTTCTGCGTAATTTACCGATTTGGGCTGTATCTGTGGCGCTGGAACGAAGGAGAAAATTAACCGATCGCTGGGGAGAGATTATTGCTGGAGCTATCTATATTCCACCGACAGAAGAGCTGTTCAAAGCGGGAAAAGGATTTGGAGCTTTCAGAAATGGAAAACAAATTAATGTTAGCAAAGGAAGAGTTTTCCGTGATAGTTTGCTTGCCACAGGATTTCCATTTCGAACTCGTCAATTAGCAGAAGAATATTTAAATTTATTTGGTAAAATACTTATGAATTGCGGTGACGTCAGACGACCTGGCGCTGTTGCGATTGATCTCTGTTACCTTGCAGTGGGAATATTTGACGGTTTCTGGGAACTGGATTTGGCGCCTTGGGATATTGCTGCCGGATCACTGATTATAAGTGAAGCGGGAGGTAATTTTTCTAATTTTCAGGGTGGTGAGGATATTCTTTCAAGTGGCGACATTGTTGCAGGTAATCCAGAGTTGTTTCCGGAATTATTAGCGATGGTCAGCGGATCTTTTCCTGAACCAAGAGACGTGAACAAAGCCCCAAACTAAACATGTCGGGACAAGTCCGACATGCCAAATGATATTCTCTAAATAGTTTTAGAAAGTTTAAATAGTCTTAAGTAGTTCAATGCCCTGTCCAGCTTATTGAACAGAAATATTGATAAATCATCAATTATAAATACTACTTTTCAGATTTTGAAGACTCTTCCTTCTCATCCGTTTTATTCTCATCACTTGATGATTTCTTTTCATCATCCTGATCACGCAATCCCGACTTAAATTCTTTAACACCCAATCCAAGACCACGCATGATTTCAGGTATTTTCTTGGCTCCGAATAGCACGATTACAACCATGGCTATCAGGGCTATCTCCCAAGGTCCTATCCGCATTTTATACTCCGTTCACTTTAATGAGTATCCAGCATTGATGACATTTTTATTACCAGGCTTGTGTCAAGATATTCAAGATCGATTGGTTTGGTGATATAATCGACGGCGCCTAACTGAAGAGCTTGTCTGGCAGTATCCTCATCATGCATACCCGTTATCATAATCACAGCAACGGTCTGATCGATCTCATGTATTTGTTTTAAGATTTCCAACCCGTTCATATCAGGAATTCGGATGTCAAGTAGAACTACATGGGGTCTAAGTTTTTTCACGTACTTAAGAGCTTCCGTTCCTTTAGCGATGTAAAATGGTTCATATTTTTTTTCGCGTAGATAATCACTCAGCAGTTCGCCGATAAGTTCTTCATCATCGACGATGAGTATGCGCGGTGCTATGTCCTCAATCTTTTTTTTCATGATGTTTTTCCTAAGTTTCGAACTATGAAATATAAGTCCATCTATACTAAAAGTCAATATTATACACGGATGTTGTTATCGGAAACTACAGCCGCTCTTATACCCTCATCCTCATTGACTCTTACTAACAGTAATCCACCAACAACAAAGAAAATCCCTAATACGAGTATGCCCGATTTAACACCCCCTGATATTAATATAGCTAATCCATAGAAGAAAGGACCAAAAATACTTGCGAATCGACCGCTTATTGCCCAAAAACCAAAAAATTCCGCTGAATGCCCATCCGGCGTGAACGATGCCTGCAAAGCTCTTGAACAAGCCTGAATGCCCCCCATTACTATTCCGGTAATGACGCCCAATAAATAGAATTCGGTACGATAATCAGATATCCAACCCAGAAAATAAGCCCAGATAACAATCCCTAACCAGATCACAATGTTAATAAGAAGAGTCTTTTTATTACCTATAATATCAGACAACCAACCAAAAAAAATTGACCCCACTATAGCAGTTGCCTGAACCATAATAAAAAACATTATCAGATCACCAGCGTCCATTTTAACTACTTCGGCGCCAAATATAGCAGCCATTATAATAACTGTTTCAACTCCATCATTAAAAATCAAAAAGGCGACTAAAAATCTGACTAATTGTTTATAGCGCCTGATCTTTTTAAATGTTCTAATTAAACGATTAAAACCCTCGGATGTGAGTTTACTCAAGGTAATAATCTCTTTCGACATCTTTGTTCTTTCTTTAATCCACAGTACAGTAGGCAAAGCAAATACTCCCCACCAGATACCAGCTAACACGATACAATGACTTACCGTAAAGTGACCTTCGGGAAAACCCAATAACTGTGGTTTCTTCAGCATTATAAGACTTATCACAAGACATAAACCACCACCAAGATAACCAAGCCCCCAAGCAATTCCTGAAATACTGCCAAATGTCTCTCTTCTACTCACATCGAGAAGAAACGAATTATAGAAAACATTTCCTCCTGCAAAACCGAGATTCGCAATAACAAATATGAAACCCCCAATGAATACATCTCCCCTGCCGATGAATGATAAAGCTATCGTGGCAGTAACTCCAATATAACAGTAAACAACAAGAAGTTTCTTTCGCAAGTATCCTCGATCTGCCATTGCTCCAAGAAGTGGTGAAGTTATTGCCACAATAGCTGTCGAAAATGCAACCAGGAAACTCCACATGACAGATCCTGGGATGCTATACTTACCCCACGGGAGAGAAATCATAGTTCCCGCCTGACCACCTGCAACTACTTCAGCGTAATAACGATTGAAAATCACTGCGAGTACAATAGTCGCAAAAGCGGAGTTAGCAAAGTCATAAAGTATCCAACCTACTACAGGACGTTTGATTTTAATCATTCTGTTTAAAATGGTGTTTTGTTTTCATTTCAAGTTAAATGATTTAATTCAAATAAGCAATACTGGTCTAAAATCTATTTCAATACTTATTTTATCCTTATGTTCTGATTTGTAAATTCCAATCAGAGTATTTACATTATAAAATTAACATTGTAACCATTTTAAGAAATCTTCGGGAGACATTATGAAGAAATCAGTTCTAATAATTTTGTTTTTCTTAAGCGCGACCTTGCTTCATGCATCAGTACCTGATTATGCAATTTCAGGAAAAGCAATGGATCTGGATCAGGTTATTCTCCCTGATACCCAAATTCAAAATGCGCACGCTGTGTATAAGTTTAAAGTATTTGAACCTCGCCGTGATGATCTTATTGGCGAAAGGACAATAGTTGGCGATACTTGGTATGATTTCCAGACCAACGGCGCTCTCGGCGAGATGATTGCTGTAGATGCGAATGGAGGTATTCATATAACTTGGACAGACAGCTACGAATCCGGACTTTCCGTTGCTGAAAGACATCAGCAATATAATTATTACAATCCGGAAACTGATGAATGGCGTTCTGAAGGCGGTGATCAGGTAGATTATGAGGATAAAGGCGGATTTGGCTGCCTTTGCCTTTCGACCGACGGACAAAACAGAGCGCTTTCATTCTTTCATTGTAAGGTTGATACTGCATGGCAGGGAATGGCTGCTCTTGATTTCCAAACAGGATGGGGTGTATTTATTCCCACCCCTCTCCCCAAATACCAGGACCAGGCAATATATTTCACACAAGGCGTTATGAGCCCTGAAGGACGTATTCATACAGCCAGCCAGAGACGTGATCGGGGAATGATCTCTTATGCTCAGGGATCCGTCAATGAAAACGATGAAATCCAATTCGGTGATTTTCCCTTTGAAATCGGAGGAACACACCGTACTACTTTGAAAATTGCCTGCTCACATCAGAACGAGAGAGCTGCTATCATATACTTAAATCCTCGTGCAGGAATTCCACAGCCCGAAAATTATAATGGCTATGGCTACAACAATGATTTAATGCTGGTTTGGACAGACGACGGCGAGAACTGGAATTTCGACGATCCACTTAATGTAACTGACAATATCCCTCCCAATCCCGATCTCGAAGGTGATCCTGCTTATGGTGATACATTACGACCTTATGGTTCTTTTGATATTATTTTCGATCCGGATAATAACATTCATATAGTGTTTGACGCCCGTGGTGTCTGGGAACATCCCTACCTCGACGACGAACCGCCAATCGAAGGAGTCACAGGTGATGCATCAATGCTCTTCCATTGGGATGAAGTCAGTGAAGAGATCGTGCCTGTTGTTGATGGCTGGTTCACACACAGAGAAGTTGATGACGATGGAAACGAGATTCGCTGGCCTATTCCAGGTGCGTTTAAATCTAACGTTTGTCATCCTTCACTTGGTTATGATCAAGAAGGAGTGCTATATTGCGTTTACAACTACTACCCACTCAATGACTATTCAAATGAAAATTACTGCAACGGTGATATTGCGGTGACAGTATCGGAAGATAACGGCGCTTCCTGGTACATGCCAACCATGATTACGGAAACCAGAACTCATCTTGCTGCGGAAGGCGAGTATGAGTGCGAATGTTACCCAACGATGGCGGAAGTTGTTGACGATTTTCTCCACATTTCGTATGAAATCGACACAGATCCCGGAACAACAATTGAGGACTACGATAACCGCGAGGAAGTAGAAACTTTATGCCCCTGGATTTATCACAAAGTTCCTGTTGAACAGATCGCACGCGAAGAGCTATATGAAGGAGGACCGAACTGGCATGCTGAATACCTTTTTGTTGAAGAGAGTGATAACGCATCGCTGCCAAATGTAATAACCATCGACTCAGTCTATCCCAATCCTTTCAATTCAACAACGTCAATCAGCTATACAGTTCCGTTTAATATGAATATCACATTGTCGGTGCATAACATCTCCGGTCAAAAAGTCGCAACCTTAAAGAATGGTTGTGCAAATGCCGGGATTAATACTGAAATATGGAATGCGGAGCAGTTTACATCCGGATTGTATTTTATCAGGCTTAGTGCAGGAGACCGGTCAATTATCAGGAAAGTTATGCTTATCAGGTAATACCTGTACTTGAAATATAAAGAACAGCCGGCCATTAAGGCTGGCTGTTCTTTATCTCTTATTCTTATTGTTAAATTTTAAAATTTATAATATGAGACAGCTTTAAGTGGATTGTTTACTGTTGCATAACGTTAAAGTATGCTATAAATTTTGATATACAACCTAACATGACGATATAGTGATTTCATTTTTAACTTTCCATACTCACAAAATATTTCAAGCTAAGGAGGATAAGTAATGTGTTACTGTAAACGGATTCGCTTAATTCTAATTCTAACTTTAGGATTAGTTCTTTCCGGGTCAGCAACTGCACAGGTCACCGTCGATCCAATAGGATTTAGCGCCTACCTTGAAGGAGAAGCTGAACAAGTCAATTTAATCCTAACAAACAATGGTAATGATGCAATTGCTTATACCATTGATTACGATCTTATTAAGGATGAAGAAGACAGAAATGCAGGACCACGTCGAGATGAACTGGGAGATGCAATAAATGATTTCCAGTTCAATGCTGAGCTGTGGACAGGGCTTGCCTGGGACGGAAATCTGATGTGGGGTGTTGATTATTCAACCGGAAACATGATAGGTGTTGATCTCGAAGGTGAGATTCGGGAAGAAGCACGTATCAACAGCGGCTATACCGGTTTGTGCTGGGATGGTGATGGATTCTGGGCGTCATCGATTGATAATAATACTCTAACACAAATCGACAATGAATTTGACGTTGTTCAGTCAATCAGAATTAATCAGAATATGATCTTTGGTGTTGCTTGGGATGGTGAAAATCTCTGGTATAGCTCTATGAGTGAAAATGATGAAAGCACAGTAGTTTTTCAGATTAATCTCGATGGTGAGGTTCTTCATAGTATTGATTGTAGAAATATTAATTCCTGGATCTGTGCAGTTGCCTGGGTTCCGGATCATGGTGATGCGCCATTATGGATTCTTGGATCCGATACAGGTGTGCTTTACCAGGTTAATCCTGAAGAAGACAGAATGGATGATGTCCAGAGTGTTAACTTAAATCAGGGAAATTTGTATGGTCTTGAACACGATGGCGAAAACTTATGGTATTCATCTGCTGAAAACAGGTGGTATGTTATTGATGATGGAATAATCGAATTCAACATGCTTACAGCAGAACCGGAAACTGGCGTCATTAACGGCAACGATGAAGAAGCAATTCAAATTACGCTTGATCCGACAGAATGCGAAGCTGGTCTGTATAACATTCTTGTCACCATCGAATTAACCGAGCCCGAAAATGATCGTGATGATTTCGAACCAACAACTCTTTTCATCTCTGTTGTTGCATCAGTAGAAAACGATGTAGCTTCTATAAGTGGTACTGTTACGGATGCTTCAAACGATGGTGTTGTTAGTAATACAACGATCTCAATGGATCGTTACATAATGACACGCTTCACGGATGAAGAAGGGTACTATTCCTTTAATGACCTGCCTCCCGGTGAATATCAGTTGGATTTCTCAGCAGTTGATTTCCTTCCAACTACTGAAACAGTTGAAATCACTGATGAGGATATTGATTTGAACGTATCTCTCCTCCACTCCGAGTGCACTCCAAGTGAACGTCAATTCACCATGCAGCTCGAACCGGGTTATACACATGAATTTGAATTTCAGGTCGATAACGGCGGTAACGGACCACTGACTTATGCGGTTGACAGAAGACTGCTCGGTGATGCAAACGCTGAACCGTTTGAATTACGTCAGACCGATGAAATCCAGGATGCCTGCGGTGACGACATGCTTGCAGGAGCTGTTTTCGCTGAAGAACAATTCTTCATTTCAGGCGGTAACAACGGCGGTAATCCTAATAAAATCTATATCCTGAACGCAGACCGGGAAGTCGTTGGTGGGTTCGACCAGTTTGTCGAAGATCGCTATGGTATGCGTGATCTGGCTTACGATGGTGAACTGATCTGGGGAGCGGTAGAAGGAACCTTCTACGGTTTCACTACTACAGGTGACCTTGAAATAGAATTCTCTGTTGACGCTAATCTTGAAGGACGCGCGCTTGCCTGGGATCCTGTTGATGAAGTATTATTAGCTTCAGATATTTCTACCGACATCTTCGCTATCAACCGTGATGGTGATGTTGTTGAGACCTATAATCGTCCTGATGAACTGCGTATTTACGGACTTGGCGTCTGGCCTGACGATCCGGATGACTGCTATCTTTATGTCTTCTGTAGAGGCCCCGATAACGTCGGTATCAACGTTTTCAA